>JBGAII010000030.1:19907-34914 GCA_044225625.1 Rubrivivax sp.
AAGCCGAACAGCTGCTGCGCGTCCTCGCGCACGACGAAGTGCGTCAGCAGCGTGACGCGCTCGCCGAGCGCCGGCAGGTTGAAGAAGCTGCTCATCGGCACGTCGAGCTCGTAGCCGACGCCGCCCGCGTCCACCAGGACCTGGGGCGGAGATTTCTCTGCGAGGATGCCGGTGAGCCGTCCGATCATCCGGCGATTATGGCTACGGCACGGCGGCTGCCGTCGCCTTCACATCGCTGACGCGATGTGAGCCTGCGCGACAACGCACTGCATGCGTCGTCACCAGCGCGCGGGCAGGGTCAGCGTCCGAACAGGCCCATGCGCTGCGCTTCGAGCGCGGCTTCGGCGCGCGAGCTGACGTTCAGCTTGCGGTAGATCTGCTTGACGTAGTCGGCGATCGTGTGCCTCGACAGCGAAAGCTGCTGGCCGATCTCGGGCAGCGTGTAGCCCTTGGCGACGCGCAGCAGCACCTCGGTTTCGCGGTCGGTCAGCGAGACGTGCGGCATCGCCGACACGGACGGCTGCGGCTTGGACTTCGCCGCGAAGTAGGCCATCACGCGGCGCGCGATCGACGGCGACAGCGGCGGCTCGCCCTGGCTGATGCGCTGCAGCTGCTCGATGATCAGCTCGCGCGCCTGTTCTTTGAGGATGTAGCCGAAGGCGCCGGCCTGCAGCGCGGGGAACAGGTGGTCGTCGTCGTCGTGGATCGTCACCACCACGCACTGCGTCTCGGCCTGCTGCTCGCGCAGCGCCGCCACCACGTCCACGCCCGAACCGTCGGGCAGGCCCAGATCGACCAGCGCGAGGTCGAACTTGATGGCCGACACCAGCCCGAGTGCGTCGTGCACGCGTGCGGCCTCGGCGATCTGTGCGTCGGGAAAGACCTGCATCACCAGGCTGCTGAGCCAGGCGCGGATCTCGGGCAGGTCTTCCAGCAGAAGAATATTGGTCATGGCAGTGCTTCGCGGACTTCGAAGCTCATGCTAACCGTCCATCCGTCAGCTCGGTGGCCCGATCCAGCGGAAGCGTGAGCCGTATCACGGTTCCGTAGCCGGGACCTGATTCGACGAGACACTGACCCTGCAACTGTTTGGCGCGGTGCTTCATGCTGGCCATGCCGTGGCCGCGATCGAGGCGGCCGTCGAGCTCCATCGGGATGCCGTTGCCGTTGTCGCGCACGATGATCTGCAGGTCGCCGTCGGTGATCTCGCAGCCGACCGAGCAGTGGGTCGCGCCGCTGTGCTTGATGACGTTGCTGACCGATTCGCGCAGGATGCGCGTGGTCTGCACGAAGGCGCGTGCCGACAGCGTCTGCGGCAGCTCGCCCGAAGGCGAGCTCCAGTCGGCCTCGATGCCGGCCTGGCCCAGCCGCGACACCACCTCGGCGCGCCAGTCGCCGAGCGCGTCGATCAGCTGCACCGGCTTGCCGGTCAGGCCGCGCACCGACAGGCGCATCTCTTCCAGCGCCTCGCGCGCCAGCGTGCTGATGCGTTCGGACTCGCTGGTATGGACGATGGTCAGCAGCTTCGCGCCGAGGTCGTCATGGAGGTCCGCCGCGATGCGCTTGCGCTCGCGCTCGGTGACCTTCTCCACGCGCATCTCGGCCAGTTGGGCGAAGTTGCGCTCGATCTCGGCAGTGGCTTCGCGGATGCGCTGTTCGAGCTGGACATTGCTCTGCTCGGCCACCTGCAGCGCACGACCTTGCTGCTGCAGCAGGCGCAGGCCGAGCAGCACCATCGTCAGCGGCGTGACGATGTGTGCCAGGCGCGACGCCAGCGAGTGCACGCCGAAGCGTTGCGACACGTACTCGATGCCGACGGCGACGATGGCCACGCCCAGCACCAGCGTCATCGGCCAGAACGCGGCGCTGCGTGCACGCCACTGCGCGTGAAGGTAGAAGAACGCGGCGGCCAGCACCTGCAGCGCCAGCAGCAGATACCAGAAGCTGGCCATGGCATACAGCCGCTCCGGGCCGGCGAGCCACAGGCTGGCCGGCATCACCAGGCATTGCAGCGGCAGTGCGATATCGAGCAGCCGGTTGCGGTGTCGCGCGTAGCGCATCAGGAACTGCACGCTGGCCAGCGCCAGCACCGGCATCAGGGAGCACAGCAGCATTTCGGCCACGTTGTTGCCGAACGGCAGGTCGCGCAGCCACAGCCGGGTCTCGAGCACGGCCCAGCCGACCGACAGCACGCCGAAGTAGGCCAGATGGCTCTCGCGCCGGTTCATCCAGCCGAGCACGAACATGAAGCTGCCCATCAGCAGCAGCGTCGCACTCAGAGCCTGCGGTATCAGCACGTTCAGCGCCAGCTGTCGCGCGTACTGCGGGCCGAGCGCCGACTGTGGCCCGATCTCCAGCGCCGACAGCCGGCCGGAGCGGTGCCGCGAGGCCACCTGCTCCAGCGGGTGGCCGACCACCTTGATGTCCAGCGAGTTCAGCCCGGTGCCGATCAGCGCCGCAGGCAGGCTGACCAGCTGCGGATGGTTGCAGTTCTGCGTGATCGGTTCGCTCATGCGGCCGCCGCTGTGCAGCAGCTGCCCGTTCAGATAGACCTCGAGATTGGTGCAGACCTGCTCGATGTAGACCGCCAGCAGGTCGCCGCTGTCGTGCAACCCCGGCGCGGTGAAGCTCACGCGGTACCACACCGGCCCGCTGCTGCCCGGCCGGCTCAGCGCCCAGTCGTCCGGCAGGTCGACCAGTGGTGCGGGCCGGTCGACGGGGAAGGCCGTGCTGTTGGCCACCGCGGCCTGCGCGGCGTGCACGCGCACGCCCTGCGCCGAGGCGGCGGCACACAGCGCCCACAACAGCAGCGGCCAGAGCAGCCGCCACGCCAGGCCGCGCGCGCGGTGGCGGTCGGCGGTCGGAAATGGGGGGCGCTGCATGGGACCGAAGATTGTGCAGGAGGCCGGTGGCGGGCGAGCGGAGGACAATGTGCGCTTGTTCCGTTTCGCGAGCACCGCACGTCCAGTGATCCTTCGACTTGCCTTCACGCCTGCAGACAACGCGCGTCTGGCCAACCTCTGCGGCGTGCTCGATGAGCACCTGCGCAGCGTCGAGCGGGCGTTCGGCGTGACGCTGACGCGCCGCCAGGAGCGTTTTCGCATCGACGGTGACAAGGCCGCGGCCGAGGCCGCACTGGCCGCGCTTCAGCGGCTGTACGACATGGCCCAGCGGCCGATCGATGCCGAGGCATTGCAGCAGGCGCTGCGCCAACCTGTGACGGCGCCGGCGGGGGCGCCTGAGGCGGCAGCGGCGGACGGCTCGTCGACCGGGCCCGCGATCGCGCTGCACACGCGCCGTGCCGATCTGGCTGCGCGCTCGCCGAACCAGCTGCGCTACCTGCGCCACATGCTGACGCACGACATCAGCTTCGGCATCGGCCCGGCCGGCACCGGCAAGACCTTCCTGGCGGTGGCCTGCGCCGTCGATGCGCTGGAGCGCAGCACGGTCCAGCGCATCGTGCTGACGCGGCCCGCGGTCGAGGCTGGCGAGCGGCTCGGCTTCCTGCCCGGCGACATGGCGCAGAAAGTCGACCCGTACCTGCGACCGCTGTACGACGCGCTCTACGACCTGATGGGCCTGGAGCGCGTGACGCGGGCTTTCGACAAGGGACTGCTCGAAGTCGCGCCGCTGGCCTTCATGCGCGGGCGCACGCTGAACCATGCCTTCGTCATCCTCGACGAGGCGCAGAACACCACCAGCGAGCAGATGAAGATGTTCCTGACGCGCATCGGCTTCGGCTCGCGCTGCGTGGTCACCGGCGACACCAGCCAGATCGACCTGCCGAAGGGACGCACCAGCGGGCTGGTGGAGGCGCAGGCGGTCCTGGCCAACGTGCCGGGCGTGGCCTTCACGCAGTTCGAGGCGTCCGACGTGGTGCGCCATCCGCTGGTGGCGCGCATCGTCGAGGCCTACGACGCGGCGCGGCTGCGCGACGAGGCCGGGTGATGGCGCAGGCCAGCCCCGCTCGGCGCGTGCGGCCGGCGCTGCAGCTGTCGCTGCAGATGCCCGATGGCAGCCACCGGGCGCTGTTGCCTCGCCATCGCGTGCGCCGCTGGGTGCAGGCCGCGCTCGAGCGGCCGGCGCAGATCACCGTGCGCATCGTCGGCGAGACGAGGCGCGCGCGTTGAACCGCGACTACCGCGGCAAGGACTACGCCACCAACGTGCTGACCTTCGACTACGTGCGCACGCCGGTGGTCGAGGCGGACCTGGTGCTGTGCGCGCCGGTGGTCGCGCGCGAGGCCGCGGCGGCCGACATCGACCTGCAGTCGCATTACGCGCACCTGCTGGTGCACGGTACCCTGCACGCGCAGGGCTGGGACCACGAGACGTCCACCGCCGATGCCGAGGCGATGGAGGCTCTGGAGTCGCGGCTGCTGCTCGGACTGGGCTACGACGACCCTTACGCCCGCTGAGGCGCCGGAGCGCTACTTGCGCAGCTGCGATCCCAGGTAGCGCTTGCGCCGGAAATAGGCGACCAGGCCGATGCCGATGATCGCCATCGCGCCCACGGCGGTCCAGATGCCGGTGGCCGAATGGATCAGCGGCAGCGTATCGAAGTTCATGCCGAAGAAGCCGGTGATCAGGTTCAGCGGCAGGAAGATCGCGGTCAGCACGGTCAGCGTGCGCATGATGTCGTTGGTGCGGTGGCCCAGCGCCGAGAAGTGCATCTGCACGGCGGCCTCGACCGAGTGTTCGAGCCGGCGCACGTGCGTGAGCACGCGCTCGATGTGCTCGAGCACGTCGCGTGAGCGCAGGCGCAGCAGCTCGCGCTCGCGTTTGGCTGCCTTGTCGCTCTCGGACGGCAGCTCGTCCATCGCGTCGATCCACTCCTGGATCGCGCTGCGCTGGTCCTCGCAGGTGTCCTCCAGCACGTGCAGCGTGTTGCGCGCCTCGAGCATCACCTTCCAGTCGTCGAAGCGGCTCTTCGAATCGAGCAGTTCGTTCTGCAGCGTGCCCAGGTGGCGCGTCAGCAGGCGGCGCAGTTCCAGGTAGCTGTCGACCATGTGGTTGGCCATGCGCAGCATCAGGTCCGCCGGGCTGGCCGGCAGGCGCGCCTGGCCGCGCGGTTCGCCGCTGCCGGCCTGTTGTCGCAGCCGCGCGGCGAAATGGTCGCGCACCGCGCAGTCGGCCGGATGCACGGTCAGCAGCACCCGGTCGAAGACGGCGAAGCCGACCGGGCTGGTGTCGATGGCCTGCAGCGCCTTGCGCGCGCTGGCCAGCGTGCCATGCTGTTCGTCGACGAACAGCGATTCGCTGCCGCTGCCCACCGCCAGCCGGCGGAACACCATCAGGTCGTACCAGGAGGTGTAGTCGAAGTGCGAAGGCAGTTGCTGGCTCAGCAGGTCGGACACATGCAGGTCGACCAGCTGACCGCCGGTCCAGCTCTGCAGCTGGGCCTGCACGCGGGCGGCGCCGACCTCGAACTCGCGCCGCGCGCTGCCGATCCACAGGAAGCCGTTTGGCGGCAGCTGTGTCGGCAGTTCATCGAGCTCGACGAAGTGGTCGACCCCGATGTGGAAGACGCGCATGCGCAGTCGGCGGGTGGGGGGGGCTTCAGCGGCGCAGCAGCCGGGCGGCGTCGAGCGCGAAGTAGCTGAGCACGCCGTCGGCACCGGCGCGGCGGAAGGCCAGCAGCGCCTCCATCATCACCGCATCGTGGTCCAGCCAGCCGTTGGCGGCAGCCGCCTTCAGCATCGCGTACTCGCCGCTGACCTGGTAGGCGTAGGTCGGTACGCGGAACTCGTCCTTCACGCGGCGCACGATGTCCAGGTAGGGCATGCCGGGCTTGACCATCACCATGTCGGCGCCTTCGGCCAGGTCCAGCGCCACCTCGCGCAGCGCCTCGTCGCTGTTGCCCGGGTCCATCTGGTAGACCTTCTTGTCGCTCTTGCCCAGGTTCTTCGCCGAGCCGACGGCGTCGCGGAACGGGCCATAGAAGGCGCTGGCGTACTTGGCGCTGTAGGCCATGATGCGCGTGTGGATCAGGCCACGCGCCTCGAGCGCCGAGCGGATCGCGCCGATGCGCCCGTCCATCATGTCGCTGGGGGCGACGATGTCCACGCCGGCCTCGGCCTGGACCAGCGCCTGCTGCGTCAGCACCGCGACCGTGCTGTCGTTGACGATGTAGCCGCTGTCGTCGAGCAGGCCGTCCTGGCCATGGCTGGTGAAGGGGTCGAGCGCGACGTCGGTCAGCAGGCCCAGATCGGGGAAGCGCTTCTTCAGCTCGCGCAGCGCGCGCGGAATCAGGCCGTCCGGGTTGGTGGCTTCGCGCCCGTCGGGTGACTTCAGGGCAGGCTCGATCACCGGGAACAAGGCCATCACGGGGACACCGAGCGCCACGCACTGCTCGGCCAGCGCGAACAGCCGGTCGACGCTGTGGCGCTGCACGCCGGGCATGCTGGGCACGTCCTGCGTCTGGCGTTCGCCATCGAGCACGAAGACCGGCAGGATCAGGTCTTCGGGTGCCAGCCGGTGCTCGCGCACCAGCGCACGGGTGAAGACATCGCGCCGCAGACGGCGCGGGCGGCTGGCCGGGTAGGGCGGTGGCGTGTGCACGTCGTGGGTCCTGTGTTCGCGGGGGTGCGAGGGCCGCCCGGGTAACTGCTCTATTGCAGAGATGTAAGCCTCTGTTAGAGTCGCCGGTGAATGATAGCCGCAAGGTGTTCATTCCCTGCTTTTCCTCCCTGAGCAGGCGCCTTAGCGTGTTGACAGCGATAAGGCTTCCCGGCCCCGGCCTCGTGCCGGGGCCTTTTTCGTTCTGCGCGGCGAGATGCGGCGTGCCTCCGATAATGGCGTGATGGGCAGCAGTGGATATCTCTGGGTCAAGGCCTTCCACATCGTCTTCGTCGCCAGCTGGTTCGCCGGGCTGTTCTACCTGCCGCGGTTGTTCGTCAACCTGGCGATGGTCGCGCCCGACAGCCATGCCGAGCGCGCACGGTTGCTGCTGATGGCGCGCAAGCTCTATCGTTTTGCCGGCGTACTGGCGCTGCCGGCGTTGCTGCTGGGGCTGGTGCTGTGGCTCGGCTACGGCATCGGCATGGGACCGGGCGGCGGCTGGATGCACGTCAAGCTGTTGCTGGTGCTGGCCGTCCTGGGTTATCACCATGCCTGCGGGCGCATGCTGCGCCGCTTCGAGCGCCAGGCCAACCAGCGCAGTGAGCGCTGGTATCGCGTCTTCAACGAGAGCTCGGTGCTGCTGTTCGCGGCCATCGTCGTGCTGGTGGTCGTCAAGCCCTTCTGACGTGGCCCTGAACCTGCGCCAACGCAGCTCCGCGGCGCCGCTGGCGCTGGTCTATGCGGCGCTGGTGCTCTATGCCAGCCTGTACCCGTTCAGCGGCTGGCGCTGGCCGCCCGGCATCACGCCGCCGGCGCTGCTGGCGCTGCCCTGGCCGCCGTGGCGCGACCCCTTCGACGTCTGGTCCAACGTGCTGGGCTACATGCCGCTGGGCGCGCTGTTGTACGTGGCGCAGGTGCGCGGCGGGGCGCAAGCCTGGCGGGCCGCGCTGCTGGCGCTGCTGGCGGCCTCGGCGCTGTCCTATGCCGCCGAGGTGACGCAGCAGTTCCTGCCGGGGCGTGTGCCTTCGCGCGTCGACTGGGCGCTGAACAGCGCTGGCGCTGCCGCGGGTGCGGCGCTGGCCGCACTGCTGCATGCGCTGGGCCTGCTGCAGCGCTGGCAGGAGGTCCGCGAGCGCTGGTTCCTCAGCGACAGCGCCGGCGCCCTGAGCCTGCTGGCGCTGTGGCCGGTCGCGCTGCTGTTCCCGATGCCGGTGCCGCTGGGCGTCGGCCACGCCGCCCCGCCGCTGCGCGAACGGCTGATGACCGTGCTCGACGGCGTGCCCTGGGGTGAGGGCCTGCGGGACGTGCTCCGCAATGCCGCGCCGGCGGTGCAGCCGCTGCCGCCGCTGTCCGACGCGCTGGTGCAACTGCTCGGCCTGCTGGCGCCGGTGCTGGTGGCTTTCAGCGTGGCGCGTCCGGGGCTGCGCAGGGTGGTGCTGGTCTTCGGCTTGTTGCTGGCCGGATTGCTGGCCACCACGCTGTCGGCCACGCTGAGCTTCGGCCCGGCCAATGCGCTGGCCTGGGTGACGCCGCAGACGGTGCCGTCATTGGCGCTGGCCACTGCGCTGGCGGCGCTGTGCTCGCTGCTGTCGCCCCGCGCCGCCTCCGGACTGGGGCTCGTCGTGCTCGGGGCGCTCGCGGTGCTGGTGAGCCATGCGCCGGTGGATCCGTACTTCGCCTACAGCCTGCAGGGCTGGGAGCAAGGCCGCTTCATCCGCTTCCATGGCCTGGCGCAGTGGATCGGCTGGATGTGGCCTTTCGCGGCCATCGTCTGGCTGCTCGGACGTCTGGGCCGCGAGCGCCGTGACTGAAGGGCTTCTGGAGGCTGTGGCCACGCGCGCTGCCTACAATTCGCCTTTTGCCGCGTACGGCGGCGCGAACCTGCATGAGCTACTACCGACACCACATCTTCTTCTGCCTGAACCAGCGGGACAACGGTGAGGCCGCCTGTGCCCAGCACGATGCGCAGGCAGCCTTCGACCGCTGCAAATCGCGCGTCAAGGCCGAAGGCCTGGCCGGCCCCGGCGGTGTGCGCGTCAACAAGGCCGGGTGCCTGGACCGCTGCGCCGGCGGCCCGGTGGCGGTGGTCTACCCCGAGGCCGTCTGGTACACCTACGTCGACCAGGACGACGTCGACGAGATCGTCGAATCGCACCTGAAGAACGGCCAGGTCGTCGAGCGTCTGCGCATGGCGCCGGAGGTCGGGCGTTGACCGGCCCGCTGTGCTGCGCATGAACGCGCAGACCCAGCGCCTGAAGGTCGCCGGGCCGGCCGGCGACATCGAATGTGCGCTCGACATGCCGGGATCCGCGCCGCGCGGCCTGGCCGTGGTCTGCCATCCGCACCCGCAGCATGGCGGCACGATGGACAACAAGGTCGTGCAGACGCTGGCACGCGCCTTCGTTCAACTCGGTTACGCGGCACTGCGCTTCAACTTCCGCGGTGTCGGTGCCTCGGCCGGTGCCTGGGCGCACGGGCCGGGTGAGATCGACGATGCACTGGCGGTGGTGGTCAGCCAGCGTGCCCCGGGGCAGCCGCTGGTGCTGGCGGGTTTCTCCTTCGGCGCCTACGTGGCCTCGAACGTCGCGGCGCGACTTGCAGAGGCCGGAACCCCGGCCGAGCGGCTGGTGCTGGTCGGGCCAGCGGCCAGCCGCTTCGGAGTGGCCGCGGTGCCGGCCGACACGCTGGTGCTGCACGGCGAGGCCGACGACGTGGTGCCGCTGTCCGCGGTGTTCGACTGGGCGCGGCCACAGGCGCTGCCGGTGACGGTGATTCCCGGCGCCGGTCACTTCTTCCATGGGCAGCTGCCGCTGCTCAAGTCCCTGGTGGTCGGCGCCTGGCGCCCGGCCCCTTCCCCGAACTGACCTTCCGCTGATGAAACGATTCCTTGCCTTCTTCGTGGCCGCGGCCACGGTGTTCTGTTCTTACGCCCAGGCCCCGCAGCCGCCGGAGATCGCGGCGCGCAGTTACATCCTGCTCGACCTGAACAGCCAGCAGGTGCTGGCCGAGCGCGACGCCGACACCCAGGCCGACCCGGCCTCGCTCACCAAGCTGATGACCGCGTACCTGGTGTTCGCGGCCATTCGCGACAAGAAGCTGAGCCTGGAGCAGACGCTGCCGGTGTCACAGCGCGCCTGGTCCGAGCGCAAGGGCGGTGGCTCGCTGATGTTCATCGACACGACGATGACGCCCAAGGTGGACGATCTGCTCAAGGGCATGATCGTGCAGAGCGGCAACGACGCGTCGGTGGTGTTGGCCGAGGCGGTGGGCGGCTCGCTCGACGCGTTCGTCGGCATGATGAACAAGCAGGCGCAGGCGTGGGGGCTGAAGAACACGCAGTTCCGCAACGTCACCGGTCTGACCGAGACGGGGCACTATGCGTCGGCGCGCGACGTCGCGACCATCGCCTCCAAGATCATCACCGACTTCCCGGAGTTCTATCCGCTCTATTCGGTGCGGCAGTTCACCTACAACAAGATCAAGCAGGACAACCGCAACCTGCTGCTCGGCCGCGACCCGACGGTCGACGGCATGAAGACCGGCTACACCGACGCCGCCGGCTACTGCCTGGTCGCCAGCGCCGTGCGTGACATGCCCAACGGCAAGCGCCGCCTGGTCAGCGTGGTACTCGGCACCTCGTCGCGCGAGGCGCGCGCGGCCGAAAGCCAGAAGCTGCTGAACTGGGGCTTCCAGGCCTGGGATGCGGTGCGACTGTTCGAGGCCGGCAAGCCGATCGCGACGGTGCCGGTGTGGAAGGGCAAGACGCCCGAGGCACAGCTGGGGGCGTCGGGTGCCTTGTTCGTCACGGTCCCGAAGGGCGAGGGCGACAAGCTGAAGACGCAGATCGAGCGCACCGATCCGCTGGTGGCCCCGCTGACGCAGGGCCAGCAGGTCGGGCAGATCAAGGTGACGACCGCTGCCGGCACGCCGGTGGCGAACGTGCCGCTGGTGGTGATGCAGCCGGTGGAACTGGCCGGACTGATCGGCCGGGCCTGGGACGCGTTGCGCCTGTGGATCAAGTAAGCTGACAGCACACTCTCAAGAGCCGTGCCATGACCAGCCCCCTGCCCGACACCCCGTGCTACCTGAACGGCGAATACACGCGGGTCTGCGATGCCAAGGTGTCGGTGCTGGACCGTGGCTTCATCTTCGGCGACGGCATCTACGAGGTGGTGCCGGTCTATGGCCGGCGGCTGTTCCGCTTCGACGAGCACATGGCGCGGCTGCAGCGTGGGCTGGCCAAGGTGCGGATCGGCAATCCGCATGACCACGAGGGCTGGCTGCAGCGCTGCCGCCGGCTCGTGCAGGCGCTGGCCGATCAAACCGGCGCGCAGGACCAACTGGTCTACATCCAGGTGACGCGCGGCGTGGCGCCGCGCGATCACGTCATGCCCGCGGGCATCGTGCCCACGGTGTACATGATGGTCACGCCGATGAAGCCGCCCACCGCCGAGCAGCGCCACCACGGCGTGGCCTGCGTGACGGCGCGCGACTTCCGCTGGGAGCGCGGCGACATCAAGAGCATCTCGCTGCTCGGCAACGTGCTGGCGAGGCAGATCTCGGCCGACCACGGCGCGGTGGAAACGGTGATGTTCCGCGACGGCTACCTGACCGAGGCTTCCGCCAGCAACGTCTGGGTCGTGCACGAGGGTGCGCTGCTCGGCGCGCCGAAGAGCGAACACGTGCTGGAAGGCATTCGCTTCGATCTGCTGCGCGAGCTGTGCGAGGACGAGGGCATCGCCTACAACCTGCGGCCGATCTCCGAGGCCGATGTACGCAGCGCCGACGAACTGCTGCTGAGTTCGGCGACGAAGGAGGTGCTGGCGGTGACGCAACTCGACGGCGAGGCCGTGGGCCACGGCGCGCTGCGCGGCAAGGTCGGCCCGGTCTACGCCCGGCTGTACGAAGCCTACCAGCGCGCCAAGGCGCTGCAGGCCATCTGACCACCGGTGCCGCATGTCGACCGAAGATCGTCCATCGCTGATCGAATACCCCAGCCTGTTCCCCATCAAGGTGATGGGTGCGAACGACCCGGCCTTCGAGCAGGCCGTGGTCGAGATCGCGCTGCAGTTCGACCCGGCCTACGACCGCGGCACGCTCGAACAGCGCCCCAGCAGCAGCGGCAAGTACCTGGGACTGACGTTGAGCATCACCGCCACCTCGCGCGAGCAGCTCGACGACCTGTACCGCGCACTGAGCGGCCATCCCATGGTCAAGGTGGTTCTCTAGTGCAGCTTCGGGTCCTGGGTCGGCGCGACTATGCCGACACGCTGCAGGCGATGCGCGAGTTCACCGCCGGCCGAGGCCCGCAGGACGAAGACCAGCTCTGGCTGGTGGAGCACGATCCCGTCTTCACCCAGGGCGTCGCCGGCCGCGCGATGCTTGTGCGCGATGCCGGCGACATCCCGGTGGTGCAGAGCAACCGCGGCGGCCAGGTCACCTACCACGGCCCGGGGCAGGTGGTGGCCTATCCGCTGGTCGACCTGCGCCGCCTGCGCATCTACGTCAAGGAGTACGTGTACCGGCTGGAAGAGGCGGTGCTGAAGGTGCTGGAGGACTTCGGTGTCACCGGTCACCGCGTGGCCGGCGCGCCGGGCATCTACGTGCGGCTGGACGATCCGTTTGCGCATGCCGCGCTGTCCGGCCCGCGCCCGGCAGGCGACCCGTTCCGTGGTCTGGGCAAGATCGCGGCGCTGGGCATCAAGGTCAGCAACCACTGCAGCTACCACGGCGTGGCGCTGAACGTGGCGATGGACCTGGGCCCCTTCGAGCGCATCGACCCTTGCGGCTATGCAGGTCTGCGCACGGTCGATCTGGCTACACTGGGCGTGCACACCGATTGGGCGACGGTGGCGCCGCGGCTGGGCCAGCGGCTGCAGGCACGCCTGACTCCCTGAATGTCGCTCCCGGACGCCGCACCATGGCCACGACAAACGATTCCTCCGATGCCCCGACAGGTGCTGCGTACGACGCTGCCGCCAAGCAGAAGTCGCAGGCCAAGACCTCGCGCATTCCGATCAAGGTGGTGGCCGCGCCGTCGCTGAAGAAGCCCGACTGGATCCGCGTCAAGGCCGGCTCGCCGAGCACGCGTTTCTACGAGATCAAGCAGATCCTGCGCGAGCACCGGCTGCATACGGTGTGCGAGGAGGCCTCGTGTCCGAACATCGGCGAGTGCTTCGGCAAGGGTACGGCGACCTTCATGATCATGGGCGACAAGTGCACGCGCCGTTGCCCCTTCTGCGACGTGGGCCACGGCCGGCCCGATCCGCTGGACGCCGACGAGCCGGAGAACATGGCGCGCACCATCGCCGCGCTGAAGCTGAAGTACGTGGTCATCACCAGCGTCGACCGCGACGATCTGCGCGACGGTGGCGCCGCGCACTTCGTCGAGTGCATCCGGCGCACGCGCGAGCTGTCGCCCGAAACGAAGATCGAGATCCTGACGCCCGATTTCCGCGGCCGCATGGACCGCGCTCTGGACATCCTGAAGGCCGCGCCGCCCGACGTGATGAACCATAACCTGGAGACCGTGCCGCGCCTGTACAAGCAGGCCCGGCCGGGCTCGGACTACGCGTTCAGCCTGAACCTGTTGTCGCGCTTCAAGGCGGCGGTGCCGGGCGTGCCGACCAAGAGCGGCTTGATGGTCGGCCTGGGCGAGACCGACGAGGAGATCCTGGCGGTGATGCGCGACATGCGTGCGCACGGCATCGACATGCTCACGCTCGGACAGTACCTGGCGCCGAGCGGACACCACCTGCCGGTGCTGCGCTACGTGCACCCGGACACGTTCCGCATGTTCGAGGCCGAGGCCGCGAAGATGGGCTTCACCCACGCTGCGGTCGGTGCGCTGGTGCGCTCCAGCTACCACGCCGACCAGCAGGCGCACGCCGCCGGCGTCGCTGACGCCCTGGCCTGAGCGGCGCTCAGCCGCCCTTCGACAACTCGAACATCAGTGCGCTGGGCAGCGCGCTGACGATCACGTCCCGGCCGATGCGCGAAGTGCGCTGGCCGCCGAAGTCGCTGACCTCCAGTTCACGCCCCTGCTCCGCGATTTCGATGAAGGCCAGCGACGGCACGTCGCGTGACCATTCGGCGCGCAGGCGGCGGAAGTTCTCGCCGGCCAGGCCGGCCTCGTAGACGATCGCATGCGGCAGCCCGCCGCTGCAGAACTGCTGTGCCTCGTCGACGGAAGCCACGTAGTCGATCATCAGGCCCATCGAGCGCAGCGTCTCGCGCACGCCATTGCGGGTCTCGCGCCGGCTGGCGACCACCAGCACGTGGCGCCCGACCATCGGCTGTGAGTTCAGTGGCAGGCCGGCGGGCTCGTCCAGGTCGAGTCGCTCCAGTGTCGTGACCTGCTCGTTCACCGTGCGCGGGAACTCCAGCGTCAGCTCGTGTTGCCGCCCGGTCGCTGCGCGACCAGGCCCAGCAGCCACGGGCGAGGCGTGTCGTAGCTGCTGCAGGATGGCGGTCCCTGCGTCCGTGCTGCGCCGTCTTCACCGAGCATCGTCGTCGAGCAGCACCGAAGCCGACGCAGCAGGCAGGCGGGCATGCACCGGCCAGGGCTTGATGTCGATGCGGAACTCGATATGCGAGCGGGCATGCTCGAAGCTCCAATCCAGCAGCGCCTGCAGCGCGCGGACCACATCGACGCGTGTCGATGATCACTTCAGCCGGCTTCAATTCCTGACGCAGGTCGATGCGCCGCGATGCGGTCTCGCGGCCGCGCGCCAGCGCGTCACGCAGCGATTGCGTGAGGTTCAGTCGTTCCGGGCTCTGGCGCACCCGTCCCGAGGCGAAGCGGCCGATCTGCTGCGCGCACAAGCCGAGGCGGCGGGCGCATTCGATCTCCTCGCGCAGCGCGCGCAGGCCGGCGCGGTCCATTCGGCCGGTGGTGGCGAAGGCATTCACGCGTTCCAGCGCCGCGGTCATTGGCGCGGCCACCTCGCGGCCGAGTTGGCCGAGCAGGTCCCTGAATCCGTCGTCCGGCCCGGCAGCGGGCGCTGCCGAGGACTGCGGCAGGCTGCCGGGCACCGTGGGCAGTTCTGACAAGTCCATGCTGTTCTTCTCCTGCGCCCTGGCTCGCCTCGGACGCGGAAAGGCCTCGCGGTCCGGCGGCTGGGTCGGTCGCCAGTGTGAACGCCGCAGCGTTTTCAGCCAGCCCCCGACCGCGGGGTGGCCAGGCTGCGTACCGCGGGGCGCGGCAATTCGTCACGCCTTGGCCGTCGATAATCCTCGCGCATGAGTCCACGCAGGAGCCTGTTGCTCGCCGCGGCGGGGTTGCTTGCCGCTTGCGCGCCGGCGCTCGACTGGCGCGATGTCCGACTGGAGGGCAGTGGCGTGTTGCTGCTGTTTCCCTGCAAGCCGGACAGCCAGACACGAACGCTCAGCCTGGCGGGCGCGCCGGTGCGCCTGTCGCTGCACGCCTGCAGCGCCGCGGGCAGTAC
>JBGAII010000233.1:0-4081 GCA_044225625.1 Rubrivivax sp.
CTACGTGTATTCGATCAAGCGCCACTACGACCCGCGCTGGAAGAGCGGCAACCTGTACCTGCTGGAAGGCGCCAGGATCCTGGGCCTGAGCGAGCTGCGCAGACGAGCGCTCGAGCAGAAGAAGCCCTTCGACTACGACACCGAGGTCGAAGGCCTGCGCGCGCTGGACCGCTACACGCTGCGCATCGTGCTGGCCGAGCCCAGCCCGCGCTTCCTCTACAACCTGGCCGACGGCTCCTTCACCGGCGCCGTGGCGCGCGAGGTGGTGGAAGCCTATGGCGACAAGGTCGGTGAGCACCCGGTGGGCACCGGCCCGTACCGGCTGGCGCAGTGGAAGCGCAGCTCGCGCATGCTGCTGCAGAAGAACCCCAACTACCGCGAGGTGCGGTACGACGAGCACCCGCCGGCCGACGATGCGCGGCTGCAGGCCATCGCGCAGAAGTTCAAGGGCCGGCGCCTGCCGATGATCGACCAGGTGCAGATCGCGGTGATCGAAGAAGCGCAGCCGCGCTGGCTGTCGTTCTTGAACGGCGAGCAGGACATCCTGGAAACCGTGCCCGGCGAATTCGCCAACATCGCCATCCCCAACAACCAGCTGGCGCCCAACCTGGCCAGGCGCGGCATCGGCATGCTGCGCGTGCCGCGCGCCGACGTGTCCGTCACCTACTTCGGCATGGAGAACCCGGTGGTCGGCGGCAACGCGCCGGAGAAGGTGGCGCTGCGCCGCGCCATCGCGCTGGCGGTGGACGTGGAGCGCGAGATCCTGCTGGTGCGGCGCGGCCAGGCGGTGCCGGCGCAGAGCCCCATCGCGCCCGGCACCTGGGGCTACGACCCGGCGTTCCACAGCGAGATGGGCGAGCACAACCTGGCGCGCGCCAAGGCGCTGCTGGACCTGTACGGCTATGTGGACCGCGACGGCGACGGCTGGCGCGAGCAGCCCGACGGCCAGCCGCTGAAGCTGGAATACGCCACCTCACCCGACCAGACCTCGCGCCAGCTGAGCGAGCTGTGGAAGAAGAACATGGACGCGCTGGGTCTGCGCATCGAGTTCAAGGTGGCCAAGTGGCCCGAGCAGCTGAAGGCCAGCCGCGCCGGCAAGCTGATGATGTGGGGCGTGGGCTGGAGCGCGGGCCAGCCCGATGCCGACACCTTCCTGGCGCTGGCCTACGGCCCCAACAAGGGCCAGGCCAACCATGCGCGCTTCGACCTGAAGGCCTTCGACGAACTGTACGAACGCCAGCGCATGCTGCCCGACGGCCCCGAGCGGCAGGCGCTGCTGGACCAGGCGAAGAAGATGATGATCGCCTACATGCCCTACAAGGTGCACGTGCACCGCATCACCACCGACCTGTGGCACCCATGGGTGCTGGGCTTCGACCGCAACATCTTCGTGCGGGACTTCTGGAAGTACATCGACATCGACGCGGCGATGCAGGCGCGCGGCGATCGCTGATACGAGACGTCGGCGCGTTCGCCCGCCGCCTCTGACGATCACCATCGGCCTTGCCGATGACGCCCATCGGCGCAGACCCATTTGCGCCAGATCAAGCCCTGCGTACATTGCGCCGCACTCCTACGGCACTTCACGCAAGACGCATGGCCCTGTCCGGCAATCTCATCATCACCGGCGCTTCGCGCGGCATCGGCGCGGCCACGGCCCGGCTGGCGGCCGAGCGCGGGCTGCGCGTCTGCATCAACTACCTGTCAAACGACGCGGCGGCGCGCGACGTGGTGGCGGCCATTCGCGACGCCGGCGGCATCGCGATGGCGGTGCGCGGCGACGTGTCGCAGCCCGGCGAGGCGGCGCGCCTGTTCGACGAGGCCAGCGCCCAACTCGGCCCCATCACCCACCTGGTGAACAACGCCGGCGTGCCCGGTCGCATCGGCCGCGTGGAGCAGCTCGACCCGGCGGTCCTGCGGCGCACCTTCGAGGTCAACGTCTTCGCCAGCATGTTCTGCGCGCGCGAGTTCGCGCTGCGCGCCTCCACCCGGCGCGGTGGCGCAGGCGGCGCGATCGTGAACGTGTCCTCGATGGCCTCGCGCACCGGATCGCCCGGCGAGCTGGTGCACTACGCAGCGGCCAAGGCGGCGCTGGAGACCTTCAACTATGGTTTCGCGGCCGAGGTCGCGGCAGAAGGCATTCGCGTCAACGCGGTGGCCTGCGGGCTGATCGACACCGACATCCACGCCGAGGCAGGCGACGCCTCGCGGCTGGCGCGCTATGCCACGCGCATGCCGATGCAGCGCGCCGGCCAGCCGGTGGAGGTGGCGCAGGCCATCGTCTGGCTGCTGTCCGACGAGGCCTCCTACATCACCGGCGCCGTGCTGCCGGTGGCCGGCGGCCGCTGACGAGGATGACGATGCAACCGAACGACAAGGAAAACACCGTTAGCGGCGACGACTGGTTCGCAGGCTACGAGCACATCCGCTTTCGCCGTGCCGGCGCGGTGCTGACCATCGAAATGAACCGCCCCGAGGTGAAGAACGCGGCCAACGTGCGCATGCACAACGAGCTGTCGCGGGTGTTCGCCGACGCGCAGCGTGACGCCGCCAGCCGCATCGTGGTGCTCACCGGCGCGGGCGACGCCTTCAGTTCGGGCGGCGACATCCGCGCCATGCGCGACAAGATCGCCGACCGCACGCTGTGGAACGACACGGTCAACGAGGCCCGCGCCCTGTTCTATTCGATCCTCGACATGGACAAGCCGCTGATCGCCCGTATCAACGGCGCGGCCACCGGGCTGGGCGCCACGCTGGCGGTCTATGCCGACATCGCGATCGCCGCCGAGTCGGCCGTGATCGGCGACCCGCACGTGAAGGTGGGGCTGGTGGCTGGCGACGGTGGTGCGCTGATGTGGCCGATGCTCATCGGCTTCCAGCGCGCCAAGGAGCTGCTGCTGCTGGGCGACAACATCGGCGCGGCCGAGGCTGCGCAGCTCGGCCTCATCACCCACTGCGTGCCCGATGCCGAGCTCGACACGCGCGTCAACGCGCTGGTGGAGCGCCTGCTCAAGCTGCCGCCCTTCGCGCTGCGCGGCACCAAGAAGGCGATCAACCACACGCTGAAGAACCTGGCGCTGTCGACCTTCGAGTTCGGCGTGTCGCTGGAGACACAGTCGCAGCTCACCCGCGACCATGCCGAGGCGGTGGAGGCCTTCATCGAAAAGCGCCGGCCGCAGTTCACCGGGCGCTGAGGCATGCACACGCTCGATCCGCTCTTCCGTCCGCGCTCGGTGGCCATCGTCGGCGCGAGCAACGACGCCAACAAGGTCGGCGGCCGGCCCATCGCCTTTCTGCTGCGCGCGGGCTGGAGCGGACGCATCCTGCCGGTGAGCCCGCATGCCACGCAGGTGCAGGGCATCGCCGCGCATGCGAGCCTGCAGGCCGTCGGCGAGACGCCGGACCAGGTCATCATCGCGCTGCCGCCCGCCCAGGTCATGCCGGTCGTCGAGCAGTGCGCACAGCTCGGCGTGCGCGCGGTGCAGATCTTCTCCTCGGGTTTCGGCGAAGGCGCCGATGCGCAGGCCGTGCAGCAGCGACTGCGCGACACCGCGCGTGCTGCGGGCATGCGCGTGCTCGGCCCCAACAGCCTCGGCCTGTTCAATGCGGTGGACGGCTTCTTCGGCACCTTCGCCACGGCGCTGGATGGTGCCTGGCCGCAGCCCGCGTCCGCCGGCGGCGGCGTCGGCGTGGCCACGCAGTCCGGCGCCTTCGGTTCGTACTTCTTCGGCATGGCGCAGGCGCAGGGTCTGCGCTTCAGCCATTTCGTGGCCACCGGCAACGAGGCCGACGTGGACGTGGCCGACTGCGTGGACTTTCTCGCCGGCGACCCGGCCACGCGGCTGATCGTCATCGCCATGGAAGGCTGCCGCGACGGCCGCAAGCTGGCGCGTGCGCTCCATCGGGCCCATGCGGCCGGCAAACCCGTGCTCGCGATGAAGGTCGGGGTGTCGGCCGCGGGTGCGCAGGCGGCCGCCACGCACACCGGCTCGCTCGCCGGCGAGGACCGGGTGTTCGATGCGGTGCTGCGCGACTGCGGCGCCTGGCGCGCGGGCAGCCTGCAGGCGCTGGTGGACGCGGC
>JBGAII010000031.1:0-34339 GCA_044225625.1 Rubrivivax sp.
CACTCGATGGACAACTACTACGTGTCCAAGCTGATCCCGCTGATGCGCGAGGCCGGGCTGCACGCCGTGGCCAACCCGCTGATCAACATCACGCTGCAGGGCCGGCACGACAGCTACCCCAAGCGCCGCGGCATGACGCGGGTGCCGGAGCTGATGGCGGCGGGCATCAACGTCGGCTTCGGCCACGACTGCGTGATGGACCCGTGGTACCCGCTGGGCTCCGGCGACATGCTGGAAGTGGCGCAGATGGGCTTGCACGTGGCGCAGATGACCTCGTTGGACGGCATGCGCGCCTGCTTCGACGCGGTGACGGTGAACAACGCCCGCGTGCTGGGCCTGGCCGACTACGGGCTGGAGGTCGGCAAGGCCGCCGATTGCGTGCTGCTGCAGGCGCGCTCGCCGATCGAGGCGATCCGCCTGCGTGCCCATCGACTGTGGGTCATGCGTCACGGCAAAGTAATTGCCCGCTCACCTGCCGTAGCGACCGAACTGCAGGTGCCTGGCCGGCCGGCCACGGTCGACGGCAGCGCGGCCCGCTGAGGGCCCCCCCGATCACGGGCCATGGCCGAAGACTTGCTTCGCTAGAATCGCCCGCCACAGGGACCGCGCGCACACATGAAACTGATCGGATCGCTCACCAGCCCGTACGTGCGCAAGGTTCGCATCGTGATGGCCGAGAAGAAGCTGGACTTCCAGCTGCTGCTCGAAGACCCGTGGGGCACCGACGAGGTGCTCAAATCCAACCCGTTGGGCAAGGTGCCCTGCCTGGTGATGGAAGGCGGCGAGGCGGTATTCGACTCGCGCGTCATCGTCGAATACCTGGACACGCTGTCGCCGGTGGGCAAGCTGATCCCGGCCAGCGGCCGCGAGCGCGTCGAGGTGCGCACCTGGGAGGCGCTGTCCGACGGCGTGCTCGATGCAGCAATTTCCGCACGCATGGAGCAGGTCTGGACGGGGCGCAGCGAGCTGCAGCGCTCGCAGGCCTGGGTCGACCGGCAGATGAGCCGCATCGACACCGCGCTGACGGCCATGGCCAAGGGCCTCGGCGACAAGGCCTTCTGCATGGGCGTGCACCTGACGCTGGCCGACATCGCCGTCGGCTGCGCGCTCGGCTACCTGGACTTCCGCTTCCCGGCGATCGCCTGGCGCGAGCAGCATGCCAACCTGGCGCGTCTGGCGGACAAGCTGAGCACGCGGCCCAGCTTCAACGACACACGTCCACCGGCCTGAACCCCGCGCCGCCCGGCCTGAAGGCCTTCAGGCCATGACGCGGCGCCGCGGCTGGCGGTCGACCTGCGGCGGCAGCAGCGGCGCGGCCAGCGAATCCAGGAACGGGAATCGCCACTGGCTGTTCGACTCGCGGCCGATGATGCTGTCGCGGCAACCCGGCTGGCTCAGGTCCAGCACCTCCGGCGCGCTGGCCACCTGCGCGCGCACCGAATAGAACACCTTGACGCGCGGCGTCAGCGGCGCGCCGGTGTTGTGCTCGATGACCACCGCCAGGCGCTGCGAGCGCAGCCGCACCAGCGAACCGACCGGGTAGATGCCGACGCAGTCGACGAAAGCCCGGAACACCACCGGATCGAACTTGCCGGCCTTGGTCCACGCCGCCATCTTGGCGATCGAATCGGCCGGCAGCCAACCTTCCTTGTACGGCCGGTGCGAGGTGATGGCGTCATAGACGTCGCAGACCGCCCCCATGCGCGCGATCGGCGAGAACGCGGCGCCGCTGAGCGCGTCGGGGTAGCCCTGGCCGTCCGGCCGCTCGTGGTGGTGCAGGCACACGTCCAGCGCCATCTCGTTGCGGATGCCCGATTCGAGCAGCAGCCGGTGACCTATGGCGGGGTGCTCCTTCATCACCTGGTATTCCTCGGCCGTGAGCTTGCCGGGCTTGTTCAGCACCGAAAGCGGGATCTTGGCCTTGCCCAGGTCGTGCACCAGCCCGGCGAGGCCGGCTTCGCGCACCGCGGCCTCGTCGTGGCCCAGTTGCCGTGCCAGCACGACCATCAGCGTGCAGACTGCGACCGAGTGCATGAAGGTGTAGTCGTCGTGCGACTTCAGCCGCACCATGCCGAGCATGGCGCCGGCGTTGCGCTGCATCGACGCCGAGATCTCGTCGACCAGCGGCTGGCAGCCACCGACGTCGACCGCCCGGCCCAGCCGCGCGTCGTCGAACAGCGCGGCCACGGTGTTGCGCGCCTGCGAGCACAGCTGCGCAGCGCGGCTCGCCTCGTCCTCCATCGATACCGCTCGCGGCGCGGTGCGCAGCTGCGCCGGCTCCGGCTCCGGCTCCGGCTGCGGCGCGGCATCGCCATCGGCCGCAATGTCGTCCTGCGCCACGGCCTCGAGGTCCAGCGTCGGCTGCGGCAGCACGTCCAGGCCCTTGGCCGTGTCGATGACACATTCCTTGATGCCGCAACCGTGCAGCCGCGCGAGATCGGCCGGGTCGGTGAGCACGAAACGGGTGCGCCAGAAGGGGTGGTCGAGCCAGGGCCCGCTCAGGCTGTGCAGGTGCATGCCCAGGCGCAGGTCGCGCACGAGGATCTTCTTCAGCATCGGCGCCCTCGCTGGCTCAGGCGGTCACGGCCAGCTTGTTGAGGATGCGCTGGACCTTG
Organism: Rubrivivax sp.; assembly: GCA_044225625.1. GTDB lineage: Bacteria > Pseudomonadota > Gammaproteobacteria > Burkholderiales > Burkholderiaceae_C > Rubrivivax. The sequence goes on from JBGAII010000031.1 coordinate 2,616, forward strand.
TCCTCGAGGATCGCCTTGCTGAAGGGCTTGACGATGTAGCCGGCCGCGCCGGACTGTGCGGCCAGCACGATGTCCTCCTTGCGTGCCTCGGCGGTCACCATCAGCACCGGCAGGTGGCGCAGCGCTTCGTCGGCCTTGATCGCCTTCAGCAGCTCGAAGCCGTTCATCACCGGCATGTTGATGTCGGAGACGACGAAGTCGAAGCGGTTGGCGCGCAGCATGCTCAGCGCCACCGAGCCGTCTTCGGCCTCGGCGGTGTGCAGGCAGCCCATTTCCTTCAACAGGCCTCGCACGATGCGCCGCATCGTCGAGAAGTCGTCGACGATCAGGAACTTCAGCTGGCTCGGGTCGCTCACGGGGCTGCCTCTCGGGACACGATCATCAGAGCCATATCGGTCGCGCCCTGCCGAAGTTGAGCCCGGCCGGGCTCTGGCCGGCAAAAAGCCCCCAGATCGCGGCTTCGGGCGGCGACCCGGCGCCGGATACTGCACGGACGATGAACGCGGGCCTGGACCTGCAGCAATTCCACGCGCCCTTCTTCGAGGAGGCGCGGGACAACCTCGACCGCCTGGAGCAGCTCCTGGTCGGCGTGGACCCCGCGCGCGTGGACGAGGAGACGCTGCACGCGATCTTCCGCTGCGCGCACTCCATCAAGGGCGGCGCGGCCAGCTTCGGCTTCGACGCGATGGCCGCGCTGACGCACCGCATGGAGGCGCTGCTCGACCGCCTGCGGCGCCACGAACTGCCGACCGACGCGGCCAGGGTCGATCTGCTGCTGCACGCCGCCGACCTGCTGCGCGCGCAGCTGGCTGCCTTGCAGGACGGCGGCCCCGCACCCGACGCCACCGCGGTGCAGGACGCACTGCAGGCCTCGACGCAGGCCCTGCCCGCCGCCGCCCCGGCCGGACCGGCGCGGCGCGCGCTGGAGCTGCGGGTGGCGCCGCCGCACGACGCCACGGCGCTGGCCGGGCTGCGCGAACTGTTCGACGACATTCCGGACCTGGGCCGCATCGAGCCGCTGCCGGACGCCGACGGCGCCCTGCGCTTCGCGGTGCACACGACGAGCAGCGACGCGGAACTGATCGAGCTGTTCGCCTTTCACCTGAGCGCGGACCAGCTGCAGCTGCAGCCGCTGGACGTTGAAGCACAGGCACCCGCCGCAGCGGCACCGCCCGCCGCGCCATCGCCCGCCGTACCGGGCGCCCCCGCCACGCCGCCGCAGGCTGCGGACGCCACCAGCCTGCGGGTTGCGGTGGACAAGGTCGACCGCCTGGTCAACCTGGTCGGCGAGCTGGTGATCACGCAGGCCATGATCGCGCAGGCCGCCAGCGGCCTGGAGCCCGCGGCCCAGCGCCGCATGGCCGGCGCCTTCACCGACCTGGAGCGCCACACGCGCCACCTGCAGGAATCGGTGATGGCGATCCGCATGATCCCGATGTCCACCGTGTTCGGCCGCTATCCGCGGCTGCTGCGCGACCTGGCCACGAAGCTCGGCAAGAAGTTCGAGCTGGTGACGCAGGGCGGCGCCACCGAACTGGACAAGGGCCTGATCGAGAAGATCGTCGACCCGCTGACACACCTGGTGCGCAACGGCTGCGACCACGGCATCGAGCCGCCGGCAGAGCGTCTGGCGCGCGGCAAGCCCGAGCACGGCACGTTGACGCTGTCGGCGTCGCACCAGGGCGGCACCGTGCTGATCGAGGTGCGCGACGACGGACGCGGCCTGTCGCGCTCGGCGCTGCTGCGCAAGGCGCGCGAGCGCGGCCTGCCCGCCGCCGACAGCCTGAGCGACGACGAGGTGTGGGCGCTGGTGTTCCTGCCCGGCTTCTCGACCGCCGCGCAGGTGACCGAGGTCTCCGGCCGCGGCGTCGGCATGGACGTGGTCAAGAAGACCATCGGCGCGCTCGGCGGACGGGTCGAGATCGAATCGGCGGAGGGTCGGGGCACCTGCGTGCGCGTGCGCCTGCCGCTGACCCTGGCCATCATGGACAGCATGTCGGTGCGCGTCGGCGATGAATGCTACGTGCTGCCGCTGGCCGCCGTGGTCGAGTCGTTCCGCGCCGGCCCGGAGCAGGTGCGCCGCGTGGCCGGCCGCACCGAGCTGATCCTGCTGCGCGACGAACTGCTGCCGGTGCTGAGCCTGGCGCAGCTGTTCGAGGTGCCGCGAGCCGACGGCGCGGAGGACGGGTCGATCCTCGTCCTGGTCGAATCCGAAGGCCGTCGCATCGCGCTGCGGGTCGACGACCTGCTGGGGCAGCAGCAGGTCGTGGTGAAGAACCTGGAAGCCAACTTCACGCGCATCGACAAGCTCAGCGGCGCCACCATCCTGGGCGACGGACGCGTTGCATTGATCCTGGACGTCGGCGCGCTGGTGCGCCACGTGCAGCCGCAAACCGGGGACGACTGAGGCGGACATCAAGTTCAAGTCCGCCGCGCCGATAACCGAAGGACGCCACGAGCGCCACAGCCCGCCGAGGAGGCCGCATGAACCCCAGCACCGCCACGACCGACACCGCCGCCGCGCCGCCGCTGCCGGCGCCGGTACGCGAATTCCTGGCCTTCAAGCTCGGCGCCGAGGAGTACGGCATCGACATCCTGCGCGTCCAGGAGATCCGCTCGTACGAGAAGCCGACGCGCATTGCCGGCACGCCGGAGTTCATCAAGGGCGTGATCAACCTGCGCGGCGTGATCGTGCCGATCATCGACATGCGCCAGAAGCTGCAGATGCAGGCGGCGAACTACGACGCCTTCACCGTGGTGATCGTGCTGCACATCGGCCACCGCGTGGTCGGCATGGTGGTCGACGCGGTGTCCGACGTCGTCGGTCTGACGGCCGAGCAGATGCGCGCCGCGCCGGCGCTGATCGCCGGCATCGCCGGCGAACACCTGCTGGCGCTCGGCATGCTGGAGCAGCGCATGCTGATCCTGCTGGACATCGACAAGCTGATGAGCAGCCCGGAGATGGGGCTGATCGAGCCCGCTTCGGGCCGGCTGCAATGAGCCTGCCGGGACGGCTGGCCGGCCTGGCCGGCACCTGCCTCGCCGCGCTGGTCGCGGCGGCGGCCGCCTGGCTGGCGGGCACGCCGAACGGTGCGCTGGCGACGCTGGCTGCCGCGCTGGGCCTGGCGGTCGCAGGCACGCTGCTGCTGCGCGGGCAGGCGCAGCGCGAAAGCGAAGCGCAGCGGGCGCGTGTCGATGCGCTGGAAGCCACGCTGGACGCGCAGGCCGCGCAGCTGCAATCGCAGGGCGAGGCGCTGACTGCCAGCGCGCTGCAACGCGGCGCAGCGAGGGACGAGCTGACGCGCCACACGGCGGCGCAGGCGGCGGGCCTGCAGCGCGCGGCGGCGGCGATGGCCCAGCTGGCGCAGACGGTGCAGCAGAACGCCGTGCGTGCGCAGCAGGCAGACGCGCTGGCCCGCGGCGCCAGCGCCGTGGCCATCAAGGGCGGCCAGGTGGTGGGCCAGGTGGTCGACACGGTCAAGGACATCCAGGACTCGTCGGCCCGCATCGCCGACATCATCGGCGTCATCGACGGCATCGCCTTCCAGACCAACTTGCTCGCGCTGAACGCCGCGGTCGAGGCGGCACGCGCCGGTGAACAGGGCCGCGGTTTCGCCGTGGTGGCCACCGAAGTGCGCAGCCTGGCGCAGCGCAGCGCGGACGCCGCCAAGGAGATCAAGCAGCTGATCGGCGCCAGCGTCGAGCGCGTCGCGCTCGGCAGCACGTTGGTCGACCAGGCCGGCGCCACGATGGCCGAGATCGTGCAGGCGATCCAGCGCGTGCACGACATCATCGGCGCCATCAGCGCGGCCGGCGTGGAGCAGAACGGCGGCGTGCAGCAGATCGGCCAGGCCATCGTCGAGATGGAGCAGGCCACGCAGCGCAGTGCCGCGGGCACGCAACCCCAGGGCACCGCCGGGTCCGAGGTCCCTGCGTTGCCGAAATTCCTGGCCCGCCGCGCCGGCGCCGAACGGGCGGAAGCGCACACGACGGCCGCCTGAGCGGCAGCGCCCGGACGACTCGGTCGCCGGCGCGTCGGCCGCTGCCGGCAGGCCCGTTTCCGGCGTGCCCCCGTGGAACCGCGGCCTCGCTATACTTCGATCCAGCGCCGATTTGTTCCGGATTGCGGGCGCTCTACAAATGCCGCTAAAGAGGGCTCACCCGGTGTGCGCCTCGACTTGTGCGGCACCGGGTTTTTGTTTGTCGGGTCCATGGCTTCGATCGGTACCGTCACTGCGCAGTCGATGCACTTCGCCGAGCCGCTGGCGCTGCGCAGCGGCGCCGTCTTGCGCGACTACACGCTGGTCTACGAAACCTATGGCACGCTGAACGCGGCGCGCAGCAACGCGGTGCTGGTGTGCCACGCACTGAACGCCAGCCACCACGTGGCCGGACACTATGCCGGCCGCGAGCAGGACATGGGCTGGTGGGACAACCTGGTCGGCCCCGGCAAGCCGCTGGACACCGACAGGCTGTTCGTCATCGGCGTCAACAACCCCGGCTCGTGCTTCGGCAGCACCGGGCCGATGAGCCCGAACCCCGATGTGCCGGGGCAGGCCTATGGCGCGGACTTTCCGGTGGTGACGGTGGAAGACTGGGTCGACGCGCAGGCGCGGCTGCTCGAGCGGCTGGGCATCGAGCAGCTGGCGGCGGTGCTCGGCGGCAGCCTCGGCGGCATGCAGGCGCTGGCCTGGACGCTGCGCCACCCGCAGCGCGTGCGCCACTGCATCGCCGTCGCCACCGCACCCAGCCTGTCGGCCGAGAACATCGCCTTCAACGAAGTGGCGCGGCGCGCCATCGTCACCGACCCCGACTTCCACGGCGGCCACTACGAACGCCACGGCGCGGTGCCCAAGCGCGGTCTGCGGCTGGCGCGCATGATCGGCCACATCACCTACCTGTCCGACGACGTGATGAACACCAAGTTCGGACGCGCGCTGCGCAACGGCGTGCCGGCCTTCAGCACGCAGGATGTCGAGTTCCAGATCGAGAGCTACCTGCGTCACCAGGCCGACAAGTTTGCCGAGTATTTCGACGCCAACACCTACCTGCTGATCACGCGCGCGCTGGACTATTTCGACCCGGCGCGCGAAGCCGGCGGCGACCTGGCCCGCGCGTTTGCGCCGGCGCGGAACAACCGCTTTCTGTTGGTCAGCTTCAGCACCGACTGGCGCTTCGCGCCGGCACGCTCGCGCGAGATCGTCAAGGCGCTGGTCGACAACCGCATCGACGTCAGCTACGCCGAGATCGACGCGCCGCACGGCCACGACGCCTTCCTGCTGGACGATGCGCGTTACCACGGCGTGCTGCGGGCCTACTTCGAGCGTGTGGCGCTCGAAGCAAGCCCTGCGGGCATCGACCGCGCCCACCCCTTCCCGCTCCCCTCCTCTCGAGGGGAGGGGCCTGACCAGAACACACCTGCATGAGCGAGAGAGCCGACCTGGAGATCATCGCCGACCTGGTGCCGCCCGGCTCGCGCGTGCTCGACCTGGGCTGCGGCGACGGCACGCTGCTGGCACACCTGCAGCGGCACCGCGGCTGCAGCGGCTACGGCATCGAGATCGACGATGCCAACGTGCAGAGCTGCGTGCAGCGCGGCGTCAACGTCATCCAGCTCAACCTCGAAGAAGGGCTGGCGCTGTTCGAGGATGCGAGCTTCGACGTCGTGCTGCAGCTCGAGACACTGCAGAACCTGCGCCACACCGAACGCATGCTGCGAGAGACGGCGCGAGTGGGCCGCATCGGCATCGTCAGCTTTCCCAACTTCGCGCACTGGCCCAACCGCCTGAGCGTGCTCGGCGGACGCATGCCGGTCACCAAGGCGCTGCCCTACCAGTGGTACGACACGCCGAACCTGCGTGTCGGCACCTTTGCCGACTTCGAGCTGCTGGCGCGCAAGCTCGGCCTGCGCATCAGCGACAGTTTCGGGCTGCAGCACGGCCGGCTGGTGCGGCGCTGGCCCAACCTGCTGGCCAGCGTGGCGGTGTTCCGCTTCGAGCGCGGCTGAGCACGAAAGCCTCGCGCGGCAAGAACGCCGCGGCGAAGCGGCGATGACGCCCGGCTAGCAGCGGCCGGCCCGCTGCCGGCGTGGACGAACTCGCGCGGCCTGCGCGCCGGCCTCGGCCGCGCCCGGCGGGCTCATCCCCTGCAGCAGCTGCTGCACGGCAGCCCGGCCCACGCGCTGCAGATCGAAGGCCTTGCGGTCCAGCATCCAGTTCTGGATCAGGCCGTCGACCAGCGCATGCAGCATGCGCGCGCCGACCAGCGGCGAAACGCCAGGGCGCAGTTCGCCGGCCACGATGGCCTGGCGCAACAGCCGCTCGAAGCGGTCAATCGCCTGCCCGCACACGCGCAGGTGGCGTTCGCGGATCGCATCGAGTTCGCCGACGTATTCGACACGCTGTGTCGAGATGGCCAGCACGCGCTGCAGCCGGTCGTCGCCGGCGATCTGCCGCAGAATGTCGAACAACAAATCGCGCAGCCGCTGCAGGGGCTGCGCCGCGTCGTCGGAACCGGCCGCCAGCCAATGCTGATCGAAAGGCAGGATGGCCCGGTCCATCATCGCGTTGTACAGGTCCGCCTTGTCGCGGAAGTGCCAGTAGACCGCGCCGCGCGTGACGCCTGCAGCCTCGGCCACTTCCTGCAATGATGCGCCTGATACGCCGCGCCGGTCGAACACCGCCTCCGCCGCGTCGAGCAGGGCATCGCGCGTCTTCTGGGCGTCTTCCTTGGTGCGTCGGACCATGCTCGGGGCGGGTGGCGGCCGCAGGCGGGCCTCGTCACATACATTTGCGTATGTATGTTTATACTGCACTTCCCGATGAACGCCGCCACGCCGCACCCGCGGGCTTGATCGCCCGCAAACCCCCGGCGTGGGGCCAGCCGTACCCCGTCGTGCCGAACCACAAGAGTCCGTCCATGCCCATTCCGCGCACTCCCGTCGTCCACCACCGCCTTTGCGTGGGCGCTGCCTTGCTGAGCCTGCTGCTGGCCGCCTGCGGCGGCGGCGGCGACACCAAGGCCGGCGCCGCCGGCCCTGCCGGTGGCGGCGCCCCGCCGCCGCCGGAGGTGGCCGTGGTGACGGTGCAGCCGCAGACCGCGCCGCTGGTGACCGAGTTGCCGGGCCGCGTCGAAGCCTCGCGCGTGGCGCAGGTGCGGGCGCGGGTCAACGGCATCGTGCAGAAACGGCTGTTCCGCGAGGGCAGCGAGGTCAAGGCCGGGCAGGTGCTTTTCCAGATCGACCCGGCGCCGTACCAGGCCGCGCTGGACAGCGCGAAGGCCGCGCTGTCCAAGGCGCAGGCCAACCTGACCCAGGCCAAGGAACTGGCCACGCGCTACAAGCCGCTGGCCGATGCGCGAGCGATCAGCAGCCAGGAGTACATCAACGCGCAGGCGGCGCAGGCGCAGGCAGAAGCCGACGTCGCCGCGGCCCAGGCCGCGCAGCGCACGGCGCAGCTGAACCTCGGCTACGCCACCGTCACCGCGCCGATCTCCGGCCGCATCGGCCGCGCCCTGGTCACCGAAGGCGCGCTGGTGTCGGCCACCGAAGCCACGCAGCTGGCGCTGATCCAGCAGATCGACCCGGTGTACGTCAACTCGACGCAGGCGGTGGCCGACGTGGCGCGGCTGCGCAAGGCGTCGAATGCCGCGGCACCGGACCTGTCGGCGGTGCGCGTGGTGCTCGACGACGGCACCGAACTGCCGCAGCGCGGGCGGCTGCTGTTCGCCGACCTGTCGGTGGATCCGACTTCGGCCCAGGTGACGCTGCGCACCGAGATCGCCAACCCGCAGGGGCTGCTGTTGCCGGGCATGTACGTGCGCACCCGGCTGGTGCAGGGCCAGATCGCAGGCGCGATGCGTGTGCCGCAGCAGGCGGTGACGCGCGGCCCGCAAGGGGACACGGTGCTGGTGGTCGGCGCCGACGGCAAGGCCGCGCCGCGCAACATCAAGGTGGGCGGCAGCGTCGGCTCGGACTGGATCGTGCTCGACGGCCTGAAGGCCGGCGACCAGGTCATCGTCGAGGGCTTCCAGAAGATGCGCCCGGGCGCGCCGGTGAAGCCGGTGCCGTGGGCCGGCTCAGCCGCGCCGACGGCGCGTCCTGCCTCGGCTGCTGCCGCCGCCGCGGCGCCCGCGTCGGCCGCCAGCCGCTGAAGGGGGCCTGATCTTGGCCAAGTTCTTCATCGACCGGCCCATCTTCGCGTGGGTCATCGCACTGTTCATCATCGTCGGCGGCGCGGTCTCGATCACGCAGCTGCCGGTGGCGCAGTACCCGACGGTGGCACCGCCTGCCATCGTCGTCACCGTCATCTATCCCGGCGCGTCGGCCAAGACGCTGGAGGACAACGTCCTCACCATCATCGAACAGGAGATGAACGGCTCGCCCGGCCTGGCCTACATGGAATCGGTGGCCCAGGCCAACGGCTCCGGCACGCTGACGCTGACCTTCTCGCCCAACACCAACCCCGATCTGGCGCAGGTGGACGTGCAGAACCGGCTGAGCCGCGCCACACCGCGGCTGCCGGCAGCGGTGACGCAGCAGGGCGTGCGTGTCGACAAGTCGCGCAGCAACTTCCTGCTGTTCACGATCCTCACCTCCACCGACCCGGCCTACGACCCGGTGGCGCTGGGCGACTATGCGTCGCGCAACGTGCTGCCGGAAATCCAGCGCATCCCGGGCGTCGGCCAGGCACAGCTGTTCGGCACCGAACGCGCGATGCGCATCTGGATCGATCCGGCCAAGCTGGTCGGCTACGGCATGTCGGTCGCCGACGTCAACGCCGCCATCCGCGCCCAGAATGCACAGGTGTCGTCGGGCACGCTGGGCGACCTGCCGAACCTGGCCGACCAGACCATCTTCGCCACCATCGTGGTCGATGGCCAGCTGTCCAACGTGGAACAGTTCGGCAACATCGTGCTGCGCGCCAATGCCGACGGTTCGAACGTGCGGCTGCGCGACGTGGCGCGCATCGAGCTCGGCGCGCAGACCTATGCCACTTCGGCGCGGCTGAACGGCCAGCCTTCGACAGGCATCGGCGTGCAGCTGTCGCCCACCGGCAATGCGCTGGACACGGCCAAGGCGGTGCGCGCGCGCATGGAAGAACTGCAGCGCTACTTCCCGCCGGGGATGAGCTACGCCATCCCCTACGACACCTCGCGTTTCGTGCAGATCTCCATCGGCAAGGTGGTCGAGACGCTGCTCGAGGCGGTGGCGCTGGTGTTCCTGGTGATGTTCCTGTTCCTGCAGAACTGGCGCTACACCATCATCCCGACCATCGTCGTGCCGGTGGCGCTGCTCGGCACCTTCACGGTGCTGCTGACGCTGGGCTATTCGATCAACGTGCTGACCATGTTCGGCATGGTGCTGGTGGTGGGCATCGTCGTCGACGATGCGATCGTCGTGGTCGAGAACGTCGAGCGCATCATGAGCGAGGAGGGACTGCCGCCGCTGCAGGCCACGCGCAAGGCCATGGGGCAGATTTCCGGCGCCATCGTCGGCGTCACCGTGGTGCTGATCTCGGTGTTCGTGCCGCTGGCCTTCTTCACCGGCGCGGTGGGCAACATCTACCGCCAGTTCTCGGTGGTGATGGCCGCGTCGATCGGCTTCTCGGCCTTCCTCGCGCTGTCGCTGACGCCGGCGCTGTGCGCCACGCTGCTCAAGCCGGTGGAAGCCGGCCACCACCATGCCAAGGGCGGCTTCTTCGGCTGGTTCAACCGCGGCTTCTCGGCCACGGCCAAGCGCTACGAAGGCCTGCTGGGCAAACTGCTGAGCCGCAGCCTGCGCATGATGGTCGTGTACCTGGCGATCATCGCCGGCGTCATCTGGCTGGTGCTGCGGCTGCCGACCTCGTTCCTGCCGAACGAAGACCAGGGCTACATCATCGTCAACGTGCAGCTGCCGCCCGGCGCCACCGCCAACCGTGCGCTGGCGGTGATGGAGCAGGTCGAGGGCTTCATGCTCAAGCAGCCCGAGGTCAAGAGCATGGTCAGCGTGCTCGGCTTCAGCTTCTCGGGCCAAGGGCAGAACGCGGCGCTGGCCTTCGTCACGCTGAAGGACTGGCACGAGCGCGAGGGCCCCGGGCAGAGCGCGCAGGCGCTGGCCGGCCGCACCTTCGGCGCGATGATGGGCGTGAAGGACGCGTTCATCTTCCCGCTGAGCCCGCCGCCGATTCCCGAGCTGGGCAGCGCGACCGGCTTCAACTTCCGCCTGCAGGACCGCGGCGGCAACGGCCACGACGCGCTGGTGGCGGCGCGCAACCAGCTGCTGGGCATGGCCTCGCAGAGCAAGCTGCTGGCCGGTGTGCGGCCCGACGGGCTGGAAGACGCGCCGCAGCTGCGCATCGACATCGACCGCGACAAGGCGGCGGCGCTGGGCGTGGGCTTCGACGCGATCAACCTGGTGATCTCCACCGCGTTCGGGTCGAGCTACGTCAATGACTTCCAGAGCCAGGGCCGCCTGCAGCGCGTGGTGGTGCAGGCCGATGCCGCCGACCGCATGCAGGGCGACGACATCCTGCAGCTGCGCGCGGTCAACAACCGCGGCCAGCTGGTGCCGTTGTCGGCGTTCGCCACGACCCGCTGGATCAGCGGCCCGATGCAGCTGATCCGCTACAACGGCTACCCGACGATGCGTCTGGCCGGCGATGCCGCGCCCGGCATCAGCAGCGGCACGGCGATGGCCGAGATGGAGCGGCTGGCGGCACAGCTGCCGGCGGGCTTCGGCTTCGAATGGACCGGTCAGTCGCGCGAGGAGCGGCTGGCCGGCGCCACCGCGCTGTACCTGTTCGGCTTCTCGCTGCTGGCGGTGTTCCTGTGCCTGGCGGCGCTGTACGAGAGCTGGTCGATTCCCTTCGCCGTGCTGCTGGTGGTGCCGCTGGGCGTGCTCGGCGTCGTGCTCGGCACCGAGTGGCGCGGTTACAGCAACGACGTGTACTTCAAGATCGGCCTGATCACCATCATCGGCCTGTCGGCGAAAAACGCGGTGCTGATCATCGAGTTCGCGAAGGAGCTGCAGGCGCAGGGCCAGAGCGCGATCAAGGCCGTGCTGCAAGCCGCTCACCTGCGCTTCCGGCCGATCATCATGACCTCGATGGCCTTCGTGCTGGGCGTGCTGCCGCTGGCCATTGCCAGCGGGGCCGGCTCGGCCAGCCAGCGCTCGATCGGCACGGGCGTGATGGGCGGCATGGTCAGCGCCGTACTGCTGTCGGTGCTGTTCGTGCCGGTGTTCTACGTGGTGGTGCGCCGCTGGTTCAAGGGCAGCGAGCGCCAGCGCAAGCTGCATGCGCATGAAACGGATGGCCCCGCAGCGGCGGTGGCCGGGGAGGGACAGTCATGAAACGCCTTGCCTTGACCGCGCTGGCCGTGCTGTTGGGCGGCTGTGCCTCGATGGCACCACCCTACGAACGGCCTGCGGCGCCGGTGGCGGCGAGCTTCCCCGAGGCGACGCAGGCCGCCGCGCAGGCCGGTGCGTCGAGCACGCAGCCGGCGTCCGACCTGGACTGGCAACAGTTCTTCGTCGACCCGCGGCTGAAGGCGCTGATCGGGCTGTCGCTGAAGAACAACCGCGACCTGCGCATCGCGGTGCTGAACGTGGAGCGCGTGCGCGCGCAGTACCAGGTGCAACGGTCGGAGGAGTTCCCCACGCTGTTCCTGGGCGGCACCGCGCTGTTCCAGCCCAATGCCGACGGCAAGGGCAACAACAGCTTCTACACCGCCGGGCTGAACGTCACCGGCTACGAACTCGACCTGTTCGGCCGCGTGCGCAGTCTGACCGACGCGGCGTTGCAGCAGTACTTCGCCAGCGAAGAGGGCCGCAAGGCAGCGCAGATCAGTCTGATCGGAACGCTGGCCAATACCTACCTGACGCTGCTGGCCGACGACGCGCAGCTCGACGTGGCACGCAAGACACTGCAGACGCGCGAGGAAGGCTACCGGCTGCTGAAGCTGAAGTTCGACAACGGCGCGCTGTCCGACTACGACCTGGCGCAGGCGGTGACGCTGGTCGAAGGTGCCAAGGCGGCCGTGGCGCTGCTGCAGCGCCAGCGCATGCAGGACGAGAACGCGCTGGTGCAACTGGTCGGCGAACCGCTGCCGGCCAGCCTGCCGGCACCGCTGCCACTGGACCAACAGGGCCTGCTGGCCAACCTGCCGGCCGGTCTGCCGTCAGCGCTGCTCGAGCGCCGCCCCGACGTGCGCCAGGCCGAACATCAGCTGCAGGCGGCCAACGCCAACATCGGTGCGGCCAAGGCGGCGTTCTTCCCGACCATCACGCTGACCGGCAGCATCGGCCTGGCCAGCGCCGACCTCGGCGGACTGTTCGACAACCGCGCCTGGCAGTTCCTGCCGCGCATCACGCTGCCGATCTTCGATGGCGGCTACAACCAGGCCAATCTGGAAGTCAGCCAGGCCACGCGCGACATCGCCGTGGCGCAGTACGAACGCTCGATCCAGGTGGCCTTCCGCGAGGTGGCCGATGCGCTGGCCGGACGCGCCACCTACAGCGAGCAGCTGCGTGCGCAGCAGGCACAGGCCGCCGCCGAACAGAAGCGCTCGGCGCTGGCCGAACTTCGCTTCCGCAACGGCATCGCCAGCTTCCTGGACGTGCTCGATGCGCAGCGCGCGCTGTTCCAGACGCAGCAGGCGACGATCCTCGTGCAGGCGGCGCAGCAGCAGAACCTGGTCACGCTCTACAAGGTGCTCGGCGGCGGCTGGAAAGAAGGCGCCAACTGACTACACTGCGCCGATGCGCACGCTGCCCGAGCGCCTGACCACCCGCGACGGCCTGCAGTTGCATCTGCAGCACTGGCCTGCTGCCGCGGCGCGCGGCGTGCTCGTCGTGCACGGCCTGGGCGAGCACATCGGCCGCTATGCGCACGTCGCGGCCCAGCTCAACGCCTGCGGCTGGCAGGTCTTCGGCTACGACCAGCGCGGCCACGGCCGCAGCGAAGGCCCGCGCGGCGGCCTGCAGGCCGACGACGACCTGCTGCACGATCTGTCGGCGGTCATCGATGCGGTGCGGGCCGCACAGGCCGGCCCGCTGGTGCTGCTGGGCCACAGCATGGGCGGGCTGGTGGCTGCGCGTTTCGTCGCCGGTGACGGCGCCGAGCCTTGGTCGCGGCCGGTGCAGGCGCTGGTGCTGTCCTCGCCGGTGCTGGACCCGGGCATGAGCATCCCGCAGAAACTGCTGCTCGCCTGCCTGGGGCGGTTGGCGCCGAACCTGGCGGTGGGCAACGGCCTGAAGCCGGACTGGATCTCGCGCGATGCGCAGGTGGTGCGCCACTATGTCGCCGACCCGCTGGTGCACGACCGCGTGACGCCGCGACTGGCGCGCTTCATCGTCGACGGCGGCGAGGCGGTGGCCGCCCGCGCCGAACACTGGCGCGTGCCGACGCTGCTGATGTATGCCGGCAGCGACCGCTGCGTGGCGCCGGCCGGCAGCGCCGGTTTCGCGGCCGCCGCGCCGCAGGCGGTGGTGGCGGCGCACGAATTCCGGCCGCTGTACCACGAGATCTTCAACGAGCCGGAGCAGGCCGAGGTCTTCGGCGTGCTGCGCGACTGGCTGGCTACACTGGAATTTCCCGCACAGGAGGGCTTCCCATGAACGCACGCGACCCGAACCTGCCGCTGCCCGCCGACGAAGCCACGGCGCTGGCCGCCTTTGCCGACCAGGCCTGGGAGCAGCGCATCCTGCCGGCGCTGACCGACTACATCGCCGTGCCGGCCAAGAGCCCGGCCTACGACGCCGACTGGCAGGCGCACGGCCTGCTGGACAAGGTGGTGCGCGATGCGGCGGCCTGGGTCGAATCGCGCAAGGTGGCCGGTCTGAAGCTCGAACTGCTGCGCCTGGAAGGGCGCACGCCGCTGATCTTCTTCGACGTGCCGGCCACGCGGCCCGACAGCACGCACACGGTGGTCTTCTACGGCCACCTGGACAAGCAGCCCGAATTCAACGGCTGGCGCAACGACCTGGGCCCGTGGACGCCGAAGCTGGAGAACGGCAAGCTCTACGGCCGCGGCGGCGCCGACGACGGTTACGCGGTGTACGCCGCGATCAGCGCGATCGAGGCGCTGGACGCGCAGGGCATCGGCCGGCCGCGCTGCGTGGGCCTCATCGAGACCTGCGAGGAAAGCGGCTCGCCCGACCTGCCGATGTATCTGGACCTGCTGCGCGCGCGGCTCGGCGACGTCGGCCTCGTCGTCTGCCTGGACAGCGGCGCCGGCAGCTACGACCAGCTGTGGCTGACCACCAGCCTGCGCGGCATGGCCAGCGGCGTGCTGAAAGTGGAAGTGCTCGACGAAGGCATCCATTCCGGCGACGCCAGCGGCGTGGTGCCGTCGAGCTTCCGCATCCTGCGCCACGTGCTCGACCGGCTGGAGGATTCGTCCAGCGGCGAGCTGCTGCCGCGCGACTTCCACTGCGAGATCCCGGTGCAGCGCGTCGAGCAGGCCAAGGCCGCGGCGGCAATCCTGAAGGACGAGGTCTACAAACGCTTCCCCTGGGCCTGCGGCGCCGATGGCGGACCGGTGCTGCCGACCACCACCGACCCGGTGCAGGTGCTGCTGCGCCGCACCTGGAAACCGACGCTCAGCGTCACCGGCGTCGATGGCTTCCCGCCGCTGAGCAGTGCCGGCAACGTGCTGCGGCCTTACACGGCGTTCAAGCTCAGCCTGCGGTTGCCGCCACTGGTCGACGGCGCCGCGGCGACGCAGCGGCTGCAACACCTGCTCGAGGACAACGCGCCTTACAACGCGAAGGTCACCTTCCACCCCGACAGCGCCGCCACCGGCTGGAACGCGCCGGCCCTGACCCCGTGGCTGGAGCGCGCACTGAACGAGGCCTCGCAGACGCACTACGGCGCGCCGCTGGGTTACATCGGCCAGGGCGGCACGATTCCGCTGATGAGCATGCTGCAGGCCGGCTTCCCGCAGGCGCAGATGATGGTCTGCGGCGTGCTCGGGCCCAAGAGCAACGCCCACGGACCGAACGAGTTCCTGCACGTGGCCTACGGCAAGAAGCTCACCGCCGCGGTGGCGCAGGTGGTGGCGGCCTGCCCCTGAATCGCCCTGCGGCCGCCACTCCCTGCGGGCCGGTCGGCGCCGTCGCGCTCAGCGCATCGAGAAGGCCTCGACGGGCTTGAAGCCGCTCATCGGTTCGAGCAAGGCCAGCAGCGGGCGCAGCGGCGCATAGCGCGTGGCCACCCGCGTGGCGTAGGCAAAGAAGCGCGGCAGATCCTGCGCATAAGCCGGTTTGCCGTCACGGTGCTTCAGCCGGCTGAAGATGCCCATCACCTTGAGGTGCCGCTGCAGGCCCATCCATTCCAGGGCACGCCAGAACTCGCCGAAATCGGCCGCCATCGGCTCGCCCAGCGGCACACCCGCCTGTTTGGCCATGCTCCAGTAGCGCACGGCCCAGTCGATCTCGCGCTCCTCGTCCCAGGAGATGAAGGCATCGCGCAGCAATGAGGCCACGTCGTAGCTGACCGGGCCGCGTACCGCGTCCTGAAAATCGAGGATGCCCGGGTTGGGTGTGGACACCATCAGGTTGCGCGGCATCCAGTCGCGGTGCACCACGACCGTGGGCTGCGCCAGCGCGCTGTCGATCAGCACGCGGCACAGCTTCTGCCAGCGCGCCTGCTCCGCGTCGCCCCAGGCCAGCCCGAACTCGCGCTGCACGCACCATTCGGGAAACAGCGCCAGCTCACGCGACAGCAGAGCCTCGTCGTAGGCCGGCAGCGGCGCCGCAGGCATCTTCAGCTGCCATTGCACCAACGCGGCGATCGCATCGCGCATCAGCGCGTCGGCGCGAGCGGCATCGGCCTGCTGCAGCGCCTTCAGGTACAGCGCCTGGCCCAGGTCGCTCAACAGCAGGAAGCCGCGTTCGGCGTCGCACTCCAGCACCTGCGGGCCGTTGAGCCCGGCGGCCTGCATGGCCTGCGCCACCTGCACGAAGGGCCGCACGTCCTCCAGCGGAGGCGGCGCATCCATGATGATCAGGTGGCCGTGCCGTGCGGCGATGCGGAAATAGCGGCGGAAGCTGGCATCGGCCGACGCCGGCGCCAACGAGCCCGGCAGCAGGCCGTGACGCGGGCCGATCGCGGTCAGCCATTGGTCGAAGGCGGCGCGGCGCTCGGGGTCGGTCCAGGCGATCGGCGCAGAAGGCGCCGCAGTGGGGCTGTTCATCGGGGCAGGCGTCCGCGCGAGCGCGCTCGTTGGATAATGAATTCTACAAATCGGTCGTTCGACGCAGCGCCGGCGCGCGCCGCGGCGGTGCCGGATCGGCGGCGCAGAAAGTGCTCCTCTTCGCGTCCACAGCCCCAACCCTCCGTCTGCACCGCCATCTGCTTCCGATCGCGGCGGCCTGCGCACTGCTGGCCCAGAGCCTGCATGCGCAGACCGACAGCGCGACGCTGCAGGCGGTGCCCGCGCTGAGGCCGGCGCCGTCGACCGACGAGGCGCGCCGCACCGCGCCGCTGTACCTGCGCGCCGAGCAGATCAGCGGCCAGCCGAACACCCACGTCCAGGCCGATGGCGATGTGGAGCTGCGCCATTCCGGCGTGGTGCTGCGTGCCGACCAGCTGCGCTACGACGTGGCCGAGGACCTGGCCGTGGCCCAGGGCAAGGTGCGCGTGAGCTTCGAGGGCTCGTCCTTCAGCGGGCCCGAGGTGCAGCTGAAGGTGCAACGCCTGGAAGGCTTCGTGCGCGAGCCCCAGTATTACCTGGCCCTCACCGGCGCCGGCGGCCGCGCCGAGCGCATCGACATCCTCGGCCCGAACGTGTCGCGCGTGATCAAGGGCAACTACACCAGCTGCCTGCGCGACGACGGCGAAAAGCCGGACTGGATCCTCAGCGCAGAGCAGCTCGACCTGGACGTGGAAGCCGGCGTCGGCGTGGCCCAGGGCGCGGAGCTGCGTTTCCTGGACGTGCCGATCCTGTCGCTGCCGACGCTGCGCTTTCCACTGAGCGACAAGCGCGTCTCGGGCTGGCTGCCGCCGACCACCGACTTCACCACGGGCAGCGGCTTCGAAATGGGCGTGCCGTACTACTGGAACATCGCGCCGAACCGCGATGCGACGGTCACGCCAGCGATCTCGACGCGCCGCGGCTTCGCGGTGACCGGCGAGTTCCGCTACCTGGAGCCCGAATACTCGGGTCGCCTCAACCTGAACCTGCTGCCGTGGGACCAGGTGGCGAAGGAGACGCGCTACTGGCTGACCTTCGACCATGTCGGCAAGCTGGGCGACAACGCCCGTTATGCGATCGATGCCGAGCGCGTGTCGGACAACGAATGGTGGACCGATTTCCCGCGACGGCACGTGTCGCTGACGCCCCGGTTGCTGCCGGTGACGGCGTTGGTCGAACAGGATTTCGGCAGCCCGGCGCTGGGGGTGGAGATCTATGCCCGCACCCAACGCTGGCAGCTGCTGCAGGCGCCGAACCTGATGCAGGCGCCGTTCGACCGGGCCGCGCAGGTCGGCCTGCGCAGCACCGGCGATCTCAGCGGCGGACTGCAGTACGCGCTGGAGACCGAGGCCAACCGCTTCGTGCTGCCGCCGAACCCCGGCTACAGCGCGGCCAACATGCCGATCGACGGCTCGCGCCTGCATGCGCAGGGCTGGATCAGCCGGCCCTGGCGCGAACCGGGCTGGTGGATCACGCCGAGCCTGCTGTTCAATGCCGCCAGCTACTACACCGACGAACCGATGCCCGATGGCCGCTCGAGCGCATCGCGCATCATCCCCACCTTCAGCCTGGGCGGCGGCGCCGAGTTCGAACGCCGCACCGAGTGGAACGGCCGCGCGCTGCGTCAGACGCTCGAGCCCCGACTGCTCTACGTGAACACGCCCTACGTCAACCAGTCGAACTATCCGAACTTCGATTCCGCGGTCAAGGACTACAGCTTCGCGACGATCTATTCGGAGAACGTGTTCTCCGGCATCGACCGCGTCTCCGACACCAACGCGCTGACGGCGGGACTGACCACGCGCATGCTCGACGCCGCCAGCGGCGTCGAGCTGCTGCAGCTGGGCATCGTGCAGCGCTACCTGTTCAACGAGCAGTTGATCACCGA
The DNA here is from genome assembly GCA_044225625.1 of Rubrivivax sp. Lineage (GTDB taxonomy): Bacteria > Pseudomonadota > Gammaproteobacteria > Burkholderiales > Burkholderiaceae_C > Rubrivivax. The sequence continues at coordinate 20,680 of JBGAII010000031.1, forward strand.
CACCGGCGTGGCCGAGAACCGCGGTTATTCCGACGTGTTGCTGCGCGGCTCGACGCAGGTGCTGCAGCCCTTCAATCTGGAAGGTTATTTGCGCTACAGCCCCGCGGTGGACCGCGTGATGCGCACGATCCTCGGTGTGCAGTACGCGCCGGGTCCGTTCCGCACCCTGAACCTGACCTATCGTTATGCACGCGACATCAGCTCGCAGTGGGAAGCGTCCTGGCAGTGGCCGCTGTACCAGCCGGGCGGCACACCGCAGCGCCGCGAATGGGACGGCCACAGCAGCTGCGGCGGAGCGTGGTACACGGTAGGCCGCGTCAACTACAGCACCACCGACAACCGCGTCACGGACTCGGTCATCGGCTTCGAATACGACGCCGGCTGCTGGATCGCGCGCCTGGCCGTCAGCCGCTGGTCCACCGGCGTCAGCGAGGCATCGACGCAGGTGCTGCTGCAACTGGAGCTCGTGGGCCTGTCCCGGCTGGGTACGAATGCGACGAGCATCCTGAGGGACAATATCCCCGGTTACCAGCTGCTGCGCCAAGGCCGCAGCGCATCGCCGGGCTCGGCCTACTATGACTGACTGCATCCGCCGCTTCCGCCCGTCCGGCCTCGTGCTGGCGCTGGGTATGTGCGCCATCGCGGCGCATGCCCCGGCGCAGGTGCAGATGCGCAGTGCGGCCAGCCCGACGCCGCAAGTCGTGATCAGCGGGCCCAGTTTCAGTGGCGACTACATCGTCGCGATCGTCAACACCGAATCGGTGACGGCCGCCGAGGTCGAGCAACGCATCCAGCAGGCGCGTGGCGCCATTGCCGCGCGCGGCGGTCAGCCGCCGCCGATCACCGACCTGATGCGCCAGCAGGCGCTGGAGTCGCTGATCGAGGAACGTGTGCTGCTGACCTATGCGCGCGAAAGCGGCATTCGCGTCGACGACGCCGAGGTCGACCGTGCGGTGCAGGGCGTGGCCGCACAGAACAAGCTGACGATGGCCCAGTTGCGCGAACGCCTGCGCGCCGAAGGCATCGAGTTCGCGCGCTTCCGCACCAACCTGCGCGACCAGATCCTGATGGAGCGGGCGCGCGAGCGCGAGGTCGGGCAGCGCACCCGCATCACCGATGCCGAGATCGACAAGTACCTGGAAGACCTGCATGCCAGCAGCGCGCGCGACACCGAGTTGAATATCGCGCAGATCCTGGTCAGCGTGCCCGAAGGCGCCAGCGGCGAGCAGCTGGCACAGCGCCAGGCGCGAGCCGACGCCGCGTTGGCACGCGTGCGTGCCGGCGAGGACTTCGCCACCGTCGCGCGCGAGGTGTCCGAGGATGGCAACCGCGCGCGTGGCGGCGAGATTGGCCTGCGCCCAGCCTCCCGACTGCCCGACCCGTTCGTTGCACAGGTGCGCAACCTGAAGCCTGGCGAAGTCTCGCCGACCATCCTGCGCACCGGCGCCGGATTGCACATCCTGAAGCTGATCGACCGGCGCGATGTCAGCGGCGTGCGCGTGACCCAGACGCGCGCGCGCCACATCCTGCTGCGGCCGTCTGCGCAGCTCAGCGAGGACGCTGCGAAACAGCGCCTGGCCGAGATGCGCGCGCAGATCGAGAGCGGCAGAGCCACCTTCGAGGGCCTGGCGCGCCAGTACTCCGAAGACTCCTCCGCGGCGCAGGGCGGCGATCTGGGCTGGACCAACCCCGGCTCCTTCGTGCCTGAGTTCGAGACGGCGATGAACCGGTTGACCATCGGCGGCCTGTCGCAGCCGGTGGTGTCGCGCTTCGGTGTGCACCTGATCGAGGTGGTCGAACGGCGCGAGGCCACGCTCGATGCCAAGCAGGTGCGCGAACAGGCGCGTGCGGCGCTGCGCGAACTGAAGTTCGAGGAGGCCTACCTCGAATGGCTGAAGGACCTGCGCTCGCGCGCCTACGTCGAGATGCGCGATCCGCCATGAGCACCCCCAGAAAATGACTTCGCCATTTCCGCCCCCAGGGGTCAAGCAAAGTGGCAAAGCCACATTGGCTTGAGAGGCGATGAAGCATCAGGCGCGCAAGCGCTTCGGCCAGCACTTCCTCAGCGACGTGTCCGTGCTGGACGCGATCGTCGAGCTGATCGACCCCCGGCCCGGCGAGGCCCTGGTGGAGATCGGCCCCGGCCTCGGTGCGATGACCTGGCCGCTGCTGGAGCGCTGCGGCGCGCTGACCGTGATCGAGCTCGACCGCGACCTGGCGGCGCGGCTGCGCGCGCACGGCGGCCTGAACGTGATCGAAGCCGACGTGCTGACGGTCGACTTCGCCGCGCTGGCGCGGCAGGCCGGTCAGCCGCTGCGCGTGGTCGGCAACCTGCCCTACAACATTTCCACGCCGATCCTGTTCCACCTGCTCGACGCCGCCGCCGACGTGCGCGACCAGCACTTCATGCTGCAGAAGGAGGTGGCGTTGCGCATGGCCGCCGCGCCCGGCGGCAAGGACTATGGGCGGCTGTCGGTGATGCTGCAGTGGCGCTATCGCATCCACAGCGTGCTCGACGTGCCGCCCGAGGCGTTCGACCCACCGCCGAAGGTCGACTCGGCGATCGTCCGGATGCGGCCGCTGCCTGGCTCCACGACGCCCCCGCAACTGCTCGGGGAATTGGTGACGGTGGCCTTCTCGCAGCGGCGCAAGCTGCTGCGCCACACGCTCGGCCGCTGGCTGACGGAGCGCGGCTTTGCCGGCCACTTCGACCTGCAGCGCCGCGCCGAGGAGGTACCGGTGGCGGAGTACGTGGCGCTGGCCGAAGCGCTGGCGGCCAGTTGAGGCTGGTCATCTGGGCGGCAAAAAAGAAAGCGGCCCCGCCGGGGCCGCCCTCTGTCCGTGGACAACGCCGGCTTCAGGCCGCCGTCAGCCACATCGCGGTGTCGAAGGCGCTGCTCATCAACGGCATGTTCATGCCGAAGTTGGGGTTGACGCCGTTCTTGGACACAGCCACCTTGGGCGCCGGCTTGTCGGTCGCCACCTGGGTCATCTCCGCCCGTTCCCCTGACCCGATTTCCAGGGAACGGGCTACTGAAAAGAATAGAAACACCTGAAGGGTATTCGTCGCTCCCCCCAGAAGTCGGCCGCGTCGCGGAAGACGTCGAGCAGCTGCTCGCGCGCCTCGCGGTCGAAGCGCGGGTTGTCCGGCAGCTGCTCCAGCACGACGACGAAGCCCGGCTGCGCGCCGGCCTTGTGGACCAGATCGGTCATGCAGTCGTACAGCGCATCGAGGTTCTTGCCGAAATGCGCCGGGAACAGGAAGGCTTCCGCGATCCGGTCGAGCACGTCCTGCTTGGTCTGCGCGGCCGCCAGGTTGGCATAGAGGAAATGCTGGCCCGACCCTTCGGCGGCCTGCATCAGGTCCTCCACCCTGTAGGCGCGTATCGCCTGCACGATGTTGGGACGGACTGTCTGCAACAGCATGGTCACCTACCTCCTTCAATCACCAAAACCGTACCGCCGATCAATGCACGATGCGTGCAAAGCTCGCATAGTGATCCGCGGTGTAGTAACAAGCATCGGGCTTCGTCGGTTGACTGCCACCGCAGACGATCCGACGCGCCCCGCGGTCAGACGCACCGGGCGTCTTGACCGTGTATTCGCGGTAGTAACCCCGCGCCTGGGACGGCAACAGCTTCTCGCGGTTGCCGAACACGCTGCCATCCTTCGCATAGTCGAAGGGCCCGCCCTTGCGGATCAGCAGGTCGGTCTGGCGCGCCTCGTCCGGCAAGGTCGCCAGAGCGACCGTCGGCACCGCGGAGGCCGATGCCGGGCTACGCCCGAGCGCCGCACCGCTGAAGCCGAGTGTTCCCGCGACCGAGATTGCAAGCGCCAACTTTGTTATTGACTGCCTTGGCGACGGCAAACGGGACACAAACACGGGAAAACCCTGAACGACGAAGCCGAAATGGTAGCGGAACACGCCGAAAATCTCAAGTCTCTGCCTCCAAATGGGGCAATGAACAGCAGATTGTCAGCGTGCGCACACATCCATATTCAACCCCGTTGTTTCGAGGGTTGAAGCCGGCATCGCACCACTAAGGTGCGATCTTCAGCGGCCGGCGTTGGCGTCCGCCACGGTCAAGGCCGTCATATTGACGATCCGGCGCACCGTGGCCGAGGGGGTCAGGATGTGCACCGGCTTGGCTGCCCCGAGCAGCACCGGCCCGATGGCAATGCCGCCGCCGGCGGCGGTCTTCAGCAGGTTGTAGGCGATGTTGGCGGCGTCGATGTTCGGCAGCACCAGCAAGTTGGCGTCGCCGGCCAGCGTGCTGCGCGGCATGATCTTGCGCCTCGCGTCGGCATCCAGCGCCACGTCGCCGTGCATCTCGCCGTCGACCTCCAGCCAGGGCGCCTGCTGGCGCAGCAGCGCCAGCGTCTGGCGCATCTTCTGCGCGCTGGGCAGGTCGCTGCTGCCGAAGTTGCTGTGCGACAGCAGTGCCGCCTTCGGCGCAATGCCGAAGCGCAGCATCTCCTCGGCCGCCATGACCGTGATCTCGCACAGCTCGGCCGGGCTCGGGTCGGCATTGACGTGGGTGTCGACGAGGAACACCTGCCGGCCCGGCAGCATCAGGCCGTTCATGCAAGCATAGACGCGCACGTCCTGCGCGGTGCTGGGACTGCCGCCGGCGCGCGTGCCGATGACCTGATCGATGTAGTGCAGGTGGTTGGCGGTGGTGCCCCAGGTGCCGCAGAGCATGCCGTCGACATAGCCCTTCTCGAGCAGCATCGAGCCGATCAGCGTCAGACGCCGGCGCATCTCGATCTTCGCCACCTGGATCGTCACGCCCTTGCGCTCGGTCATGCGGTGGTAGGAGGTGAAGAACTCGCGGTAGCGTTCGTCCTGTTCGACGTTGACCACGTCGTAGTCGGCGCCCTCCTTCAGCCGCAGCCCGAACTTTTCGATGCGCGTGGCAATCACTGCGGGGCGGCCGATCAGCGTCGGCCGCGCCAGACCCTCGTCGACCACCACCTGAACGGCCCGCAGCACGCGCTCTTCCTCGCCCTCGGCAAAGGCGACGCGACGCGCCTTGGCGCGCTTGGCGAGCGCGAAGATCGGTCGCATCGTCTGTCCGGACGCATAGACGAAGCTCTGCAGCTTCTCGGCATAGGCGTCCCAGTCGGTGATCGGCCGGCGCGCCACGCCTGAATCGGCCGCCGCCTGGGCCACCGCAGGGGCGATCTTGATCATCAGGCGCGGGTCGAAGGGCTTCGGGATCAGGTATTCCGGGCCGAAGGCCAGGCTTTCGCCGGCATAGGCCGCGGCCACCACCTCGCTCTGCTCGGCCTGCGCCAGCTCGGCGATGGCGTGCACCGCCGCGATCTCCATCGCATCGGTGATCGTCGTCGCCCCGCTGTCCAGCGCCCCGCGAAAGATGTACGGGAAGCACAGCACGTTGTTGACCTGGTTCGGATAGTCGCTGCGCCCGGTGGCGATGACCGCGTCGTTGCGCACCGCGCGCACCTGGTCGGGCAGGATCTCCGGCGTCGGGTTGGCCAGCGCGAAGATCACCGGCCGCGAGGCCATCGCCGCCACCATCTCGGGCTTGAGCACGCCGCCGGCCGACAGGCCCAGGAACACGTCGGCATCGGGGACGACTTCGGCCAGCGTGCGCAGCGCGGTCGGCTGCGCGAACTGGGCCTTGTCGTCGTCCATCAGCTCGGTGCGGCCCTGATAGACCACGCCCGCCAGGTCGGTGACCCAGATGTTCTCGCGCCGCATGCCCAGCTTCAGCAGCAGACCCAGGCAGGCGAGCGCCGCAGCGCCGGCGCCGCTGGCCACCAGCTTGACCTGGGTGATGTCCTTGCCCACCACCTTCAGCGCGTTCAGCAGCGCCGCGCCGACGACGATCGCGGTGCCGTGCTGGTCGTCGTGGAACACCGGGATCTTCAGCCGCTCGCGCAGCCGGCGCTCGACGGCAAAGCAGTCGGGCGCCTTGATGTCCTCGAGGTTGATGCCGCCGAAGGTCGGCTCCAGCGCGGCAATCACCTCGACCAGCTTGTCGACGTTCTTCTCGTTGACCTCGATGTCGAAGACGTCGATGTTGGCGAACTTCTTGAACAGCACCGCCTTGCCTTCCATCACCGGCTTGGCCGCCAGCGGGCCGATGTCGCCCAGGCCGAGCACGGCAGTACCGTTGGTGATCACCGCCACCAGGTTGCCGCGAGCGGTGTAGCGGAAGGCGTTTGCCGGCTCGCTGGCGATCTCCTCGCAGGCCGCCGCCACGCCCGGCGAATAGGCCAGCGCCAGATCGTGCTGGTTGACCATCTGCTTGGTGGCCGCGATGGCCACCTTGCCCGGGACCGGAAACTCGTGGTATTCGAGCGCAGCCTGGCGCAGTTCGGCGGCCTTGTTGTCCTTCTGGGTCACGGTGCTGTCTCCGAAATGGCCGCGCTGCGGCAGGGGGGTGGCAATTCTAGGGATTCGCAGTGTGCCGCTGCGACACCCCCGGACCATGCGCGAAACTGCGTACGCCACTGCGGGCGACGCCGCGCATACTGGCGCGCCCCGCGAGACCCGATCGTGACCACCAGCTCCATCGCTCCAGCCTCCCTGGCGCGGCAGCGCCCGCCGCGCCGCGTGGCGCTGTGGGGCGCGTTGTTGCTGTTGCTGCTGGTGGCGCTGTCACTGCTGGTCGCGCTGACGGTGCGCCACGAGGCCGCACGCGCCCAGGACCAGGTGGACCGGTTGGCCGCCGAGGCGGCGGCGCAGGTGCGCGCCGAACTGCTGAACGCGCAACGCCGGCTGCAGGCGCTGGCGCTGCAGCCGGCCGGAGCACCGGCCTGGCAGGCCGACGCCGCCACGCTGCTGCACGACATGCGCACGATGCTGCGCCTGGAGCGACGCGACCCGGACTGGCACCTGGCCGCGGTCTCGAACTCGCCGTTTGCCGCGCCGCTGTTCTCGGTGATTGCGCGCGAAGGCCTGGACATGGACGCGGCCGTGGCCTGCGCCACCGCCCGGCGCCTGGCGACACCGACCTTCTCGCGCAGCTACTTCGTGCCGCTGCAAAGCGGCGAAGGGATGGAGGTGATCGACCTGTGCCAGCCGCTGCAGAGCGGCGGCCAGGACCACGGCTACCTGGTGGCCACGTTTTCGCTGCCCGCGATGCTGTCCGGGGCGCTGAGCCCGGCGCAGATGCGGCAGCACGAGCTGTCCTTCATCGAAGGCGACGGTGCGCGCCTGGCCCGCGCCGGTTTGCCGCGCGGGCTGGGCGTCTACCGCGCCGATGCCCTGGTCGACCTTCCGGGAGAGAAGCTGCGCCTTCGCGTCGACAGCGCCGCCGGGCCACCGAGCCTGATACCCAATCTGGCCACGGCGCTGGTGCTGGGCCTGTCGGTGGCGCTGTTCGCGCTGGTGCTGCTGCTGGCCCGCGACGTCGGCCGCCGCGCGCGGGCGGAGACGGCGTTGGCCGAGGCGCTGGCCTTCCGCAAGGCGATGGAGGATTCGTTGATCACCGGCCTGCGCGCGCGCGATCTGCAAGGCCGGATCACCTACGTCAACCCGGCCTTCTGCTCGATGGTCGGCTTTTCGCCGGACGAACTGATCGACGGCACGCAGCCGCCGTACTGGCCGTCCGAACTGGCCGCCAGCTACCGGCAGAACCTGTCTTCCCGGCAGGCCCGCGTCGACAGCAGCGACAGCGCATCGCGCGAAGGCTTCGAGACGCTGTTCGTGCGCAAGAACGGCGAGCGCTTCCCGGTGATGATCTACGAAGCGCCGCTGGTCGACAGCCAGGGACGGCAGACAGGCTGGATGAGCGCGGTGCTGGACGTCAGCGCACAACGCCGTGTCGAGGACCTGTCGCGACAGCAGCAGGAGCGTTTGCAGGCCACCGCGCGGCTGGCCACGATCGGCGAGATGGCCTCGCTGCTCAGCCACGAGCTGAACCAGCCGCTGGCGGCGATCGCAAGCTATGCCAGCGGCTCGCTGAACCTGATGGAACAGCCCGACGAGCACACGCCGCAGCTGCTGCAGCAGGCGATGCAGCGCATCGCCGAGCAGGCCGAGCGTGCCGGCCGCGTGATCAAGAGCGTGCACGACTTCGTGCGCCGCCGCGAGCAACTGCGCGAGACGCTGGGCGTGGACCTGCTGCTCGAAGCGGTGCTGCCGCTGGTGCGGCTGCAGGCGCGCAAGAGCGGCACCCGCATCGACGTCGACCTGGGCCAGCCGGTGCCGCGCGTGATCTGCGACCGCACGATGGTCGAGCAGGTGCTGCTGAACCTGGCGCGCAACGCCATCCAGGCCATGGAACAGCACAGCGACCTGGCCGAGCGCGTGCTGCACATCCGCGTGCGCCAGACCCACGAACGCTGGGTCACCTTCTACGTCGTCGACGCCGGGCCGGGCATCGACCGCGAGACCGGCGCGCGCCTGTTCACGCCCTTCTTCACCACGCGCCGCGAAGGCATGGGGTTGGGCCTGAGCCTGTGCCGTACCGTCGTGGAGCAGCACGGCGGGGCCATGGACTTCGACTCGCCGGCGCCGGGCCAGCGTCGTGGCACGGAGTTCCGCTTCACGCTGCCGGCCGCACGCGTGGCCGCCACCGGCTCCGTCGAAACCCCTCAACTGCAGAACAGCCTGTGATGAACCTGCGCCGCGGCACCGACGCGCCGATCACGGGCACCACAGCAAGGACAGCCCGATGAGCCTGAACCTCGACCCCTCGCTCGGCCTGCCGATGGTCTACCTCGTGGACGACGAGGACGTGGTGCGTGACGCGCTGGCCTGGCTGCTGCGCTCGCGCCGGCTGCTGTCCGAAGGCTTTGCCAGCGGCGATGCCTTCTGGCAGCACGTCGATGCCCGGCGTGCGGCGCCGGAAGGCTGGCCGCCCGCACCGTCCTGCGCCGTGCTCGACGTGCGCATGCCGGGCACCAGCGGCATCGAGCTGTTCGAACGCATGGCCGATGCCGGCATGCTGAGCGCCTGCCCGGTGATCTTCCTCACCGGGCACGGCGACGTGCCCACCGCGGTGTCGGCCGTCAAGCGCGGCGCCTTCGACTTCGTCGAGAAGCCCTTTTCCAACAACACGCTGGTCGACCGCATCGAGCAGGCTTTGGCAAACAGCGCGCAGGAGCTTGCGCGGCACCGCGAGCAGCATGCCCGCCAGCGCCGTGTCGACGACCTGACGGAACGCGAGCGCGAGGTCATGCAGTTGGTCATCGAGGGACATCCGAACAAGCGCATCGCCGACGAGCTGGGCATCAGCGTGCGCACGGTGGAAGTGCATCGTTCCCGCGTGTTCGAGAAGATGGAGGTGAAATCCGCGGTGGAACTGGCGAACCGCCTGCGCGACGGCGGCGGCTGAGGCGCGGCCTCGGCCGGGCCCACAATGTGCGGATGGCGCTGGGTGAATTCGAGCTGATCGATCGGTACTTCACGCGGCCGGTGCGGCGCTCGGCGCTCGGCATTGGCGACGACTGTGCGCTGCTCACCCCGCAGCCCGGCATGCAGCTGTGCATCTCCAGCGACATGCTGGTCGAGGGCCGGCACTTCCTCGGCACCGTCGCGCCGCAGCGCCTGGGCCACAAGGCGCTGGCGGTGAACCTGAGCGACCTGGCCGCCTGCGGCGCCGAACCGCTGGCCTTCATGCTGGCGCTGGCGCTGCCGCGCGCCGACGAGTCCTTTCTGGCCGGCTTCGCCGACGGGTTGTTCGCGCTGGCCGACCGTCACGGCATCGAACTGATTGGCGGCGACACCACGGCCGGGCCGCTGAACATCTGCATCACGGTCTTCGGCCAGGTGCCGGCGGGCGCGGCGCTGCTGCGCAGCGGTGCGCGACCGGGTGACGAGCTGTGGGTCAGCGGCACGCTGGGCGATGCGCGTGCGGCGCTGGAGTGCTTCCGCGGCAGCTTGAGCGTCGACGCCGCGCCCTTCGAGCGCCTGCGCCACGCGCTGGAACAGCCCGCGCCGCGCGTCGCGCTCGGCCAGCAGCTGCGCGGCATCGCCAGCAGCGCCATCGACGTCAGCGACGGGCTGCTCGGCGACCTGGGCCACATCCTGCGGCGCTCCGCCGTCGGCGCACGCGTGAACCTGGCCGAGCTGCCGCGCAGCGCCGACCTGGCTGCGCTGCCGCATGCGCTGCAGAACGAATGCCTGCTGCACGGTGGCGACGACTACGAGCTGCTTTTCACCGCCGCCCCTCGACAGCACGACGCGGTGCGGGCCGCCGCGCAGCAGGCGGGGGTGGCCGTCAGCCGCATCGGCTACATCGAGGCCGACCGCGCGCTGGTCGTCGTCGACGCCGATGGCCGGCCGCTGGCGGTCGACGGACACGGCTTCGACCATTTCCGCCGATGAACGCGGCAGTCCATCCGCCGAGGCGTGCCAGCGCACGCTTCATGCTGCAGCATCCGGCGCACGCGCTGGCGCTGGGCTTCGGCAGCGGGCTGTCGCCACGCGCGCCCGGCACCGTCGGCACGCTGTGGGCCTGGGCCTCGTTCCTTCTACTCGACCACTGGCTCGGACCACTCGCCTGGGCCGTGCTGCTGGCCGGCGGGCTGCTGGCGGGCGTCTGGGCCTGTACGCTGTGCGCGCGCCACATGGGGACCGCGGACCCGGGAGCGATCGTCTGGGACGAGATCCTGGCCTTCTGGGCGGTGCTGCATCTGCTGACGCCCGCCGGCTGGGGACTGCAATTGCTGGCCTTCGGCCTGTTCCGCTACTTCGACGCCGCCAAGCCCGGGCCGGTGGGCTGGGCCGACCGGCGCTTCAAGCTGCACGAGGCCGGGCCGATCGGCTGGGCACAGGGCTTCGGCATCCTGTTCGACGACCTGGTGGCCGCCGCCTGCACAATGGCCGTCCTGGTGATCGTGCGCTGGCCATGGAACTGAAGACCGTCGAAGCACAGGTGCTGGCGCTGGGCGAGGCGTTGCGCCGTCGCGGCTGGTTCATGGCCACGGCCGAAAGCTGCACCGGCGGGCTGATCGCCGCGGCCTGCACTTCGGTGGCCGGCTCCAGCGACTGGTTCGAACGCGGCTTCGTCAGCTACAGCAATGCCGCCAAGACCGAGCTGCTCGGTGTCGATGCCGCGCTGATCGCCGCCCACGGCGCGGTCAGCGAAGCGGTGGTGCGCGCCATGGCGCAGGGCGCGCTGGCACGGGCGGGCGTCGACCTGGCCGTCGCCGTGACGGGCATCGCCGGGCCCGGTGGGGGCAGCGTCGACAAGCCCGTCGGCACCGTGTGGCTGGGTCTGGCACGGCGCGGGCCGGCGGGCGATGCGTGCGTGCAGGCGCAGCGGCTGCAGCTGGCCGGCGATCGCAGTGCGGTGCGCGAGCAAACGCTGCACATCGCGCTGCAGCAGCTGCTGGCCGCCGCGGCCTGATCAGGCCGGCACGGCCTCTTCGACCTCGGCCATCAACGCTGCCAGCCGCTCGGCCGGCATCGGCTTGCCCAGCAGGTAGCCCTGCTGCAGCGAGCAGCCCAGGCCGAGCAGGTAGTCGCGCTGCGCCTGCGTCTCCACGCCCTCGGCCACGACGGTGATCGACAGCGCCTGCGCGATGCTGACGATGGCTTCGGTCAGCGCCCGGTCGTCGGCGTCGGCCGGCAGATCCTTGACGAAGCTGCGATCGATCTTCAGCTTGTCCGGCCGCAGCCGCTTGAGGTAGGAGAGCGACGAATAACCGGTGCCGAAGTCGTCGATCGCCAGCGCCACACCCAGCTCGCGCAGGCTGGCCACGGTGGCCTGCGCGGATTCGGTGTCGGCCATCAGCGTGCTTTCGGTCAGCTCGAGCTCCAGCTCGCCGGGCCGGATGCCGTGGGTCTGCAACGCCGTCTGCAGCACCTGCGGCAGGCGCTGGTCGCGGAACTGCAACGCCGAGACGTTGACCGCGATGCGCCCTGGGTGCATCCCGGCCGCCTTCCACGCGGCCAGCTGCGCGCAGGCGGCATCCAGCGTCCACAGGCCGAGCTCGCGGATCAGCCCGGTCTCCTCGGCCGTCTGGATGAAGGTGCCGGGCATCAGCAGGCCGCGCTGTGGGTGCATCCAGCGCACCAACGCTTCGCAGCCCACCAGCTTGCCGCTGCGCATGTCGAACACCGGCTGGTAGTGCAGCAGCAACTCGTGCCGCGCGATGGCCTGCAGCAGCTCACGCTCCAGCTCGAGTCGCTGGCGGAAGGCCGCCTCCAGCTCCGCGTGATAGAAGCTGTAGCGGCCCTGACCCTGGTCCTTGCTCTTGTACATCGCCAGGTCGGCGCAGCGGGCCAGCGCCTCGAAATCGTCGCCGTCGGCCGGGTACAGGGCGATGCCGATGCTGGCATTGACCTGCGCGGTGCCGGCCGCGCTCGGCAGCAGCATCGGCACCTGGATGGCGCGCAGCAGCCGCTCGGCCGTGGCCGATACCTGCTCCCAGTCGCCGGCCTGCGTCAGCAGCACCAGGAACTCGTCACCGCTGACGCGGCAGACGATGTCCGATTCGCGCAGCGTGGCCGCGAGGCGCTGGCTGATGCCCAGCAGCAATTCGTCGCCGGCCGCATGGCCCATCGTGTCATTGACGGCCTTGAAACGATCCAGGTCGATGAACAGCAGGGCGCAGTTGTCCTGGCGGCGTCGCGCCAGCGCGGCCTCGTGCTGGAACAGCTCGCGAAACAGCGTGCGGTTCGGCAGCCCCGTGAGGTGGTCGTACATCGCCATCTTGCCGAGCTGCTTGTTCTTGGCTTCCAGCTCGGCGAACAGCTCCTGGATGCGCGCGCGTACCGTGTTCAGGTGCTGGCCGAGCTGGCCCAGCTCGTCGCGCTGGCGCCAAGCCAGGGCCGGCAGCGCCTCGCGTGCACCCAGCGTGCTGGCCTGCTCCTTCAGGCGATGGATCGGCCGCAGCAGCCGCAGCGACAGCACGCCCAGCAGCACGGCCACGCCGAACACCACCTGCGCCGCCACCAGCCACCACATGATGCTCTGGCGCTGCGCGACCATCTGGTCGATTTCGGTCGCATCGAAGCTCAGGCGCAGGTTGGCGATCAGCTGCCCCTCGTGCAGTACCGGCGCATCGCGCACCACCAGCGGCTGGTCGTCGCTGCAGCGCCTGGCGCTGATGGTCATGGGCTCCTGCGTGGGCTGCAGGTCACGCACCTCGACCGCACACACCGCCGGCTCCTGCAGGATGCGCTCGGCCGCGGCCTTCAGGCCGACCTCGCTGAGCGTCCACGCCGGCTCGGTGATCACCGAGGTGGCCAGCACCAAGACGGCGGCGCGGTTGCGCTGCACCAGGGGTTCATGCGCCGTCCGCGTGAAGTAGGCGTCGGCGCCCAGCACCACCAGCGCGGGCAACACCATGCCGACGACGATCGCAGCCAGCACAGTGGCACGGATCGACAACGAGGGCCAGCGCAGTTTCATCGCGGAGCGCGGGCCACGGGCACGGGAACACGGGCACGCGCGGGCATGAGAGGAATTGTCGGCTGCGCTAGGCTCGCGCTGTATGGACATCCTGCTGGTTGGCGAGTTCGGATCGGCGGAACTTCACGAATGGCAGCGCTGCCTGGCCGCCGCGCTGCCCGAGGCACGCTGGCTCGGTGTCGAACAGGCGCTGCAGCGCCCCGATGCGGTGGAGGTGGCCGTGGTCGCCAACCCAGCGCCGGGCAGCCTGCGCGGCCTGCCGCGGCTGCGCCTGATCCAGTCGCTCTGGGCCGGGGTCGACCGCCTGCTGGGCGACCCGACGT
>JBGAII010000032.1:0-37855 GCA_044225625.1 Rubrivivax sp.
GGAGCATCCGCAGCTGAAGGCGCGGGGTCGCTGGCGCGAGATCGGCTCGCCGGCCGGCCCGCTGCCGCTGCTGCCGCCCGGAAGCTGGAAACGACGGCGCCCCGCGCATGGACCCGGTGCCGGCGCTGGGCGACCACACCGACGCGCTGCTGGCCGAACTGGGCGTCGACGCGGCCACGGTCGCGGCACTGCGCGCAGCCCAGGCCATCTAGCACCATGGACGCGCGCACCTACCTCTTCGTTCCGGCCAACCGGCCGGAGCGCTTTGCCAAGGCGCTGGCCAGCGGCGCCGATGCGGTGGTGCTCGACCTGGAAGACGCCGTCGCCGCCGACGCCAAGGCCGCCGCGCGCGAGGCCATCCTGCAGTGGGCCGCTGCAGCCGCACCGGCCGAGCGCGAGCGCACCGTGGTGCGCATCAACGAAGCGGCTTCAGCGCACTGCGCCGACGACCTGCGCGCTGCGCCAGGCGCGGCTCACGCAGCTGATGCTGCCGAAGGCCGAGTCCGCCGACCAGATCGCGGCCGTGCGCGGCGTGGCGAAGGCGCGGCCGTGCTGCCGCTGGTGGAGACGGCGCGCGGCATCGCCCGCTGCGAAGAGATCGCCGCGGCCGACGGCGTGCTGCGGCTGGTCTTCGGCACGCTCGACTACGCGCTCGACCTCGACCTGGACATCACCGCCGACAACGCGCCGCTGGCCGAGGCCGCCGCGCGGCTGGTGCTGGCCTCGCGCCTGGCGGAGCGGCTGCCGCCGGTGGCCGGCGTCACGCCGCAGCTCGACGACGAGGCGCGGCTGCTGGCCGACTTCGACTGGTCGCGGCGCCGCGGCTTCGGCGCCAAGCTGTGCATCCACCCGAAGCAGGTGGCGCCGCTGCTTGCCGCGCTCGCGCCCAGCGCCGACGCATTGGAGCGCGCGCGCCGCGTCATCGCCGCCGACGCCGCATCGCCCGGCGCCGCGCAGGTCGACGGCCGCATGGTCGACCGCCCGGTCGTGCTGCAGGCGCAGCGCCTGCTGCGCCGCGCCGGACTCTGAATTCATCCCTACTTCCAAGGAGCCCCCATGGCCGCTTCCATCATCGACTCGTCCATCTTCCAGGGCATCTTCTCCAGCGACGAGATGCGCCAGGTCTGGTCCGACGAGAACCGCACCAGCAAGTACATCGACGTCGAGCGCGCGCTGGCCATCGTGCAGGCGCGGCTGGGCCTGATCCCGCAGGAGGCGGCCGACGAGATCGTCAGCCACTGCCATCTCGAGCAGATCGACATGGCGCGGCTGCGCCAGCAGACCGAGCGCATCGGCTACCCGATCCTCGGCGTGGTGACGCAGATCAACCAGCTGTGCCGCGACAAGCTGGGCGAATACGTGCACTGGGGCGCGACCACGCAGGACATCACCGACACCGCCACCGTGCTGCAGATCCGCGAGGCGCTGGCCATCGTCGAACGCGAGCTGGCGGCCATCTCCGCGGCGATGGCCAGGCTGGCGAAGGAGCACCGCGACACGCCGGTGATCGGCCGCAGCAACCTGCAGCAGGCCATTCCCGTGACCTTCGGCTACAAGATCGCCGGGCTGCTGAGCGCCATCGAGCGCCACCGCGAGCGCCTGGCGCAGCTGAAGGAGCGCGTGCTGGTGGTGGAGTTCGCCGGCGCGGCCGGCACGCTGGCTTCTTTGCAGACCGGCGCGATGGAAACGCAGGCCGGCCTGGCGGCCGAGCTGGGCCTGAAGCAGCCGGTCATCGCCTGGCACACGATCCGCGACAACATCGCCGAGGTCGGCGCGTTCCTCGGGCTGGTCGGCGGCACGCTGGGCAAGCTGAGCATGGACGTCAAGCTGATGATGCAGACCGAGGTCGGCGAGGTCTACGAGCCCTACCACCACGGCCGTGGCAGCAGCAGCACGATGCCGCAGAAGCGCAACCCGATCAGCAGCTGCTACATCCACGCCGCGATCAGCGTCGTGCGCCAGCATGCCGCGGCGCTGATGGACGCGATGGTCGCCGATCACGAGCGCAGCACCGGCCCGTGGGAGATCGAATGGATCGTGCTGCCCGAGGCCTTCTGCCTGATGGCCGGCGCGCTGAAGCAGAGCCGCTTCGTGCTGGAAGGCCTGCAGGTCGACGCGCAGGCGATGCGCCGCAACATCGACCTGACCGAGGGCCTGGTGATGAGCGAGGCGGTGATGATGGGCCTGGGCCCGTACATCGGCCGCGAGTACGCGCACGACCTGGTCTATGACCTGTGCCGCCAGGCCATCGCCGAAAAGAAGCCGCTGCTCGACCTGCTGGCCGCGCACCCGGAGATCGCCAAGCATGTCGACCGCAAGGCGCTGCAGGCCATGCTCGACCCGGCCAACTACCTGGGCCAGTCCGGGCACATGGTCGACCGGGTGCTGGCGACGCTGGGTTGAGCCAAGGGCGGACGCCCGAACAGATTCGCGGATTCGCGATCAAGGACACGGGAGCACGCGGCTGCGGTCGACGTGTTGCGGGCTTCGAGGCCGCACGAACCCGCTCGGCTCGCACAGCTTGGCCGCTTGCCGCAGATCCGGCCGCATGGTGCTGGATCAGCCCTAGGCTGGCTGCAGGCGCGACCTGCCGTTCGCACCACGCGTCGCCGCGCTCGGGGGCACCTGGCTTCACCGTGGCGCGATTGCGGTCCAAGCCGCCCGCGCAGAGTATCGTCGCCCATGTTCTTCGCCTTGTCTCTGTCGCCGTGGCGCCTGCTGGCGCCACCGGTGCTGGCCCTGCTGTTCGGCG
The DNA here is from genome assembly GCA_044225625.1 of Rubrivivax sp. Classification (GTDB taxonomy): domain Bacteria; phylum Pseudomonadota; class Gammaproteobacteria; order Burkholderiales; family Burkholderiaceae_C; genus Rubrivivax. The sequence goes on from JBGAII010000032.1 coordinate 2,753, forward strand.
GCTGCGCCAGCCTGCAGCCGATGGCTGAGACCTCGACGCCGACCCAGGCCATCGCGGCCAGCGCGGACACGCCGCTGGGCGCCATCGCGGCTCGGGCGTTCGAAAGCACGCGGAGCCATGGATCGACCGGCGTGCTGGGCCTCGCGCACCCCAGCCTGGCGCTCGATGCCCGCCTGAGCCTGATCCGCCAGGCCCGGGCCTCGATAGACCTGCAGGTCTATCACCTGGCCGACGACACCGTAGGCCGCCAAGTGCTGCGCGAGTTGCGAGACGCTGCGCAGCGCGGCGTCCGTGTGCGCCTGCTGCTGGATGACTACTACACCGCGGGTATGGACGAACTGCTTCTGGGTCTGGCAGCGCACGACGGGGCTCAGGTGCGCCTGTTCAATCCATTCGTAGGGACGCGAAGCAGCAGCGTCGGGCGCTGGGTGCAGATGGCTGGCGACTTTCAGCGCCTGAACCAGCGCATGCACAACAAGCTGTTCATTGCCGATGGCGCGATGGCGATCGTCGGCGGGCGCAACCTGGCCGACAGTTACTTCCAGCGTGACGCAGACGCCAACTTCATCGACTTCGACGCGCTGGTCATCGGAGCCGTTGTGCCGGACCTGGCGGCAGTGTTCGACCGCTACTGGAACAGCACGCAGGTGCGCGACATCGGGTCCTTGGCCGAGCCCGACGAGTCGGAGCCCGTGCTGCGCGCGCGCTTCGAGTACGCAACCTTGAACACCGGCCCGCCCTTGGTTGTGCCGACCACCTGGCGCGGCCGCGCCGCGCCCCGGTTCGACGCATTGCTGGCTGACGGCCTCGCCGACCTGATCGGTGCCGAGGCGACCGTCTTCGCCGACATGCCGGCCAAGCTTGATCCCAATCTGGGCAGCCTGGCTGGCACGACATACGGTTTTGCGCTGCAGAGCTTTCGCGAGTCTCGCGAAGAGCTGATGCTGTTTTCGCCCTATTTCATCCCCGGGGAGAAGGGCTTGGCCGGCCTGCGCGAGGCGCGCACGTTCGGCATCGCGGTGCGCGTGATCACCAACTCGCTGGGTGCCACCGACGAGCCGCAGGCCAGCCTGGCCTATGAGCGCTATCGCGTGCCTCTGTTGCAGATGGGCGTCGAGCTCTACGAAGTCAGCTCGATGCAGGTGCGGAGCGACAACGCGACGAGCCGCGTCTTCGGCGCGTCGCGGGCACAACTGCACGCCAAACTGGCCCTCATCGACCGCCGCGCGGTGCTGCTCGGTTCGATGAACCTCGACCAGCGCTCGGCCACCACCAACACCGAGATGGTGCTGCTGATCCACAGCCCCGAACTGGCGCGAGAGATCCTGACCTGGTTCAACTCCAGGGAACGCGCCGACGTGCGTGGCTCGTACCAGGTCCGCCTCAAGCCCGATGGCCACAGCCTGGAGTGGGTCGCCATGCTGGGCGACGGCCGCAGCGAGACGCTGGACGAGGACCCCGAGTTCAATTTCTGGGAGCGGTTGCGTCTGTGGCTGATCTCGCAGCTCGTTCCCGAGTCGCTGCTGTGAGCGCCCTTGTACCTTGTAGGGAGCCTGCGAGCCCGATCTGCACCCGCGCGTGCAAGGTCAAAAATACGCCGGAAGGCCCTCATCGCACCGGCACTGTGACGCAGCTCCGCCTCAGTCCGCCTTGATGCCGCGTTCCTTGATCAGCTGGCCCCAGGCCTTCGATTCCGCGGCGATGGTGCGCGCCAGTTCCTCGCGCGAGCCCGGTGCCGGCGTCAGGCCGTGCTTGTCGAGCTCGGCCTTGACCTCGGGCGAGTTCAGCGCCTTGACCAGCTCGGCGTTCCAGCGGTCCAGCACCGCGGCGGGGGCCTTGCCAGGGGCGACGAAGGCATACCAGTTGGTGGCGTTGAAGCCGGGGTAGCCCGATTCGGCGATGGTCGGCACGCCGGGCATGAAGGGCGAGCGTGTCAGCCCGGTGGTGGCCAGCGGGATCAGCTTGCCGGCCTCGATGTGCGGCGCGGCCGTCGCCGGCGTGGAGTAGTAGGCCGCGACGCGGCCGCCCAGCAGGTCCTGCAGCGCCGGCGCGCCGCCCTTGTAGGGGATGTGCACGGTGTCGATGACGGCGCGCTGGTTCAGCAGCTCGCCCGCCAGGTGCGACGCGCTGCCGTTGCCGGTGGACGCATAGTCGATCGAACCCGGCCTGGCCTTGGCCTTGGCGACGAACTCGGCCAGCGTCTTCACGCCCACCGTGGGGTTGACGACCAGCACGTTCGGGAAGGTCACGCCCATGGTCAGCGGCGCCAGGTCCTTCTGCGCGTCGTAGCCGACGTTCATCAGGTGCGGCGCGATGGCCAGCGGCCCGATCGAGCCCAGCAGGATCACCGAGCCGTCGGGCGCGGCCTTGGACACGTACTGGTGCGCCAGGTTGCCGCCGGCACCGGCGCGGTTTTCCACCACCACCGTGCGGCCGATGTTCTCCTGCAGCTTCTTGGCGATGATGCGCGCGGCACCGTCGGTGGCACCGCCGGCGGCGAAGCCGACCACCAGCGTGACGGTCTTCGGCGGCCATTCCTGGGCGGACGCGGGCGACAGGCCCATCGTCGCGAACAAGGCGGCGAAGAGCGCGGCGGACAGGGCCATGAAGTGGCGGCGTGGGTTCATCGGGTCGTCTCCTGCAAGCGTGGATTGAGTTCAGTCGTCGCCCAGCGCCAGGCGGTTGGGCTGGCGGCGTTCGATGGCCCACTTCAGCAGGGCCGCGCTGCGGTAGATGCCGTGCGCGAACTTGCCGTAGGGCAGCGTCGCGAACAGCGCCATCACCGCGCCAAGGTGGATGCACAGCACCAGCGGCAGCGCGGGCGTGCCGCGCAACAGCATCAGCGCCAGGCCGCTGGCGGCGGTCAGGAACAGCAGCGCGATGAAGCCGCGGTCCATCGGGCGCTGCGCGGCGTCCTGCTGCAGCGCGTGGCGGCGCAGGTTCAGCCGCCACAGGCCGGCCGTGCCCACCAGCAGCGACACGCCGCCGCTGATGCCCAGCAGCTTCGGCAGGCTGGTCCAGCCGTAGGGCGCCGGCCAGCCGAACAGGTAGTGGTACAGCGTGGCCACCGAGGTGGCGGCAAAGCACAGCATGAAGCCGTAGAAGGTGAAGTGGTGGAAGCGCCGCCGCGCCAGCGTGAAGGCGTCGTCCTCGTTGTTGCAGCCTTCGCCGTGGCCGCCGTCCAGGTACTTCAGGCGCAGCGCGTCGTGCAGCGCCTCGGCGGTGGCGGCACCCGAGGCCGGGCCCGGCGCCTCGTCGCGCCAGAAGCGGCGCACGCCCAGGCCCAGCGCCAGCACGGCAAACAGGAACACCGGCGCGAACAGCCCGACCATCAGGTTGTGCGGAAAGATGGCGTAGAAGTTGCCCGCCGGCACGGCCTGCCACGGGCTGCCCTTCAGCAGCACCGCCAGCACCAGGAACAGCGCCAGCCCCGCGGCCAGCGCCAGCGCCAGCGTCAGGCCGTTGCGCCGGTACAGCGCGCTTAAGCCCGGCGGCCAGGCATAGTCGGCATAGGTCTGGCCGCGCACCCGCGCCATGGCCTGCGGCACGTTCAGCGCAAATTCGTGCGGCGGCGCGTACTGGCAGGCGTGCAGGCAGGCGCCGCAGTTGTGGCACAGGTTGGCCAGGTAGTGGATGTCGGCCCGGCCGAACTCCAGCCGCCGCGTCATCGCCGGGAACACGGCGCAGAAGCCCTCGCAGTAGCGGCAGGCATTGCAGATCTGCATCACGCGGGCCACTTCGGCCTCGTCGGCGGTGGCGGTGGCGGCGCGGATCGGGATCACGCGGCGCGGGGGTGTCTGGGCTTCAGGCTGCCGCACGCTGCACCTCCAGGCCCGCGGCGCGTGCGGCTTGCCTGCCGGCGATGCGGCCGAAGGCCGTGCCGATCGACATGCCGACGCCGGCGGTTTTGCGAGCACGTTGCCGGCCATCATCTCGCCGGCGACGAACAGGTTCGGGCTGGGCCGGCCGCCGAAGTGCACCGCGGCCTGCGCATCGGTCTTCAGGCCCAGGTAGGTGAAGGTCACGCCGGGCCGCAGCGCATAGCCGTGAAAGGGCGGCGTGTCGATCGGCAACGCCCAGTGCGTCTTCGGTGGCGCCAGGCCTTCGGTGTGGCAGTCGTCGAGCACCGTGTGGTCGAAGCGGCCTTCGCGGCAGGCGGCGTTGTAGCGCTGCAGCGTGTGCATGAAGCGCATCTCGTCCAGGCCCAGCGCGCGGGCCAGTTCGGGCAGCGTGTCGGCCCGCGTGCCGGGAAAGACCGGCGGCATGAAGCGGCCCACCGCCTTGGCATCGATGATCGAGAAGGCCTGCTGCCCCGGCTGCTGCGCCACCAGCCGGCCCCAGATCGCATAGCGCTTGGGCCAGAAGTCCTCGCCTTCGTCATAGAAGCGTTCGGCGTCGCGGTTGACGACCACGCCGAGCGATACGCAGTCGATGCGCGTGCAGATGCCGCCGTCGTACAGCGGCGCGCGCGCGTCGATGGCCACCATGTGCGCCTGGGTCGGGTCGCCGATGGCATCGGCGCCGGCATCGAGCATGAACTTCAGCAGCACGCCGGTGTTGAAGCGCGTGCCGCGGATCAGGAAGTTGTCGGCCGGATGCTCACCCTGCGCATTGACGCCCCAGGCCTGGCGCAGCCATTCGCGGTTCGATTCGAAACCGCCGCAGGCCAGCACGCACGCCCGGGCCTCGATGCGCTCGCCGTTGACGAAGGCGGCGGCGAAGCGCCCGTCCTGCAGCTCGACCCGGTCCACCGGTGCGTCGTAGCGGATGCGCACGCCCAGCCGCTCGGCGCTGCGGTAGTAGGCGTTGACCAGCGCCTTGCCGCCGCCCATGAAGAAGGCGTTGGTGCGCGCGGTGTGCAGCGCGCCGGACAGCGAGGGCTGGAAGCGCACGCCATGGCGCACCATCCATGGCCGGCAGGTGGACGAGGCGCGGATCACCAAGCGCGCCAGCGCCTCGTCGGTGACGCCGCCGGTGACCTTCAGCAGGTCCTGCCAGAACTCCTCTTCGGGGTAGGCGTCGACCAGCACGTCCTGCGGCGCGTCGTGCATGCAGCGCAGGTTGCGCGTGTGCTGCGAATTGCCGCCGCGCCACTCACGCGGCGAGGCCTCCAGCAGCATCACCGACGCGCCGGCCTCGCGCGCCATCAGCGCGGCGCACAGTGCGGCGTTGCCGCCGCCGATCACCAGCACATCGAGCATCGTGTCTCCCGTTCGTCTGGGAGCGCACTCTAGGCAGCCTGGCCCGGCCGCGGTAGCCGCCGCGGCGGCAAGCGGTGTTCAGGCTGCGTGAAGGGTCGCGCCGGGCCAGGCGCCGTCGGCGACGAGCTGCGTCGCCACGGCCTTCAGCGTCACGCGCCGCCAGCGCCGCCGACAGCTCGTCGTCGGACAGGCTGGCCAGCAGGTTGCGCCGCCGGGCCGCACGCTCGGCGATGCCGATGCGCGCCATGTCGTCGGCCGGCAGCCGCACCGTGGCGGCACCGGGCTGGAGGGTGGCGGCCAGCCCGGCGCGCACCGCGTCCATCAGCACGGCCAGGCCGTCGATCTCCAGCACGACGTGGGCCGCGCGCCGCTCGCGCGCGAATGCCGCGTCGACAATCGCGCGCAGCCCGTGCGTGCCGCTGGGCAGCACCAGCGGCAGGCCGCTCAGCCGCGCGATGCGCACCGTGCGCCCGGTCGGCAGGCCGGGCAGGTCGCGCCGGCCGATCAGGAACAGGCGCTCGTCGAGCAGCGGGCTGACGCTCAGGCGGCGCGCAGTTTCGGTCTCGAACAACACGGCCAGGTCCAGCTGCCGTGCACCGAGCATCGCCGCCAGGTTGCCCGACAGGCTCTCGACCATGCGCAGCCGCACGTCCGGATAGCGCTCGCGCATCGCCTGCATCAACGGCAGCGCCAGCACCGCCGAGGTCGACGGCGCCAGGCCCACGCTGACGTGGCCGGCCAGCCGCGCCTGCCTGGCCGCCTGCGCCGCATCGTCGGCATGGCGCAGCGCCAGTTGCGCCTGGTGGAAGAAGGCCAACCCGGCATCGGTGGGCGCCACGCCGCGCGCGCCGCGCTGCAGCAGCCGGGTCGCCAGCTCGCCTTCGAGCCGGCTGATCTGCTGGCTCAGCGCCGAGGTGACGACGCCCAGATCGTCGGCGGCGCGGCCCATGCTGCCGAGCTCGACCACGCGGACGAAATAGCGCAGCTGGCGCAGTTCCATCGTCAGGTGCGCGGGGTGGCGGCCGCGCGCGGACGCGCAGGCTTCTTCATCGCAGCGAGAAAGTCGTACAGCTGCTGGGCCTCGGGCGACAGACGGCGCCCCTGGCGGCGGATCAGGCCGACGCGGCGCGTGACCACCGGATCGGACAGCGGCACGCTGACGAGCAGCGGATGCCCGGGCCCCGGCATCGCCAGCGACGGCACCGCGGCCACGCCGAGGCCCGCTTCGACGAGGCCGAGCAGTGTCGTCACGTGCTGCGCCTCGTAGACCGGCTGGGGCCGTTCGCTGACATGGGCCAGCGCCTGATCGAGCAGCACCCGATTGCCCGAGGACTTGGCGACCGAGATGAAGTCGTGCTCGGCCAGGTCGCGCCAGGTGGCCTTGCGCAGCCGGGCCAGCGGATGGTCGCGCCGGCAGGCGGCGACGAAGCGCTCTTCGAGCAGCGGCCGGAACTCGATGCCCGGCTCCGACGCGCCGATGAAGTTCAGGCCGAAGTCGGCCTCGCCGTGCGCCACCGCCGACAGCACCTCGTTGGCACCGGCGTCGAAGACCTTGATGCGCAGCTTCGGATAGCGCTCGCGGTAACGATGGATGACGTCGGACAGGAAGTAGTACACCGTCGACGGCACGCAGGCGATGTTGACCTCGCCCATGCGCGCCGTGCCCACGCCGCGCACGGCGAGCAGCGTTTCGTCGAGGTCGTCGAGCATCACGCCCACCCGGCGCGCGAAGTCGCGGCCGACGGCGGTCAGCGTGACGCGGCGCGTCGTGCGTTCGAACAGCCGCACGCCCAGCGCCTGCTCCAGCTTGTCGATGCGCCGGCTGAAGGCGGGCTGCGAAATGTGCACCGCTTCGGCCGCCTTGCGGAAGTTGGCCAGTTCCGCCGCCGCGCGGAAGGCGATCAGGTCGGGGAGGTCGAAGTTGACGGCCATGGGCAGCGGCGCTCGAGGGCTGCGTAGTGTGCATCACGCCGGCCGGTCTGCTGCCTGCCCGCCCGGACACTGCGCCATGCCCGCCGTTCCGTGCGGCTCCGTCGCTTCAGACCCGCACCGTCTTCCACTTGCCGCGCGAGAACAGCCACAGCGTGAACAGGCCCACCGAGGTTTCCGAAACGAACACGGCCCAGAACACGCCGGTGGCCTGCAGGTCCAGCTGCAGCGCCAGCAGCCAGGCGAGCGGGATCTGGATCAGCCAGAAGAACACCAGGTTGATCTTCGTCGGCGTCACGGTGTCGCCCGCGCCGTTGAAGGCCTGCACCGACACCATCCACCAGCCGTAGACGAAGTACGAGTACGACAGCACACGCAGCCACTCGGCGCCGATGTCGACCACCGCGCGCTCCGCGGTGAACAGACCCATCAGCTCGCGCGGAAACAGGAAGAACACCACCGACACCGCAACGGTGAACACCATGTTGTACCAGCCGATGCGCCACACCGACGCCTCGGCGCGCCCCGGCTGGCCGGCGCCCAGGTTCTGCCCGACCAGCGTGGCCGCGGCGTTGGACATGCCCCAGGCCGGCATCAGCGTGAACATCATCAGGCGCATGGCGATCGTCGCGCCGGCCACCGCCTCGCTGCCGATCGCGGCCAGGATGCGCATCAGGAAGATCCATGCGGTCATCGCCACGATCATCTGCCCGACACCGCCGAGCGAGGTGCGCACGATGTGCCACAGCGTGTGCGCCTGCAGCCCCAGCTGCGCGACGCCGAGGCGGATGTGCCGGCTGCCGCGCAGCAGGATCCACAGCTGCATGGCGACGCCGGCGGCGCGGCCGATGACGGTGGCGATCGCCGCGCCCTCGACGCCCAGCGCCGGCACCGGCCCGAAGCCGAAGATCAGGATCGGGTCGAGCACGATGTTCAGGCCGTTGGCCAGCCACAGCACGCGCATCGCCACCGCCGCGTCGCCGGCGCCGCGGAAGACCGCGTTGCAGACGAACAGCAGCATGATGACCACGTTGCCGCCCAGCATCCATTGCATGTAGCGCACGCCATGCGTCAATGTCCAGGCGTCGGCGCCCATCAGCAGCAGCAGTTCGCGCGCATAGACGATGCCGGCCACCGCGAAGGGCACCGACGCCAGCACGGCCAGCCAGATCGCCTGCGCGGCGCTGACCGCCGCGGCCTCGCGGTCGCCCTCGCCGGTGCGGCGCGCGACGACGGCGGTGACCGCCATCGCCAGGCCGATGCCGATGGCGTACAGCAGGAACAGGATGGTCTCGGTCAGTCCCACCGTGGCCACCGCCGACGCACCGAGGCGGGCGACGAACCAGATGTCGACGACGGCGAAGGTCGATTCGAGTACCAGCTCCAGCACCATCGGCACCGCCAGCAGCAGCACCGCACGGCGCAGCGGGATCCGGGTGTAGTCCGCGTTGGTGCCGCGGATGGCGTCGCGCAGCTCGCGCCACAGCGGGCGGTGCGAGGCGGGCGGGTCCGCGGCGGGCGGCGGGTCGAACGATGTCATCGGGTCTCCAGCAGGCAGGTCGGGGCGGCAAGGGCCGTCCACGTTACCGTCACGACGGACGAGGCGGGCGAAGATCGACCCGGGCCGCGCGACCGGGCCGCCCGCGGGGCGCAGCTCCGGCCGCCGAAGCGCATGTTCTAACCGACGAATCGGCACGACAATGCGGCGCCATGCGCCCGCTCCCGTCTTCGGCCGCGCCCAGTCCCGGTGAAGCCACCGCGCCGCCGCGCTCGCGCCGGCTGGTGCAGATCATCGTCAGCGCGATGCTCGGCTTCGGCGTCAGCGCGGCGTCCGACCTGAGCGAAGACGACTGGACCAACATCACGGTCCACGTGCCCACGCTGCTGGCCCTGTCGGGCGCACTGTGGGCCTGGGCGCGCGGCCGCCAGCAGCTGGCCAGCGCCGTGCTGCTGGCCACCGTCACTGCCGCCATCAGCCTGCTGGTCTGGAAGAACGCCGGCCTGCGCGACCCGGCCATGCTGGCCTATCCGGCCATCCTCGTCTTCGCCGGCACGATGGCCGGCCGGCGGCTGTTCGCGCTGACACTGGCATCGATCCTCGGCTTCGTCGCCGTGGTGGCCATGGCCAACGTGCAGGGCTGGCACGTCAACCCGGTGCCGACACACAGCGTGGCCAACCTGATCGACGTGGTCATCGTGCTGTCGCTCAGCGCCTTCGTCATCTGGCTGCTCGCGGGCGATCTGCATGCCGCACTGGCCGGGCTGCGCGCCGAGAATGCCCGCGTGCGCGAGTCGCAGGCGCGCATCGAGTACCTGGCGACGCACGATGCGCTGACCGGCCTGCCGAACCGGACGCTGGCGCAGGACCGCTTCGCGCAGGCGGTGGCGCATGCCGAGCGCGCGCATTCCGGCGTCGCGGTGATGTTCCTGGACATCGACGACTTCAAGCACGTCAACGATTCGCTGGGCCACCCGCAGGGCGACGCGCTGCTGCGCGAATCGGCCCGGCGACTGGCCGGCGCGCTGCGTGCCGAAGACACCGTCTGCCGCCAGGGCGGCGACGAGTTCCTGGTGCTGCTGGCCGACGCCGCCGATGCCGACGACGTGGCCGAGGTCGCGCTGAAGCTGCTGGCCGTGCTGGCGCGGCCCTTCACCATCGACGGCCACGAGATCACCAGCTCGGCATCGATCGGCATCGCCATGTACCCGGGCGACGGGCGCGGCTTCGACGAGCTGCTGAAGAAGGCCGACATCGCGATGTACGCCGCCAAGGCCGCCGGCCGGCACACGCTGCGCTTCTTTGCCGACGACATGAACGCCGGGTTGCAGCACCACGTCCGCCTGCTCGCCGGCCTGCGCAGCGCACTGGCGCAGAACGAGCTGATGCTGCACTTCCAGCCGCAGATCGACCTGGCCAGCGGGCGCATCGTCGGCGCCGAGGCGCTGCTGCGCTGGCAGCATCCGACGCTGGGCCTGGTGCCGCCGGCCAGCTTCATCCACGTGGCCGAGCAGTCGGGGCTGGTGGTGCAGATCGGCGCCTGGGTGCTGCAGCAGGCCTGCAGGCAGATGAAGCGCTGGCACGATGCGGGCCTGGCCGACCTGGTCGTCAGCGTCAATGTCTCGCCGATGCAGTTCCAGCGCGGCGGCATCGAACAGGACATCGCCGGCGCGCTGGAGGCTTCGGGCCTGCCGGCGCGCGCGCTCGAGCTGGAGCTGACCGAATCGCTGCTGCTGCAGGACTCGACCAAGCTGTCCGCGCAGTTGCTGCGGCTGCGCGCGCTGGGCGTGGGCCTGGCGATCGACGACTTCGGCACCGGCTATTCGAACCTCGGCTACCTGAAGCGCTTCGAGGTCGGGCGGCTGAAGATCGACCAGTCCTTCATCCGCCGGCTGGCCAGCGACCGGCACGACGAGGCCATCGTCCGCGCCATCGTGCAGATGGCGCAGAACCTGCAGCTCGCCACCATCGCCGAAGGCGTGGAAAGCGCCGCCGTGCTGGCACGGCTGGCCGAGATGGGCTGCACCGAAGGGCAAGGGCTGTTCTGGTCCGCGGCCCTGCCGGCCGAGGAGTTCGAGGCCTACGTGCGCCGCCAGCGCAGCGCCGGCTGGATGCCGCGCCTGGCCTGAGCGCGGCCGGCGCTGGCCTAAGATCGCGGTGCTGCCTTTGGCAGTGCGGCTTCGCCGCAGGGAACGAATCGACCGCATGCGCCTCACGGGGCGCTGGCCAAGACAAGGGGTGATCAACGTGCGCTGTTCGAAAGGGCCGGCCGCCGCGCTGCTGGCGGCCCTGCTCATGCTCGGGGGCTGTGCGACGCGGCCGGCGAATCCGCCGATCCAGCACGCCGACCCGAATGCCGGCTACCGCTACGAGACGCGCGTCGCGGATGGCGATGCGAAGCCCAACCTCGTGATCCTGGCCTTCTCGGGCGGCGGCACGCGCGCCGCCGCGTTCTCGTTCGGCGTGCTGGAGTTCCTGCGGCGCACCGAGATCACCGGGCCGGACGGCAGGAAGGGCCGCCTGCTCGATGCGGTCGACGTGATCACCGGCGTGTCGGGCGGCAGCTTCACGGCGCTGGCCTACGGCCTGTACGGCGAGAAGCTGTTCGACGAATACGAACGGCGCTTCCTGAAGCGCGACGTCGAAGGCGAGATCATCTCGCGCGTGCTCAGCCCGGCGAACTGGGGCACGCTGGGCGGCGTCGGCACCGGGCGCTCGGAAGTGGCCGCCCAGCTGTACGACGAGATCCTGTTCAACGGCGCCACCTTCGCCGACCTGCGCCGCGGCAAGGGGCCGTTCATCATGGCCTCGGCCACCGACATCTCCACCGGCTCGCGCTTCGTCTTCACGCAGCGGGTGTTCGACATCATCTGCTCCGACCTCGATGCGGTGCCGTTGTCGCGCGCGGCGGCGGCCTCGTCGGCGGTGCCGGTGGTGCTGTCACCGGTGACGCTCAACAACTACGGCGGCAGCTGCGGTGCCAGCCTGCCGGCGTGGATGCCACCGTTCCTGGACACCGACAACCCGCCGCGTCCCGCGGCGCGGGCGATCCGCTCGATCAACGCCGAGCTGACCTTCGCCGACGGCGCGCAGCGGCCCTATCTGCACCTGGTGGACGGCGGCGTGTCCGACAACGTCGGCATGCGTACCGTGCTCGACACGCTGCAGATCGTCGAGGCGCTGCACGGCACCGGCGCCGCGTCGATGCTCGACGGCCGCCGCCGCATCATCGTCTTCAGCGTGAACTCGCTGTCGTCGCCGCCGACCACCTGGGACCGTTCCGAAAGCCCGCCCGGCACCATCGACGTGCTGCTGAAGGCGTCGGGCACGCCGATCGACGCGTTCTCCTACGAGGCGGTGGAACTGCTGCGCGACACGGCGGCACGCTGGCGCACGCTGCGCCAGATCCGCGATTCGGCGGCGATGGCCGACAACAAGGACCCGGCGATCGCCGCCGCGCTGCGCGTGCCGGACGCCGAGATCGTCGCCATCGACGTGTCGTTTGCCGCGCTCAAGGACAAGAACAGGGCCGAGTTCGACTTCCTGAACCAGCAGCCGACCTCCTTCGTGCTGACCGACGAGGCGGTCGACCGGCTGCGCGCCGCGGCGGGCACGATCATCATGGAGTCGCCCGACTTCCAGCGGCTGCTGAAGGACATGGGCGCGAAGGTCGTGCCCGCGCCGCCGCGCGCCAGGTAGCCGGCGCGCCGCTCAGCCCGCCGCGGCGCCGGCGACAGCGGGCGGCGTCTCCACCACACCGTCCGGCCGGCGCGCGAAGCGGCCCTGCGTGACCGCGTGCACCGGGTCGGGCCGGTCCCACGGCCAGCCGCCGAATTCGGTGCGGCGGTAGTCGGCAAAGGCCTGCTCGATCTCGGCGCGGGTGTTCATGACGAAGGGGCCGTACTGCGCCACCGGCTCGCCGATCGGCCGGCCCTGCAGCAGCAGCACTTCGCAGGCCGCGTCACCGGCACGCAGCGGACAGTCCTGCGCGGCATCGACTTCCACCGCGCAGTGCCGGTCGGCGGTCTGGGCGCCGATCTGCAGCCGGTCGCCGGCAAAGAAGTACAGCATGCGCCGCGTGCCCCGGCCCTGCGCCGCCGGCAGCGTCCAATGGGCGCCGGGCTGCATGCGCAGCGTGAAGATCGCCACATCGCTGCCATCGCGGCTGGCCCACGACTCGGGCGGCGGCGCCGGCGCGCGCGTGCCGCCGACGCTGCCGGCCACGCACAGCAGCTCGGTGCTGCGGCCGGCCTCGTCGGTGTGCTGCAGGCGGGGAATGTCCTCGGCCCAGAACATCGAGAAGTACGGCGTCGCCATCTTGAAGCGCGCATCCAGGTTGAGCCAGATCTGGAACAGCTCGGCCGGGTTGGGGCGGTCGGTGTGCCGCAGCGGGAACATCTCGCAGTGCTGGATGCCGGCGCCGGCGGTCAGCCACTGCACGTCGCCTTCGCCGTAGCGCGCGGTGGCACCCATCGAATCGGAATGGTCGATGACGCCGGCGCGGGTGATGGTGACGGTCTCGAAGCCGCGGTGCGGATGCGCCGGGAAGCCGGGCACCGGATGGCCGTGGTAGAGGCTGAAGCCGTCCTTGCCGCTGAAGTCCTGGCCCAGCTGGCGGCCCTGCAGGTGCTGCGCTGCCAGGCCCTGCTGCGCCGTGCCTTGCGGATAGTCGTCGTGGTGGTGCACGCAGAACAGGAACGGGTCGAGCGTCGGCCACGGGCCCGGGGCCAGCGCGGCAGCGGAGAGGATCAGGTCGCGATCGTTCATGCCCACATTGTCACCGCCGGCCTGCGCACCCGCAGTGCCCCTACAGCCTGAAGCGGTAACCGATGCCGGCTTCGGTCAGCAGGTGCCGGGGCATCGACGGGTCGTCCTCGACCTTCTTGCGCAGGTTGGCCATGTGCACGCGCACGTAGTGCGTGTCCTCGGCATGGCCGGGGCCCCAGACGGCCTTCAGCAGCTGCTGGTGCGTGACCACGCGGTCGGGCTGCGACGCCAGGTGCGTGAGCAGCCGGTATTCGATCGGCGTCAGGTGCAGCGGCTGCGCATCGCGCTCGACCACGCGCCGCGCCAGATCGACCTGCACGCGGCCGAAGCGCAGCACCGGCGGCGCCGTCGCGGTGCCCAGTGTCTGCCGCCGCAGCTGCGCGCGCACGCGCGCCAGCAGCTCTGCGGCGCCGAAGGGCTTGACCAGGTAGTCGTCGGCGCCGGCATCGAGCGCGGCCACCTTGTCGGCCTCGCCGCTGCGCGCCGACAGCACGATGACCGGCGCGGCCGACCAGGTGCGCAGCTCGCGGATCAGGCCGATGCCGTCGCCGTCCGGCAGGCCGAGGTCGACGATCACCAGTTCCGGCCGCCGGCTGCCGGCTTCGATCAACCCGCGCTGCTGCGTCGGCGCCTCGAAGACCTCGTGCCCTTCGGAGGCCAGCGCCATGCGCACGAAACGCCGGATGTCGGGTTCGTCCTCCACCACCAGGATGCGGGCGCGCAGTTCCATGCCTCGATCCTAGACGGCCTCCGCCGCCGCGCCGCTGCCGTCGTCCAGCGGCGGCTGGCCGCGCGGCAGCTCGATGCTGAAGCGCGCGCCCTCGATGCCCGCCGCGCCGACGCGGTTGGCCGCGGCGATGGTGCCGCCGTGGGCCTGCACGATGGCGCGCGCGATCGCCAGGCCGAGCCCGACACCGGGTGTCGCGCCCTCCTTGTGGCCGCGCTCGAACTTGTCGAACAGCGCCTCCTCGCGCCCCGGCGGCAGGCCCGGCCCGTGGTCGTCGACGTGCAGCGTCACGGTCGTCGGCGCGGCCGTCGCGCCGATCTCGATGGCGCTGCCGGCCGGCGTGTACTTGGCGGCGTTCTCCAGCAGGTTGACCAGCACGCGCTCGAACAGCACCGCGTCCAGATGCAGCAACGGCAGGTCGTCGGCCAGCGCCACGCGCACCGGCCGACCCTGCAGCACCGGCGCGCAGGCGGCCAGCGCGCTGCCGACCACCTCTTCCAGCGGCTGCCATTCGCGGCGCAGCGGCACCGCGCCGGCCTCCAGCCGCGCCATGTCCAGCAGGTTGCCGACCATCGCGTTCATGCGCAGCGCCGACTCGCGCATCGACGCCGCGACCTCGGCATGCGCCGGCGCCAGCGGCGGCGCGGTCATGCGCAGCGTGTCGGCCAGACCGACCAGCGCCGCAAGCGGCGTGCGCAGGTCGTGCGAGATGGCCGACAGCAGCGAATTGCGCAGGCGCTCCGATTCGATCTGCACCGTGCTCTTCTGCGCCACGTCGATGTAGTGGATGCGCTCCAGCGAGATCGCCAGCAGCGACGCACAGGTGTCGAGCAGCCGCAGGTGGTCGGGGCCGAGCACGCGCCGGTCGGCCGGCTCGAACACCAGCACGCCGCGCAGCCGCATCGGCGCCTTCAGCGGCAGCACCAGGCAGGCGCTGGCCGGCAGCGTGTCGGTGCCGAAGCCGGCGGCCTCGCCGCGGTCGAAGGCCCACTGCGCCACGCCCGCGACACCGTCGTCGACCTTGGCGCTGCCGCCGGGCAGCGGCTGCAGCCGGTCGGCCTCGTCGGCGGCGAGGATCGTCGCCCGCGCGCCGAACTCGGCGGCAAGGAAGCGCGCGCCGATCTCGGCCACCTGCTCGGGCAGCAGCGCCGCCGACAGGTCGCGCGACATCTCGTACAGGCCGCGCATGCGGTGCTCGCGCTGCGTCGACGCCTCGGCCTGCAGCTTCAAGCCGGCCGTCAGCTGGCCGATGACCAGCGCCACCAGCAGCATCACCGCGAAGGTCAGCAGGTACTGCACGTCGCTGACCGCGAACGAAAAGCGCGGCGGCACGATGAAGAAATCGAACAGCGCGACGCCGATGAACGCCGCCAGCACCGCCGGCCCGCGGCCGTAGCGCAGGCCGACGCCGACCACCGCCAGCAGGAACAGCATGACGATGTTCGACAGCTCGAGCATGCCATGCAAGCGGCTGGCGACGGCCGCCGTCAGCCCGCAGGCGACGATCGCCGCCGCGTAGCCCTGCCACGCCCAGGAACCCGCGGGCGGCTCCTGCGGCGCCCGCGCCGTGCTGCCGACTGCCGCGCCGCCCGGCGGCAACGCCACCTGCAGCACGTCCAGGTCGTCGGCCAGCGCGACGATGCGCTCGGCCAGCGGCGCCCGCCAGGGCCAGCGGCGTTCGCGGCGGCCGACGACCAGCCGCACCAGGTTGTGCTCGCGCGCATAGCGCACCAGCGCCTGCGCCGGTTCCGGCGCGGCCGGCGTGGTCGTCACCGCGCCCAGCTCCTGCGCCAGCTTCAGCGCACGCAGCGCACGCTGGCGTTGCGCCTCAGGCAGGCGCTGCACCGCCGGCGTCTCGACGAAGACGGCATGCCAGGTGACGTCCAGTTGCGCAGCCAGCCGCGCGCAACTGCGCACCACCTTCTCCGCATGTTCGCCCGGGCCGATGCAGGCCAGCAGCGATTCGCGGTTCGGCCAGACCGACTGCACTGCCGACTGCCGCCGGTAGGCCTGCATTTCGCCGTCGACGCGGTCGGCGGTGCGACGCAGCGCCAGTTCGCGCAGCGCCAGCAGGTTGCCCTTGCGGAAGAAGCTGGCGGCCGCCCGCTCCACCTGCTGCGGCACGTAGACCTTGCCCTGCTTCAGCCGCAGCAGCAGCTCGTCGGGCGGCAGGTCGACGACGACCACCTCGTCGGCCTCGTCGAACAGCCGGTCGGGCACCGTCTCCCAGACGCGGATGCCGGTGATGCCGCTGACGATGTCGTTGAGGCTCTCCAGGTGCTGCACGTTCATCGTCGACCAGACGTCGACGCCGGCGTCGAGCAGTTCCTCCACGTCCTGCCAGCGCTTCGGATGGCGCGAGCCCGGCGCGTTGCTGTGCGCCAGCTCGTCGAGCAGCAGCAGCGGCTCGGCCTGCTGCGCGGCCCAGGCGAGCGCGCCGTCGAGGTCGAATTCCTGCAGCACACGGTCGCGGTACGGCACCGCCTTCAGCGCCAGCCGCGGCAGGCCGCGTGCCATGGCCTCGGTCTCGGTGCGGCCGTGGGTCTCGACGACGGCAACGATCAGCGACGCGCCGGCAGCCTGTGCGGCACGCGCGGCGGTGAGCATCGCGTAGGTCTTGCCGACGCCGGCCGACGCGCCAAAGAAGATCTTCAGCTTGCCGCGGCGTGCGCGCGCCTCCTCGTGCTGCACACGGGCCAGCAGCGCGTCAGGGTCGGGGCGGCCTGCATCGGTCATCGGCGTCAGTCACTCGTGAAAGCCGACGGCGGCCGGTCGCGTGCACGCCTTGTCTCGCGGACGCCGCGGATCCGGCTTGGCTGGGCCGCGGGCGGCGCCCCCTCGAGGGGGCGGCCGAAGACCGTGGGGGGTGGTCCGGTTCACAGCCAGCCGACGCGGCGGAAGCGCCGGTACAGCAGCACGGCGGCCGCGGCGATGACGCCCAGCGCCATCGGATAGCCCCAGCGCCAGCGCAGCTCGGGCATGTGCTCGAAGTTCATGCCCCAGATGCCGGCCAGCGCGGTCGAGACCGCAAAGATCGCGGCCCAGGCGGCGAGCCGCTTGGTGGTCTCCGATTCCTCGATCGTGACCATCGACAGGTTGACCTGGATCGCGGTGGCGATGGTGTCGCGCATCGCCTCGACCGCGGCGTTGATGCGCACCAGGTGGTCGTGCACGTCGCGGAAGTACTCCTGCGTGTTTGCGCACACCGCCGGCACGCGCCCGCCGTGCAGCTTGCCGACCACTTCCACCAGCGGCGCCACCGCATGACGGACCTCGGTGACACGCCGCTTCAGCGCATACAGGCTTTCGATGTTGCGCCGCGCCGCGCCGCGTTCGAAGATGCGGCCCTCGATGTCCTCGAGCTCGGTCTCCAGCGCGTCCAGCACGGGGAAGTAGCGGTCGACGACCGCGTCCATCAGCGCATAGAGCACGAAGCCCGCGCCCTGGCGCAGGTGCTCGGGCTCGCGTTCGCAGCGTTCGCGCACGCCGAGGAAGCCGCTGGGGCTGTGATTGCGCACCGAGAGCACGAAGTTCGGGCCGACGAAGATCGCCACCTCGCCGAAGAGCAGCTCGCCGGCCTCGCCCTCGCTCAGCTCGGGCAGCTTCATCACCACGAACAGCGTCGGACCGTATTCCTCGATCTTCGGCCGCTGGTGGCCGTGGCGCGCATCCTCGACGGCCAGCTCGTGCAGCTCGAACTCGTGCTGCATCTGCCGCAGCTCGTCGTCGGTCGCATCGCGCAGCGCCACCCAGACGAAGCAGCCGGGGCGATGCAGCCAGCTGTCGATCTCGCCGCTCGGAATGTCGGCCCGCTTGCGGCCGTCCTCGTAGACCACGCAGTTGATCAGCATCGGCACCCCACCCGTCTTACCCGGGCGGCATCTTCCCACGCCGCGCGGCCGCGTCGAGCGCCAGGTTCAGCGGCAGCACGGCGACGCGGCTCTCGCCGATGAAGCCGAGCCACGGGCCCTGCGTGTGCTGCGCCACCAGCGCGTGCACCGCGGCCTCGGACAGCCCGTTCGCGCGGGCGACCCGCGGCACCTGGTAGTCGGCCGCCGCGCGGCTGATGTGCGGGTCCAGGCCGCTGGCCGAGGCGGTGACGAGGTCCACCGGGATCGGCTGGTGATGGCCCGGGTCGGCGGCCCGCAGCGCGGCGATGCGGGCCTCGACGGCGTCGGCCAGCGCCGGGTTCGACGGGCCAAGGTTCGAGCCGCCCGAGTTCGCGGCGTTGTAGGGCATCGGCGTCGTGGCCGAAGGCCGGCTCCAGAAGTGCTTCGGGTCGGCGAAGGCCTGGCCGAGCAGCGCGGAGCCGACCGGCCGGCCGTCGACGACGATCAGGCTGCCGTCGGCCTGGCGCGGAAAGA
This sequence comes from Rubrivivax sp., assembly GCA_044225625.1. Lineage (GTDB taxonomy): Bacteria > Pseudomonadota > Gammaproteobacteria > Burkholderiales > Burkholderiaceae_C > Rubrivivax. The sequence continues at coordinate 21,239 of JBGAII010000032.1, forward strand.
CCGTCTGCGCGATGCCGGTGACCAGCAGCGGATAGGCCAGGCCGGTGATCAGCGACAGCAGCAGGAACAGCACCAGCGCCGGTCTGAGTTGAGTCTTCATGGGTTGCGTACTTTCAGGCCAGCCCGGCTGCGGCGAGCGCCAGGTCGATGAGCTTGATGCCGATGAAGGGCACGATCACGCCGCCGAGGCCGTAGATCAGCAGATTGCGGCGCAGCAGCGTGGCCGCGCCGACCGCGCGGTAGGGCACGCCCTTCAGCGCCAGCGGGATCAAGGCGACGATGATCAGCGCATTGAAGATCACCGCCGACAGGATGGCCGAACTCGGGCTGGCGAGCCGCATCACGTTCAGCGCCCCGAGCTGTGGATAGGTGGCGACGAAGGCCGCCGGGATGATGGCGAAGTACTTGGCCACGTCGTTGGCGATCGAGAAGGTGGTCAGCGAGCCGCGCGTCATCAGCATCTGCTTGCCGGTCTCGACGATCTCGATCAGCTTGGTCGGGTTGCTGTCCAGGTCGACCATGTTGCCGGCCTCCTTCGCGGCCTGCGTGCCGGTGTTCATCGCCACCGCCACGTCGGCCTGGGCCAGCGCCGGTGCGTCGTTGGTGCCGTCGCCGGTCATCGCCACCAGCCGGCCCGCCGCCTGGTGCTCGCGGATCAGCTTCAGCTTCGTCTCGGGCGTGGCCTCGGCCAGGAAGTCGTCGACGCCGGCTTCGGCAGCGATGGCCGCGGCGGTGAGCCGGTTGTCGCCGGTGACCATGATGGTCTTGATGCCCATGCGGCGCAGTTCGGCAAAGCGTTCCTTGATGCCGCCCTTGACGATGTCCTTCAGCTCGACGACGCCGAGGACCCGCTTCCCGTCGGCCACCACCAGCGGCGTGCTGCCGCGCCGGGCGACCTCGTCCACCGTGGCCTGCAGCGCCGGCGGGAACTGACCGCCCAGCGCCTGCACGTGCTGGCGCACCGCGTCGGCGGCACCCTTGCGCAACGCCCGGGTGCTGCCGTCCGGCCCTTGCAGGTCGGCACCGCTCATGCGCGTTTGCGCGGTGAAGTGCACGAAGCTCGCCCCCAGCGCCGCCACGTCGCGTTCGCGCAGCTGGAACTTCTGCTTGGCCAGCACGACGATGCTGCGGCCTTCGGGCGTTTCGTCGGCCAGCGACGCCAGCTGCGCGGCATCGGCCAGTTCCGTCTCGCTCACGCCGGGCGCGGGCAGGAAGGCGCTGGCCTGGCGGTTGCCGAGCGTGATCGTGCCGGTCTTGTCGAGCAGCAGCACGTCGACGTCGCCGGCCGCTTCGACCGCGCGGCCCGAGGTGGCGATGACGTTGGCCTGCATCATGCGGCTCATGCCGGCCACGCCGATGGCGCTGAGCAGGCCGGCGATGGTGGTCGGGATCAGGCACACCAGCAGCGCCACCAGGATCACCAGGCTCACCGGCTGGCCGGCCCCCGCGGCCATCACGCCGAAGGCCGAGAACGGCAGCAGCGTGACCACGACGCCGAGAAAGACGATGGTCAGCGCCACCAGCAGGATCGTCAGCGCGATCTCGTTCGGCGTCTTCTGCCGCTTGGCGTTCTCGACCATCGCGATCATGCGGTCGACGAAGGTCTCGCCCGGGTTGACGGCGACGCGCACGATGATCCAGTCGGACAGCACGCGCGTGCCGCCGGTCACGGCCGAGAAGTCGCCGCCGGACTCGCGGATCACCGGCGCCGACTCGCCGGTGATCGCACTCTCGTCGACCGAGGCGACGCCGTCGATCACCTCGCCGTCGGCGGGGATCGTTTCGCCGGCCTCGATCAGCACCACATCCCCCTTGCGCAGGTTGTCGGCTTCGAGCGGGTGCCAGTGCATGCCGGTGCGCGCCACGCCGGCATGCCAGGTCGCCTTCAGGCTGCTTGGCCCAGGTCTTCTTCTTCAGTCCGCGCAGCGAAGCCGCCTGGGCCTTGCTGCGGCCTTCGGCCAGCGCCTCGGCAAAGTTGGCAAAGAGCACGGTGAACCACAGCCAGATCGCCACGCCGACGGTGAACATGTCGGGCTGGGCGGCGGCAAGCGCGGTGGTGAACGCGCTGCCGACATAGACGACGAACATCACCGGATTGCGCCATTGCACGCGTGGATCGAGCTTGCGCAACGCATCCAGCAGCGCCGGACGGACCAGCTCGGCGTCGAACAGGGTCAGGATCTGACGGGCCGCTGATGGGCATCTCCTTCGCGAACAGCATCAGATGCTCGACGATCGGGCCGAGCGCCAGCGCGGGCACGTAGTTCAGCAGGCCGACGAGCAGCACCGTGCCGATCAGCAGCACGACGAACAGCGGGCCGTGCGTCGGCAGCGTACCGGTCGATCCAGGCGTTTCTTCGCGGCCAGCAGGCCGGCGACGGCCAGCACCGACACGATCACGCCAGGGCGGGCCAGACCACATGGCCACCGCCAGCAGCAGGTTGGCAGAAGGGCGTGTTGGCCGCCAGGCCGGCGAATGCGCTGCCGCCGTTGTTGTTGGCCGCCGAGGACAGCGCATACGGACTTCGGAGAAGCCGTGCGGCCCAGGTTGGCGATGCCGGCGCGGCCGGCGTCGGCCAGCACCGCCACCGCGGTACCCAGCAACACCAGCAGCGGCGTGGCGAGGATCGCGATCGAGACCATCTTCATCTCGTGCGCCTCGATCTTCTTGCCCAGGTATTCGGGCGTGCGGCCGATCATCAGGCCGGCGATGAACACCGCCATGATCGCGAAGACGAGCATGCCGTACAGCCCGGCGCCGACGCCGCCGAAGACCACCTCGCCGAGTTGCATCATCACCAGCGGCACCGCGCCGCCCAGCGGCGTGAAGCTGTCGTGCATCGCGATCACCGCGCCGCAACTGGCCGCGGTGGTGATGGTCGCGAACAGCGCCGACGCGTTGATGCCGAAGCGCACCTCCTTGCCTTCCATGTTGCCGCCGGCCTGCGCCGCGCCGGCGGCCTGGTCGACACCCAGTCCGGCAAGCACCGGGTTGCCCTGCTGCTCGAAATGGGTCGCGCCGATCGCGCCGATCACGAACAGCAGCGCCATCGCCGCCATCACGGCCCAGCCCTGGCGCATGTCGCCGACCATGCGGCCGAACAGGAACACCAGTGCCGCCGGAATCAGGAAGATCGACAGCATCTGCAGGAAGTTGGTGAGCGCGCTCGGGTTCTCGAACGGATGCGCGGAGTTGGCGTTGAAGAAGCCGCCGCCGTTGGTGCCGAGCATCTTGATGGCCAGCTGCGATGCCACCGGGCCCATCGCGATCGTCTGCGTGCTGCCCGTCTTGTCCTCCAGCACCGGCTCGCCCTTCGCATCCTTCAGCGGCTGGCCGTCGGGGCCGAGCTTCGGCTGCTGCCAGCTCACCGGTTCGAGCGTCTGCACCTCCTGGTACGGTGACAGGTTCTGGATGACGCCCTGACTGGCGAAGACGAGCGCGAGCACGAACGACAGCGGCAGCAGGACCCACAGCGTGATGCGCGTCAGGTCCACCCACACGTTGCCGACCGCCTGCGCCGAATGCCGGGCAAAACCACGGATCAGCGCGAGCACGACGGCGATGCCGGTGGCGGCGGACAGGAAGTTCTGCACCGTCAGGCCCAGCATCTGCGTCAGATAGCTCATCGTCGACTCGCCGCCGTAGCCTTGCCAGTTGGTGTTGGTGACGAAGCTGATGGCGGTGTTGAACGCCGAATCGGGCGACACCGCCGCCATGGCCTGCGGGTTCAGCGGCAGCACGGGCTGCAGCCGCTGCAGCGCATAGACCGCCAGCACGCCGAGCCCGTTGAAGACCAGCAGGCCCAGCGCATAGGGCAGCCAGCCTTGCTCGTGTCCGGCATCGACGCCGGCCAGGCGGTACAGCGGCGCCTCGACGCGCCGGCCCCAGGCGAAGCGGCCCTGCACGACCGCTTCGATGGCCCGGGCCAGCGGCCAGGCCAGCAGCAGCAGCGCCACCAGGTAGGCGGCCAGCTGCATCCAGGCCGGCCCGTTCACGAGAAGTCCTCCGGCCGCAGCAGCACGGCAACCAGATAGATCAGCAGGCCGAGCGCCAGCAGGCCGCCGGCGAGGTACCAGCCGCTCATGGCTTCACGCGCGGCGACTGCAGCCGCTCACAGCCCCATGCCAGCGCGGCGGCCGCGGCCCACAGGGCGGCGGCGAGGGCGAGATAGACGAGATCCATGCATTCCTCCGTGGTCTGGAGGGAATGCTCGGACAAGCGCCGTCAAGGCGGTGCAAAGAATCCGGCAGCGGGCATCAAGAAGCCATCAAGGCCGCTGCCGGCACATTCGGCTCGGCGGGGGCCCCGCCTTGTGCACGAGCTTCAGGCCCGGCGGGCTCCGGCTGCCCTCGCCCGGCGGCAGGATCGATGGCGGCGTGTCCTTCGGCCAGTACAGCCGCATCACCAGGTAGATCGGACCGTCCGGCGCCGGCAGCCAGTTCGACTCCTTGTCCTTGCCGGGCGAATCCTTCTGGATGTACAGCGTGAGCGAGCCGTCCTTGTCCTTCTTCATCGACGGCAGCATCGGCGAGTTGATCAGGTAGCGGTTGATCGGGTTCTTGATCAGCAGCTGCGTCTTGCCGTCGTACATGGTCACCGACCAGAAGGCGTTGACCGGCGGGAACTGGTCCTTGGCAAAGGTCAGCGTGTACTTGTGCTTGGACCCGTCGAGCTCTTCGCCGTTGGCCAGCGTCTTGGTCAGCGGATACATCGCTTCGACGGCGTCGTTGCCGTAGATGCCGCCCTTCGCCGCGGCCGCGCGCTTGATCCAGTCGCCGTTGTAGAACGCGCGGTCGCCGAACAGCGAGCCGACTTTCCAGCCGTTGATGTTCTTCTGCCCGGCCTCCAGGTATTTCTCGACCTTGGTATCGCCTTCCTTCATCGCCAGCAGGACGGCGGCCTTGTGCTCGAGCGACAGGTCCTTGAAGTTGAACTTCTTGCCGGGGCCGATGCCGATGGTGGCCAGCTTGGCGCGGATCGCTTCCTCCTCGGGGCCGGCCGGTGCGAACTGCAGCGCGAAGTCCAGGTACTCGAAGAAGTTGGTCTTGACCATCTCCTTGTCGATCTTCGGGAAGTCGATCGCCGGCGGCGCCGGCGGGGCCGGCTGCTTCAGGTAGGCCGACAGCGGCTGCGCCTTGTAGCCCGCCTGCACCTTCTCGACATTGGGCATGTCCGCCGGGTTGATCAGCTGCGTGCGGTAGGCGGCCAGCGAGAACTCGGTGGTCGAGCGGAACACCTTCTTGATGCCCGGCGGCGTCTCGCCCTTCCAGTTCGGCCCCGCGACCAGGTAGTCGCCGGCCTCGCTTCCGGTGGCGCGGCTGCCGATGTAGCCGTAGTTGAAGGTGTTGCCGTCGTTCAGCATCACCGAGTAGTAGCGCTTCTTGTCCACCGCCGGCACCGACAGCACCATCGGCTCGGCGCGCAGGTCCATCCACAGCAGCGAGTAGGGCGTGTCGCTGTTCGGCGTGACGATTGCCGTGTCCTGGTAGGTGAAGACGCGGGCCTCGTTGTGGATCTGGTTGAACGGTGCCTTGAACTGGCCCGAGTTCTTGTCGATCGCGTACTCGTACATGACCGCATAGTTCATGACGATCGGCAGGCCGTAGATGAAGCCCTCCTCGGCGATGGCTTTCACTTCCGCGAGGCTGGGCCCCGCCGGTGCGGCGGCGGACGCCGGCGCGCTGGCGGGCGCGGCTTGCTGCGCTTGCACGATCGGGTCCTCCTTCTTGCTGCAGCCGGCCAGCAGCGCGGCGGCGACCGCTGCACTCAGGGTGACCAGTCGAAGCGCGGGCATGATGCGAGGCATCGTCATCTCCTTCGGGGTGGAATGTAGCTAGCTCAGGCGCAGCGGCTCGGGCTGCGCCGGCGGTGAGGCCGATGTGCCGGCCGGCCGGCACGGCGCCGATCGTCGGCGACAGGCCGGCGGCTCGCGCGGCTTCGGGCAGCGCCACGTCGAACAGGCCCGTCGGGGCCCGCCGCAGCATGGCGGCCGGCCGTCAAGGCGCGGCCACCACGGTGTAGTGAACGCCGTTGGCGCCGAAGGCCGGCAGGAACCAGGTGTTGCCGTTGAGGTAGTAGGTCTGGCCGTTCTTCTGCACCGACATCGAGCCCGGCGGCAGCGCGGCGTAGCTGGCGCCCATCACGAAGGCAGGCTTCCGGGGCGCTGGTCGCGCCGGCCGCATAGCCCACTGGTAGGCCGCGTTGGTGTTGGCGCTGCCGGTGGCCACGCCGGCCGCATAGGCGTTGGAGGTCGCCGCGGCATTGGCCGCCGTGGTCGTCGAGTAGGCGATCGCTCCGCCGACCGCCATGCCCGCCACCGCGCCGGCCGCGGCCGCGCAGCCCATGCAGCCGGTGGAGTAGTACGGCACCGCCACCGGCGGGTGGTAGGCGCCGTAGGCCGGGTACGCGCCGTTGACCGGCAGGTGGTAGTAGCTGGCCCCGCCCGGCCGTGGTGCTGACCGCGCCAGCCGGCCTTTCGTAGGTGGTGGTACTGGTGGTGCTGGTGTGCTCGGTGCCGCCATAGACCGAGTGTTCGGTGCTGCCGCCGGCGGCGTTGGTGTGTTCGGTGCCTTCGCCGGCCACGTGCTGGGAGCTGCCGCCCCAGCGGTTCTCGTGCGCGGTGTCGCCGGGGGCGTGGGCGTGGCGCCACCAAAGCGGTTGGCCGAGGCCCAGGCGTCGGCACGGGGCGCCCAGCCGAGCAGCGCGCCGCCGACGGCCGCGACGAGCAGGGCAAGGGTTGCGTGCTTCATGGGCTGCTTCATGGACGGCCTTTCGGGGGTGGGCTGCGCGCTCATTGCGCTTGGCTGCCCGGGCTTGGCTGCGGGCTTGGTGCTGCCGCCGACCAGCGGCTTGACGCCGATGGAGGACCCTTGCGCCCAGGGGGTGGCGAAGGCCATGGGCATGCCGGCCTTGGCCTTGGCGGTGCTGAAGGTGTCGGCGGCGATGGCGCCGTCGAGCTGCCAGTTGCTCAGTTCCAGGTCGTGGCGCAGTTTCTTCGGGTCATCGCGGAACTGTGCGCGGATGCGCCGCAGGTTGTCGTCCGCACCGAGCCAGATCTGCAGGAAGACGTCGTTGTTGGCCCACACGAGCATGTCGGTCTTGACGCCGCCGACGATGCCGGACGGTCCGATCATGTAGGCCAGGATGGCTCCGGGGCTGATGGCCGCGTACGGGTCGGGCAGCAGCAGGTCGGTGAAGGGGAAGTAGATGGCCGCGCGGTCGAAGGCTTGTTTCAGCGCGCCTTCCAGCGTGGGCGGCGCGGACTCGACGGCGACCAGGTTCTCCGCCGGGGCGAAGGCGACCATTTCCTTGCCGTCCCAATAGAACTCGCTGCCCGGGCCGTCGCCGGGCACGACGATCTTCAGCTGGTTGGGCCGCTGCAGCGCGACGTCGTAGCGCATGCTGTAGACGATCGGCGGCCCAGCCGGCTGGGGTATTCGTAGCTGGCCACCGCGGTGAAGCTCAGGCTCTTGGCCGCCGCCAGCTTCGCGCTCATGGCCTGCAGCAACTCCACCGCGCGCGGCTCCAGCACCGGCTTGAAGGCGGCCTTGGCCGCCGGCTTCTTTGCCGCCGCAGCGGCAGGCTTCGGCGCCGCAGTGGCCGCCGTCTGGGCCAGCACCGGCAGCGCCAGCGCGGCGCTCAGCAGCAGCGTCGCAACGGGACGAACGGGCAGGCGCGTCACGGAAGCATCCCGCAGTCGAACATCTTGTTGGCAATCGGTCCGGCGACCTTGTTCATGAACTCGGTGCGCATCTGCGGATCACCCTTCAGAATGCCGATCAGCCGCTGCTCTTCGGCCGACTTCGGCTGCTGCTTCTGGGCCCACAGCTGTTCGCAGCTGGCGGACTGGTACTTCTGGATGACCTTGTCGGCCACCATGTTCATCAACGGATAGTCTGCGGCCGCATAACCAGCCCCCACCAGCGCGCCTGCGGCGGCCAGCAGCTTCAGGGTTGACTTCTTCATCGTTGCTCCTCGGTACCTGACACAGGCTGAAGCGGGCCGGGCGCCCGCCCAGCCTGCACATCCCTTCGATGCTGCCTACCGGCGGCCGCGGCGTCACCTCGTAGGTTTACGAGGAACCACGCGCCGCCGCCTGCCGCTTCAGGGCTCGTCCAGATCGACCAGGCCCTCGCGGATCGCCCAGCGTACCACCGCCGACACATCGCCGAGGCCGAGCTTGGCCATCAGGCGGCTGCGGTAGGTGTCCACGGTCTTCGGGGACAGGTGCAACTCGGCGCCGATCGCACTGCTGCTGGCACCACGCGCCACCTGCACCAGGATCTGCCGCTCACGCGGCGAAAGCGCATCGACGCCGCTGCCCGGCGGCCCCTCGCCCGTCAGCACGGTGGCCGCGAACTCGGCCGCCTGCGGGCTGAGGTAGCGGCGGTCCTGCGACACCGCCTCCACCGCCTGCAGCAGTTCGCTGCCCGACGAGCCCTTCAACAGGTAGCCCCAGGCGCCGAACTGCAGCGCCTCGGCCACATGGCGCGGCTGGTGCGACATGGTCAGCACGATGACGCGTGCACCAATCTGGCGCCGCTTGATCTCCGCCAGCACCTCGAAGCCGGAACGCAGGCCGAGCTGCAGGTCGAGCAGCACGATGTCGGGCGTCAGTCGTGCCAGCTCGGCCAATGCCGGCGTCGGGCCGGCCGCTTCGCCGACGACGACGTGGCCGGCACTTTCCAGCACCACGCGCAGGCCATCGCGAACGATGGCGTGGTCATCGATCAGGTAGATCCTGCTCATCACCCAGCGTCCATTCGAGTTCCACCGTCGTGCCCTGCCCGGGCGAGCTGTCGACGCGCAGCTGAGCGCCGATGGCGAAGGCCCGTTCGCGCATGCCGACCAGCCCCAGGTGCCCCGCCCGGCCGGCCCTGGCCTCGGCGGCGATGCCGACGCCGTCGTCGCGGACGCACAGCCGCAACTCGCCTGCGTCGCCGTCGAGCGTCAGCGACACCCGGCTCGCGCTGGCATGCTGCAGGGCGTTGACCAGGGCCTCGCGGCCGATCATGAACGCGGCGTACTCGACGTCGGGCGGCCAGCGGTGCGCATGCAGCCGCGGCGGCACGACCAGCTGCAGCTGCGGCTCGGCCAGCAGCGGGCGCTGCTGCTGCAGTTCATTGTCCAGCGCGGCGGCCAGGCCCATCTCGTCGAGCAGCGGCGGCCGCAGCTCGCCGAGAACGTGGCGGATCTGCCGGTTGGCCGTCACCACCAGCGCGCCGAGTCGATCCCAGTGCTGCCCGCGCACGGCTTCCGGCACGCTGTCCAGCGCGTCCCAGTTCAGGCGCAGGGCACTCAGCGTCTGGCCCAGCTCGTCGTGCAGCGCCTGGGCCACGTGGCGGGTGGTTTCCTTTTCCTGCTCCAGCAGCCGGCGGTTCAGCTGGGCAAGTTCGTGCCGCGTCGCGTCCAACGCCTGCTCCTGCGCCACACGATCGGTCACGTCGCGCAGGATCGCGGTCAACACCACCTGGCCGTTGACGCGCGCCTGCGAGATCGACGCTTCCAGCTCCAGCGTGCGGCCGCTGGCATGCACACCCTGCACGCGGCCGGCGCCCATGGCGCGACGCGACACGCCCGAGGCGGCGAAGCCGTGCAGCTGCGTGCGGTGCCCGGCGCGCCGTGCGACCGGCAGCAACCGATCCAGCGGCTGGCCGAGCATGTCCGCGGCGGGCTGGCCGAAGATGCGCTCGGCCGCCGGGTTGAACAGCGAAATGCGGCCTTCCAGGTCGGCGCTGAGGATCGCATCGCTGGCACTGCCGACCACCGCCGACAGCCGCGCCTGGCTGTCGGCCAGCGCGCGTTCGGCATGCCAGCGCTCGGTGATGTCCACGTAAGTCACCACCGCGCCTTCGAAGCGCCCGGCGGCGCCGAACACCGGCTGCGCGTTCAGCGAGGTGATGCGCGGCGGCCTGCCGGCCGGCTGCACGCCGACCACCTCGCCCAGGATCGGCGGCTCGCCGCGCCGCAGGCGCGCGAAGGCGTGGTTATCGGGCGCCTGTTCGCCGCCGTCGGGCGCGACGCGGCGCCAGCTCACGTCGTCGTAGCGCCGGCCGATGATGCGCGCCGCCGGCTCGCCGACGATGCGCTCGGTGGCTCGATTGACCATCGTGTAGCGGCCTTCGGCATCGAACGTCACCAGACCTTCCGCCATCGTGTGGAGGATGCGCTCCAGCCGCTCGCGGCCGGCGCGCAGCTCGGCCTCGGCCAGCCGGCGTTCGGTGGTGTCCATGCCGATGCCACCGACGCGCAGCGCCTGCCCGTCGGCGCCGCGGATCGCCCGGCCGTGGATCTCGTGCCAGCGCCAACCGGGTTCGACGCGGATGCGGAACTCGGTGCGCAGCGCGCCGGCGTCGCGCACCGCCACGACGAAGGCATGGCGCACCGCTTCGTGGTCCTCGGGGTGCACCAGCGCGTACAGCGCCTCGGAAGTGCGCGGCAGTTCGTCCAGGTGCATGCCGAAGGTGTCGGCATAACCGGCCGACCAGGTGACCGGCCGGTGCGGGTCGCACAGATCGATCTCCCAGGTGCCGATGCGTGCGGCGTCCATCGCCAGACGCATGTGGGCTTCGCTGCGCTCCAGCGCCTGGTGCACCGCATGCTGCTCGGTCAGGTCGTGCAGGATCAGGCCGAAGCGCGCCGCGCCGGGCGCCAGGCCGAGCGGGTAGACCGAGCCCTCGAAGCGGCGCTCGCGCCCGCCGACCAGCGTGCAGCTCCAGGCCAGCGCGCAGCGGCCCGATCGCCGCGCCTCGAGCAGCGATGCACCGATCGACGTGCCCAGCCCCAGCACGTCGCCCAGCGGCCGGCCCAGCGCCGCGGCGGCGGCCAGGCCGCTCAGGTGTTCGGCGCCGCGGTTCCATTCGAGCACCCGGCCTTCGCCGTCGAGCGTGGACAGCAGCGTGTCGACCGCGGCGTCGGCCAGCGCGCGCAGACGCCCGGCCAGCGCGTCGGCGCGCGCGCGCGCTGCCAGCTCCGGCCGGATGTCGTGCGCCAGCGCGATGGCGCCGGCCATGTGCCCGTCGGCACCGAGCATCGGCACGAACTGCCATTGCACCGCGACCCGCTCGCCGCTCGGCGTCAGCGCGAAGAAGCGGGCCCCGAACTGACCCGGCGGGTCGTCGAGCAGGTCGAACTGGCGCACGAACTCGGCCCGTTCCACCGCGTCGAACAGGAACTCCGCGGCGACCCGGCCGCGCACCCGCTCGGTGGTCCAGCCCAGCAGCCGGGTATACGCCGGGTTCAGGTACTCGACGCGGAAGCCGGCGTCGATCAACGCGACGCAGATCGGCAGGTGGTCGACGACACGGCGCAGGTCGCTGGCATCGCGCGCCAGCCGCAGCAGCAGCGCCTCCGGCCCGCTGAGCGCATGGCCTGCATGGCGCTGCTCGATGTCGCGCACGATGGCCTCGACGTCCTCGGCCAGGCGTCGGGCATCGCCTCCGCCACGCTGGGCACGGGCCAGCACGACGCGGAACATCGGCCCCCAGGGCTGCAGCAGCCGGCGCGACGTCCAGACGCCGGCCAGGCCGATGGCCAGCGCGGCGCCGATGCCGAGCACGGCCATCGAGCGCATCACGTTCCAGGCCGGCGACAGCGCGGCGCTGCGCTCCTGCAGCACCAGCACGCGCCATGGCAGCAGCGCCGGTGCCGCCGCACTGCCCAGGTCGGCGCTGGCCGCGAAGTAGCGCGTGCCGGCCAGATCGCGCACCAGCGCGGGCTGTGCCAGCAGCGAGGGCACGCCGTCGGGCGCCCCGGCGCCGGCCACCACGCTGCGCCCGGCCACGCCGGACAGCACGTGCAGAGACAGCCCCGGCACCGGGTGGCCTTCGGCTTCACCCCGCTCCGCGCGCTGCAGGCGGTCGACCCAGCCCACCCCCAGATGCGCGGCCAGCACGGCCACGAGGCGACCCTGTGCGTCGAACACCGGCTCGCCGACGTCGAGCAGTTCCTCCGCCGCCTGGCCCTGGCGCGACATCAGGTCGGCCAGCGCGACGGCCGGATGCGCGTCGCCGACGAAACTGCCCTTCAGCGATTGGCGGAACACCGGACGCGAAGCGATCGACTGGCCTTCGAGCCACCCCCGCGTGGCCGCGCGCACGATGCCGTCGGGCGTGACCTGCCCGATCCAGACGAAGTTGACCGACTGCCGGCGCAGCAGCTCCAGCTCTGCCGCCACGTCGGCGGGGGCACCGGTCAGCCGCTGTGAACGCGCCATCAGCCGCAGTTCACGCTGCGCGCTGCGCATCTGTGCGTCCAGCTGCTGCGCGAGCGTCGCCGCCCGGTGCTGCGCGCGCAGCAGCGAGCGCCGGGCCAGTTCGTCGACCAGCAGCCAGTGCGCCGCCAGCAGAAGGATGCCGGTCAGCATGGCCGCCGCCAGCGCCGGCACCAGCGCATAGCGCCATGGCCAGGGCGTGTTGCCCCATTTCATGGCGGCAATGTACGGATCGACGAGCGGGGCGCGGGCATTGGCCCCGATGCCTTCCGGGGCAATGCCCGGCCCCGGTTCCGGCGCGGCGGTGGCGATGGGCATGGCAGTCCGTGGCCAGAAATGCCACGCCCGCACTATCCGGCCGGGCGCGATGCCCGGCGCCGCGAAGCCTGTAGGGGGTTCTCGACGCGCCGGGTCGGGCGCTCTGGCAAGCCCGCCGCGGCCTGTTGGCGCATGGCCTCCGCGCGCCGAAGATGCAGGCTCGTGCCCCGCCGTTGAACGCCGATGCTTGCTCCGCTCCCCCTTCGCTCCGCGACCGTGCTGGTCATCGACGACGTGCCCGACAACCTGCTGGTCGTCAGCGACCTGCTGCGCGAGGCTGGCTACCAGGTGCGCGCCGCGACCTCCGGCGCGTCGGGCCTGCGCTATGCGCGCCAGGTGCCGGCACCGGACCTGATCCTGCTCGACGTGACGATGCCGGGCATGGACGGCTTCGAGGTCATGCGCCACCTGCGCGGACACCCGGCCACGGCCGACATCCCGGTGCTGTTCCTCAGCGCGCGCAGCGACGATGCCGACATCGAGCACGGCCTGGCGATCGGCGCCGCCGACTACCTGAGCAAGCCGGTACGGCCGCTGGTGATGCTGGCACGCGTGCGCACGCAGCTGGAGGCGGCGCGCGCGCGGCAGCAATTGCGTCAGCAGATGGTGGAACGCTGCGACGCCAGTCAGGCCGAGGCGCTGCTGGCGCGCAGGGCCGCGCTGTGCGCACTGGCCCACCTGGCCGAACTGCGCGACCCCGAGACCGGCAACCACATCCTGCGCACGCAGGCCTATGTGCGCGAGCTTGCGCTGCAGTTGCGCAGCCAGCCGCGGCATGCGGTCACGATGAGCGACCGCTGGATCGAGCTGCTGTACGAGTCCGCGCCGCTGCACGACATCGGCAAGGTCGGCATCCCCGACCACATCCTGCTCAAGCCGGGACCGCTGTCGGCCGCGGAGTGGCAGGTGATGCGCACCCACACCACGCTCGGCGCACGCGCCATCGAGCTGGCCGAGCGGGACGTCGGCGGCGCGGTCGACTTCTTCACCATCGCGCGCGAGATCGCGCTGTCGCACCACGAACGCTGGGACGGCGGCGGCTATCCGCAGGGCCTGGCCGGCACGGCCATTCCGCTGGCCGCGCGCATCATGGCCGTGGCCGACGTCTTCGACGCGCTGATCTCGCCGCGCGTGTACAAGCGGCCGATGCCGGTGGCCGAGGCCCGGCGCATCATCCTGGCGGACGCCGGCACGCGCTTCGATCCGGACGTGGTCCAGGCCTTCGCCGACGCCTACGAGCGGCTGCAGCAGATCGCCGCCCGCCATGCCGACGCACCGGAGCCGGCGCAGCAGCCCGAGGCCGGCGCGGCCGCTCCTTTCCCCGCAGCGTGACGCGCACCGTGTCGCCGCGCCGCGCCGCGCTGCTCTATGCCGCCGGGGCCGCACTGTGGATCGTCGCCTCGGACTGGCTGCTGGCGCGGCTGATCGCCGACCCGGCCTGGCGCGAAATCGTCGCCACGCTGAAGGGCTGGATCTTCGTTGCGGTCACGGCGCTGTTGCTGGGCGTGTCGCTTCAACGCGCATCGCGTGCGCCGAAGGCCACCGCCGAGGACGACACGGCCCCCCCGAGCTTCAGGCCGCGGCGGCACGCGCTGTACCTGCTGGCCGCGGCTGCGGTGCTGGTGCTGACCGTGCTCGCACTGGCCGACGCCAAGCAGATCCACGACCGGCACCGCCTGGAGCTGATGCTGACGCAGGCGCGCATCAGCGCGCGCGCGCTGTCCGATTGGCTGCGCGAGCGCATGGCCGATGCCTACACCCACCGCAGCAGCACCGTCTATGCCGCGATGTACGAGACCGGCCGCGGCGCGCTGGCGCAAGGGGACGCCGCCGCCCTCAGCGCCCGATTGCTCGAGTTGCAGCAGCTCAAGGGCTGGCGCCGCGTCAGCCTGATCGACGAGAAGGGGGAGCCGCTGTGGAGCTCGGCCGATCCCGGGTCGGTACCGTCGGCGGACCAGCACGAGGCCATCCGACGCGCCGCGCTGCACAACGAGGTGGTCGTCTCCGGCCCGAGCATCGACGCCCGCGACCAGGTCGAACTGAGCATCGCCACGCCGCTGGCCGTGGCCTATGCCGACCGGCATCCGGTGCTGCTGATCGGTTCGACCTGTCCGCGGCCGTCGCACCGGCGCTGGCGCGCAGCGCCGAAGCGCGCGCCGACCTGCAGGCCGCGCTGGCCGTGCCCGCGCAGGGCCGCTGGGCCACCTTCGGCATCACCGACGCCAAAGACGACGGCGGCGTGCGGCTGGTGTCCCGGCCGGCGCTGGCGGCGGCGCTGCCCGAGCGTCCCGACGATGCCACCCCGGTGTCCGGAGTGGACGAATGGCAGAACCGCTACACCGCGCTGCTGCAGCCGGTGGCCGGCACCGAATGGTGGGTGATGCTGCAGTCGGAAGACCTGGCCGATGCGGCGGCCACCGCGCGCGACCTGGCGTGGATCGTGCTGGCCGCGCTGCTGGCGCTGGCCATCACCGCCGCGCTGTTCCGTCAACGCCAGCGCGACGCGGCGCTGACCCGGCTGCAGGACGACCAGCGCCACCAGGAGAACCAGCTGCGCTCGCTGCGCATGCTCGAAGCGGTGATCAGCGGCGGCGGCCTGGTCGTCGTCGCGCAGGATCCGCAGGGCGAGCTGCTGCTGTGCAGCACCGAAGCCGCGCGCGTGGCCGGTCTGGACGCGCCGCCGGCACCCGGCACCCCGGCCGGAAGCGTGCTGCCCGAAACGATGCTGCGCCGTGTCGCCGGCAGCGGCGACGTCAGCAGCGACGAACGCTGGACCACGCCGGTCGGGCCGCGCGACTTCGACGTGCGGCGCGGGCCGCTGCGCCGCGCCGATGGCAGCAGCTTCGGCCACTTCACGATCGCACGCGACGTCAGCGCCGAGCGCGAAGGCGCCGCCGCACTGGCCCGCAGCGAACAGCAGCTGGCACTGGCGCTGCACGGCGCCGAACTCGGCCTGTGGGACTGGCACGTGCCCAGCGGACGCACCTCGATCAATGCGCGCTGGGCCGAGATGCTGGGCTACCGCGCCGAAGAGGTGGCGCCGAGCATGGATTCGTGGACCGCGCTGATCCACCCCGACGACTGGGCCGGCGTGCAGGCCGAACTGCAGGCGCATCTCGATGGACGCACGCCGGCCTACCGCTGCGAGCACCGGCTGCGCCACCGTGACGGCCGCTGGGTCTGGGTGCTCGATGCCGGGCGCGTGGTCGAGCGCGACGCGGCCGGACGGCCGCTGCGCGCGGTCGGCATCCACCTGGACATCACCGAGCGGCGCATCGCCCTCGAGGCGCTCGAGCGATCGCGCGCTGAGCTGGAGCAGCGGGTCGCCGAACGCACCACCGAGCTCGTGGATGCGCAGCACCGCGCCGAGGCGGCCAACAAGGCGAAGAGCGCGTTTCTGGCCAACATGAGCCACGAGATCCGCACGCCGATGAACGCCATCATCGGCCTGTCGCGGCTGATGGCCGACAGCACCACCGACCCGCGCCAGATCGACCGCATCCACAAGGTCGAACATGCGGCGGCACACCTGATGTCGCTGATCGACGACATCCTCGACCTGTCGAAGATCGAGGCCGGGCGCATGTCGCTGGAGCAGGTGCCGTTCTCGCTGTGCGAGCTGCTGGAGCAGGTGCGCAGCTACATCGCGCCGCAGGCGGCGCAACGCCACCTGCAGCTCGGCTTCGAGGCCGACGGCGCGCCCGATGCCCTGGTCGGTGATCCGACACGACTTCGCCAGGCGCTGCTGAACCTGGCCGGCAACGCGGTCAAGTTCACCGAGCGGGGTTCGGTGCAGGTGCGCGTGCAGGCGCTGCAGCAGGGACCCGGGCAGGCCACGCTGCGCTTCGAGGTGCGCGACACCGGTATCGGCCTGTCGGCAGAACAGATCGAGCGCCTGTTCGTGCCGTTCGAGCAGGCGGATGCATCGACGACCCGGCGCTTCGGCGGCACCGGGCTGGGGCTGGCCATCACCCGACGCCTGGCCGCGATGATGGGTGGCGAGGTCGGCGCCAGCGGCACCCCGGGCGAGGGCAGTTGCTTCTGGTTCACCGCCACCTTCGGGCTGCCCGCGGCGCCGCAGGCGCCG
>JBGAII010000033.1:0-33897 GCA_044225625.1 Rubrivivax sp.
CGTGCTCCTGCGCATCGCTGAGCCGGCCGCGCACCTGCGCCAGCGCCAGCGTCAGCAGGAACAGGCCCACCAGTTGCGTGGTGAAGGCCTTGGTCGAGGCCACGCCCACCTCCACGCCGGCACGGGTGATGTAGGCGAACTTGCATTCGCGCACCATCGCGCTGGTGGCCACGTTGCAGATGGTCAGCGTGTGCTCCATGCCGAGTGAACGCGCATGCTTCAGCGCGGCCAGCGTATCGGCGGTCTCGCCGCTCTGGGTGATGGTGACGACCAGGGTCTTCGGGTTCGGCACGCTGTCGCGGTAGCGGTACTCGCTGGCGATCTCCACACTGGTGGGGATGCCCGCAATCGCCTCCAGCCAGTACTTGGCGGTGCTGCCTGAGTAGTAGCTGGTGCCGCAGGCCAGGATCAGCACCTGCTCCACGTCCTTGAACACACGATAGGCGCCGTCGCCGAACAGCTCGGGGCTGATGCCGCCCACCGCGTCCAGCGTGTCGGCGATGGCCTTCGGCTGCTCGAAGATCTCCTTCTGCATGTAGTGCCGGTACGGGCCCAGTTCGGCGGCACCACTGTGCGCGATCACGGTGCGCACCGGACGCTGCACGTCCTTGAAACGACCGTCCGGCTGGCGCGCGGCGATCCAGGTCTTGCCCAGCTGCAGGTCGACCACGTCGCCTTCTTCCAGGTAGACGATCTGGTCGGTCACGCCGGCCAGCGCCATCGCATCGCTGGCCAGGAAGTTCTCGCCCTTCCCCAGCCCCAGGATCAGCGGCGACCCCTCGCGCGCGCCCACCACCCGCTGCGGCTCGTCGCGGCAGAACACGGCAATGGCATAGGCACCCTTCAGCCGCTGCGTGGCACGCTGCACCGCGTCGAACAGGTCACCGTCGTACAGATGGTCCACCAGGTGGGCGATGACCTCGGTGTCGGTCTGGCTGGTGAACTGGTAGCCGCGCTTGATCAGCTCGTCACGCAGTTCGTCGTGGTTCTCGATGATGCCGTTGTGCACCAGGGCAATCCGGTTGCGGCTGAAGTGCGGGTGGGCGTTCTGAACCTCGGGTGCGCCGTGGGTGGCCCACCGGGTATGGGCAATGCCGATGCCGGCGTCCAGCCCGGCCTCGGCGGCACTGGCCTCCAATTGGGCCACCCGGGCGGTGCTGCGCGCGCGCTTCAGTTCGCCGCCCTGGTGCACCGCCACGCCGCAGCTGTCGTAACCGCGGTACTCCAGGCGCTTCAGGCCTTCGATCAGGATCGGGACGATGTTGCGCGAGCTGACCGCGCCGACGATGCCGCACATGGCATGTCCTTCTGAGTTGCTATGGCGGCCATGCTAGACATCGACATCAGAAATATGCTTTCGATCGATCGACTGAAATGAAATAATGACCAAACAATAAGAATACAAAGAAATAATCCATCTTAAGTCAATATACAATGCTACGTTTCAATCTTGATCGGCTTCGCGCTCGACCCCACCGACCTGCGTCTGCTGGACCTGCTGCAGCACGACGCCTCGCTGTCCAACCAGGATCTGGCGGCAGCGGCGCACGTCTCGCCGGCCACCTGTCTGCGCCGGGTGCGGCGGCTCGTGGAGGCCGGTGTCATCGAGCGCCGCGTGGCGCTGCTGTCGCACGAGCGGCTGGGGCACGGCCTGACGGCCATCGTCGAGATCACGCTCGACCGCCAGGGCGCCGAGCACCTGGCCGCCTTCGAGCAGCGCGCGGTGGCCGACCCTGCAGTGCAACAGTGCTACCGCGTGTCGCCGGGCCCGGACTTCGTGCTGGTGGTCTGGGCCGCCGACATGCCCGCCTACCAGGCGCTGGTGCAGCGCCTGTTCACCCAGGACGCCAACGTGCGCCAGGTGAAGGCCTATTTCAGCGTGCAGCGTGCCAAGTTCGAACCGGCGATCGAGCTGAAGAACGGCCTGTCGGGCGTGGCTCAGGCGCGGGCCAGCAGCGCCAGCCCGGTGAGATAGTCGCCCTCGGGAAACTCCAGCGTGGTCGGATGGTCGGGCGCTGCGGCCATGCGGCCCACGATGGCCGCGTCCACCCCGGCGTCGAGGCCGGCGCCGGCGACGATCTTGTGGAACAGCTCCGGCCCGATGCCGCCGGAACACGAGAACGTGAACAGCAGCCCGCCCGGCCGCAGCAGCATCAGCCCCAGGCGGTTGATGTCCTTGTAGGCGCGCGACGCCCGCTCGGCCTGCGCCGCGGTGTGGGCGAACTTCGGCGGGTCCAGCACGATGGCATCGAAGCGCCGGCCCTGCGCCAGGCCGTCGCGCAGGAAGGCGTTCACGTCGGCATCCACCGTCGCGTGCCGCGCCGCGTCGAAGCCGTTCAGCTCGACATGCCGACTGGCCGCCGCCAGCGCCGGGCCGGAGCTGTCGACGCTGGTCACCTGCTGCGCGCCGCCGGCCAGCGCCGCCAGCGTGAAGCCGCCGGTGTAGCTGTAGCAGTTCAGCACCTCGGCGCAGCCGAAGTGGCGCACCGCCTGGGCGAAGTGCTGGCGGTTGTCGCGCTGATCCAGGTAGGTGCCGGTCTTGTGGCCCTCGGCGATGTCGACCTGCAGCGTCCAGCCGTGCTCGCGGATCTGCAATTGCGTCGCGCCGTCGCCGCGCAGCCAGCCCTGCTGTTCGGGCAGGCCCTCCAGCTTGCGCACGCCCAGGTCCGAGCGCTCGTACAGCCGCGCCGTGCCGGTGGCCGCCAGCAGCGCGTCGGCGATGGCCCCCTTCCAGCGCTCGGTGCCGGCAAAACCCACCTGCGCGACCAGCGTGTCGCCGTAGCGGTCCACCACCAGCCCGGGCAGGCCGTCGGCCTCGCCATGCACCAGGCGCACGGCGTCGCTGGCGACCGCCAGCCGCGCGCGCAAGGCCACCGCGCGCTGCACGCGGCGGGCGAAGAACGCGGCATCGATGCGCTCGGCCTCGTCGAAGCTCCAGGCGCGCACCCGGATCGCCGACTGCGGGCTGTACGCGCCCCAGGCGAGGAAGCGGCCGTCGTGGGCCTCGACGCGCACCGTCTCGCCGGCATCGGCCCGGCCCTTGGCGATGCTGCCCTCGAACACCCAGGGGTGGCGGCGTTGCAGCGAGCGTTCCTTGCCGTCGCGCAGGCGGATGACTTTCATGGCGCCATTGTGGCCACGGCACGGCGGCGGCCGCCGCCGCCTTCACGTCGCTGCGCGGCCCGAGCCTGCGCCGCAATGCACTGCGTGTGTCGTCAGCGTGGCGTGGCGCCCACCGCGCGCAGCAGGTCGGCCAGCGTGCGGCCGGGCTCGTCGCGGAAGCGTTCGTCCAGCATGTCCGCGCGCTGCAGGCGGTCGAGGCGGAAGCTGCGGAAGTCCTGCCGCAGCTCGCACCAGGCGGCCAGCGTCCAGACCGCGCCCCAGAAGAAGCAGCCCAGCGGACGCACGATGCGCTCGCTGGCCCGGCCGGCTTCGTCCACGTAGCGCAGCTGCAGCTTGCGGCGATCGATCACGGCACGGCGCAGCGTGTTCAACGCCTCGCGCACCTCGGCTCCGACGCCGGCATCGGGTGCAAACAGCGCCAGGCTCTCGGCCGCGACCCGCGCGTCGGCCGGCAGCACGGCCAGGATCTTGGCCAGCGCGGCCTCGGCTTCGGCGGCCATCGGGGCGTCGAGGCGCGGCTGCGCGATGCGCACCGCGGCCACCAGCGCCTGCGCTTCGGCGGCGGTGAACATCAGCGGCGGCAGCGTGTAGCCGGGGCGCAGCACGTAGCCGACGCCGGCCTCGCCGTCGATCGGTACGCCGCGCGCCTGCAGGTCGGCGACGTCGCGGTAGACGGTGCGCACCGACACCTCCAGCCAGCCGGCCAGCTGCTCGGCCGTGCAGCGGCGGCGGCCGCGCAGCCGCTGCACCAGCTCGAACAGGCGGTCGGCACGGCGCATCGTCAGCTGGCCGCGTGCAGACCCACGCGGTTGCCTTCGCTGTCCTGGATGTGCGCGAACACGCCCATGCCGTCGGGCAGCGTCACCTTCGGCGTCAGCAGCTTGCCGCCGGCGCCTTCCAGGCGGGCGAGCACGGCGTCCAGCGTCGGCGCGGCGCCCAGGTAGGCCAGCGTGCCGCTGGTGGACGGCTCCAGGCCCGGCGCCTGCATCAGGCAGCCGCCGGCGCCCGGTTCTTCATAGGGAAAGACGGCCAGCGTGGCCTGCGGGCCCATCGCTTCGCGTCGGAGGGTGACGCCGAGCAGCGTCTCGTAGAAGCGCTGCGCGCGGTCCATGTCGCGGGCGGGGATCTCGAACCAGTTGAGGGCGTTCTTCATGTCGGGGCTCCGGGGTCGGTTGATGGAGCCGTGATGCTGCGCCGGGGCTGCTGACAGCGTGGTGGCAGGAGCCTCAGCGCCGCTTCGCCCGGGGGTGGGCCGCGTCGTAGACCTTGGCCAGGTGCTGGAAGTCCAGTCGCGTGTAGACCTGCGTGGTCGAGATGTTGGCGTGGCCCAGCAGTTCCTGCACCGCGCGCAGGTCGCCGCTGCTCTGCAGCAGGTGCGATGCGAAGCTGTGGCGCAGCATGTGCGGATGCACGTGCGTCGGCAGCCCGGCCTGCACCGCCAGGCTCTGCAAGCGCGAACGCACCTGGCTGGCCGTCAGCCGCGTGCCGCGCTTGCTGACGAAGAGCGCCGGCTCGTCCTGCGCCGCCACCTGGCCGCGCACCGCCAGCCAGGCGCGCAGCGCCGCCAATGCCGGCGCGCCCACCGGCACGCTGCGCCGCTTGCTGCCCTTGCCCAGCACCTGCGCGCTGGCATCGGCAGCATCGATCCAGCCCGCCGCGCCGGTACCGGCGCGCAGGTCCAGGCCCACCAGTTCGCCGACGCGCAGGCCGCTGCCGTACAGCAGCTCGACCAGGCAGTGATCGCGGGCGCGCAGCACCGGGTCGCCGCCGCCCGGCTCGAAGGACGCCAGCGACACGGCCTGTTCCACCGACAGCGCCTTCGGCAGCGGCTTCGGCGCCTTGGGCGCGCGAACGCCTTCGACCGGGTTGACGCGCACCTCGCCCTGGCGGCCCCACCAGCGGTACAGCCCGCGCCAGGCCGACAGGTGGATGGCGATGCTGCGCGGCGCCAGTGGCCGCTCGCGCAGCATCGCGGCCCAGCGCCGCACCTGCATCGGCTGCACGGCGCGCAGGTCCACCGGCACCGCGGCCGCGGCCTGCTGCAGCCACAGCAGTGCGTCGTGCACCATCTTCACGCTGCGCGGCGCCAGCCGGCGCTCGACGCGCAGGTGCTCGATGTAGCGCTGCAGCGCCTCGTCCAGTGCGGCCGGCGCGGTGCTCACACCGGCAATCAGTCCTGGGCGATCAGACGGGACAGGCTGGCGCTGGCCACTTCGCTGATGCGCGACAGGAACTCGGTGCCCATCTGCGGCGTGTAGCGCGTCGGGTCGGGCGAGCCCAGCACCAGCAGGCCGAAGGTACTCAGCTCGCCCTCGGGCCGCAGCGGCACCATCGCCATCGAGGTGACGCCGGCGCCCTCGTCGAACCAGCCGGAGGCCTCGAAGCCGGCATTGGCGCCGCAATAGGGCAACGACAGGCTGGTGGCAAAGCTCTTCAGGTCGTCGCTGACCGGCTGCGCCACGGCCAGGTCTGCATGCGCGGCGTCCACGCCCCACAGCCGCAAGGCGGCCTGAGGGATCTGGAAGCGCTCCTTCAGGTCGTCGAGCAGCACCTGCGGCAGCTGCGCCGCATCGGCCGTGAGCAGCAGCCGCATCGTCCACTGGTGCAGCCGGTCGTAGATGCCCAGGTTGTCCTGACCGTTGCGGATCATCTCGATGATCTTGTGCTCCAGCCCCTTGATGCGCTCGCGCAGCATTTCCATCTGCCGCTCCTGCAGCGAGACGGCGCGCTGCCCATGCGGGCTGGTCAGCTGCACGGTGGCCAGCAGCTCGGCATGGCGCTCGAAGAAGCCGGGCGTGTTCAGCAGGTAGTTGCTGATGTCTTCCTCGGTGATGCCTTGGATGGTCACAGTTCGATCTCCCCTTCGAAAACGGTGGTGGCCGGGCCGGTCATGCGCACCGGCTGGCCGGGGCCGGCCCATTCGATCGTCAGGCGTCCGCCGTGCGTGTCGACGTCGACCTCGGCGCCGGCATCGAGCCAGCCGAGCCGGATGCCGGCCACGACCGCGGCGCAGGCGCCGGTACCGCAGGCCAGCGTCTCGCCGGCGCCGCGCTCGTAGACGCGCAGCGCGATGTGCGTGCGCGAGATCACCTGCATGAAGCCAGCATTGACCCGCTGCGGAAAACGCTCGTGCGCCTCGACCTGCGGGCCGAGCCCGGCGACATCGGCGCGCGCCACGTCGTCCACACGCTGCACCGCATGCGGGTTGCCCATCGACAGCACGGCCACCTCGGCCTGGGCGCCGCGCAGCGCCAGCGGCCACAACTCGAAGCCGCCCAGCGCGCGCGGCGCAAGGCCCGTCGCGACGAAGGGAATGCGCTCGTGCGCGAACTCCGGCGCGCCCATGTCGACGGTGACGCGGTCGTCGTCGCGCAGCTGCAGTTCCAGCTGGCGGTTGACGGTTTCGACGCGGATGCGGCGCTTGTCGGTCAGGCCATGCTCGCGCACGTAGCGCACGAAGCAGCGTGCGCCGTTGCCGCAGTGTTCGACCTCGTCGCCGCTGGCATTGAAGATGCGGTAGGCGAAGTCCAGCCCCGGCGTGCGCGCCGGCTCCACGACCAGGATCTGGTCGGCGCCGATGCCGAAATGCCGGTCGGCCAGCGCCTTGTATTGCGCCGTGCTCAGCTCGAGCGGCGCGCGCGTGGCGTCGAGCACCACGAAGTCGTTGCCCGCGCCCTGCATCTTGGTGAAGCGCAGTCTCATGCGCGGATTATGGCAACGGCAAGGCACCCGGCCGGCCGCGCGTCGCTGCGCGTCACGTGCGCTCGCCGCCACGCGTTCGCTGCGTTGTCACCGCGTACCCCCGTAGGGGTCCGTCTCGCCGGGCGGCCGCGTCTTGAAGCGCTTGTGCACCCACAGGTACTGCGCCGGGTCGGCGCGCACTGCGGCCTCGATCCATTCGTTCATGCGGCGGGTATCGGTGAGCGCGTCGTCGGTCGGCCAGTCGGTCCACGGCGGCAGGAACTGCACCC
Source organism: Rubrivivax sp. (assembly GCA_044225625.1). Lineage (GTDB taxonomy): Bacteria > Pseudomonadota > Gammaproteobacteria > Burkholderiales > Burkholderiaceae_C > Rubrivivax. The sequence goes on from JBGAII010000033.1 coordinate 7,095, forward strand.
GGTAGCCGCGGCCGCCGGGCAGGATCTGCGCCACCACCGGCTGCACCACCATGTTCAGCGCACGCGCCATCCTCGACGGTGCCAGCAGCGTGGCTGCGGGTACGCCGAAGAAGGGCACGAAGGCCGCGTCCTTCAGGCCGAAGTCCATGTCCGGCAGGTTGAAGAACGCGTGGCCGCGGCGGATCGCCCGCAGCAGCGGCCGCGCGGTGTCGGCTCGCGCGAACAGCTCGCCCCGGCCGAAGCGCATGCGGCCGCGGCGCATCGCCGCCTCGAACACCGGGTTGCTCTGCGGCTGGTAGATCGAGGCCACCGGCCGCGTCTGGAACAGCTGCGTCGCCATGCCGGCGACGTCCAGCGCCACGAAGTGCGGCACCAGCCACATCACCGGCCTGTCGCTGCGCTCGGCCAGATGCACATCGCCTTCGACATGGATCAGCCGGCGCAGCCGCTGCGGCCGGCCGTACCACAGCAGCGCCCGCTCGACCGCGCTGCGCCCCAGCCAGCGGAAGTGGTCGCGCAGCAGCGCGCGCCGCTGTTCGGCCGTCAGCTCGGGCATGCACAGCTGGATGTTGCGCGCCGAGATGCGCCGGCGTTCGCGTGCCAGCGTGTACAGCGCCCGCCCGAGCGCGCTGCCGACCACGGCCTGCAGCCCCAGCGGCAGCCAGTGCAACAGCCACAGCAGGGCCAGCAGCGCGTGGACCGGCGCGTGCTTCACGTGGGCGGCAGCCCGGCCGGCGCCGCGCGCGGCTGCTTGTAGCGGTTGTAGCCCCACAGGTACTGCTGCGGACACTGCCGGATCAGCGTTTCCATCGCGCGGTTGATGACCGCGGCCTGGCCGGCCTCGTCGTCGCGCGGCAGCGGCTCGGCCAGCCGGCTCAGGCGCAGGTGGAAGCCGCGGCCGTCCGGCAGCCGTTCGCACCAGGCCAGCAGCACCGGGGCGCCGCTGTGCAGCGCCAGCCGCGCCGCCAGCGTCATCGTGTAGGCCGGCGCGCCGAAGAAGTCGGCCCACACGCCCATGCCCTGCGGCGGCACCTGGTCGGGCAGCAAGCCGACGGCCTCGCCGCGCTTCAGCGCCCGCATCATCTGCCGCACGCCGCCGATCGAGGCCGGCGCGGTCGCCAGCGCCGGCCGAGCCCGCGCCTGTTCTTCCAGCTCGCGCAGCACGCGGTGGCGCGCCGGCCGGTACATCACCGTGATCGGCTGGATGGCGCCATAGCGCTGCGCATAGGCCTGCGCGGTGATCTCGAAGCTGCCCATGTGCGGCGTGACGAAGACCAGGCCACGGCCCAGGGCCAGCGCCTCCTCGATCAACTGCTCGCCCTGCCAGATCACCGGGTCGGCGATCGGCCGGTCAGGGGGCCGCAGCCACAGGCGCAGACCTTCCAGCACCATCTTTCCAGCCTCGGCCACCGACTGGCGGCGCTGCTCTGGCGTGATGCCGGCGCGCGCGGCGTTGGTGCGCAGGCGCAGCCGGTAGCTGGGCGACAGTGCATACACCAACCAGCCCATGACGGCACCGATCACGTGCAGATGCCGCAGAGGTCGGCGGGACAGCCAGCGCAGCAGAATCAGCATGCTTCGTATAATTCGGTCCGGCGCCGAGTTATGAACTACTTGCGGGGCGCTGCAGCGGGGTGCTCCAGCCTCCTCTGCCGGGCCACCTCGAACGGGGTGGCTCCAGAAATACTGCTAAAGCGTTCGCCGCTCCTCCAACGCAACGGTCGGCAACGCGTCCCGTAACCGTCATGCAGGAGTTTAAGAGTGGCCAGCGATTTCCTTTTCACTTCCGAATCCGTGTCCGAAGGTCATCCGGACAAGGTGGCCGACCAGATCTCGGACGCCATCCTCGATGCGATCTTCAAGCAGGACCCGCGCTCGCGCGTGGCCGCCGAGACGCTGACCAACACCGGCTTGGTCGTGCTGGCCGGCGAGATCACGACCAACGCGCACGTCGACTACATCCAGGTGGCGCGCGACACCATCAAGCGCATCGGCTACGACAACACCGAATACGGCATCGACTACAAGGGCTGCGCGGTGCTGGTGGCCTACGACAAGCAGAGCAACGACATCGCCCAAGGCGTGGACCATGCGTCCGACGACCACCTGAACACCGGTGCCGGTGACCAGGGCCTGATGTTCGGCTATGCCTGCGACGAAACGCCGGACCTGATGCCCGCGCCGATCCACTACGCGCACCGCCTGGTGGAACGCCAGGCGCAGCTGCGCAAGGACGGCCGCCTGCCGTTCCTGCGCCCGGACGCGAAGAGCCAGGTGACGATGCGCTACGTCGACGGCAAGCCGCACTCGATCGACACCGTGGTGCTGAGCAGCCAGCACAGCCCCGACCAGAGCGAGACGGCCACCAAGATGAAGGCCAGCTTCGTCGAGGCGGTGGTCGAGGAAATCATCAAGCCGGTGCTGCCGAAGGAGTGGCTGAAGAACACCCGTTACCTGGTCAACCCGACCGGGCGCTTCGTGATCGGCGGCCCGCAGGGCGACTGCGGCCTGACCGGCCGCAAGATCATCGTCGACACCTACGGCGGCGCCTGCCCGCACGGTGGTGGCGCGTTCTCGGGCAAGGACCCGTCGAAGGTCGACCGCTCGGCGGCCTATGCCGCGCGCTACGTGGCCAAGAACATCGTCGCCGCCGGTCTGGCCAAGCAGTGCCAGATCCAGGTGGCCTATGCCATCGGCGTGGCCAAGCCGATGAACATCACGGTCTACACCGAAGGCACCGGCGTGATCAGCGACGAGAAGCTGTCGGCGCTGGTGGCCGAGCACTTCGACCTGCGGCCGAAGGGCATCATCCAGATGCTGGACCTGCTGCGCCCGATCTACGAGAAGACCGCCGCCTACGGCCACTTCGGCCGCGCCGAACCCGAGTTCAGCTGGGAGAGGACGGACAAGGCGAATGCGCTGCGTGCAGCGGCCGGGCTGTAGGCCCGGCGTTCGCGCAACGAACCATTTGCCTTGCGGCGCAGGCTGACTTCGCGAAAGCGAAGTCAAGGCGCGAAGCGCCGTGCCGGAGCCACAAGGCCGCCGCGCTGCGCGCCGCGGCGGGCCTCTGAGCCCACCCGCGGCCGGCCCTGGGGATCAGGTATCGCTCAACCGGCGCGGCGTCGCCGCGCCAGTCCGCCCAGCGCCAGCAGGCCCGCGCCCATCATCGCCCAGGCGCTCGGCTCGGGCACCGGCGTGGTGAAGGCCGCCGCATCCAGCGACACCTCGCCGCCTGCCAGCAGCAGCCCTTCGATCACCCGGGCATCGCCGCTGAAGCTGGCCTTCGCGCCCTTGAGGTCGAAGCTGCCTTCGATCCAGCTGCCCATGCCGCCCTTCGGGTCCATCGGCCGATAGCGCAGCGTCACCTTCTGGTAGTTCAGAGCCGCATCGGCCTGGAGCGTGTCGCCGCCGCCGCTCAGATGGAGCAGCGTCAGCACCGCATCGGCGAATACCAGCTGGAAGAAGCTCTGCGGCTTCTCTCCGCCCGCCGCCACGTCCAGTGTCACGTCCTTGTAGTGCTTGCCGCTGGCCACGCCGAGGAACATCGGCACCACGCTCGTGTCCACGCCCTGCTGCCAGCTGAAGTCCTCGAACACGGCCTTGCCGACGCCCGAGCCGCCGCCGGAACCCGTGGAGCCGGCATGGGCGACGCCCCAGGACCAGCTGTCGACGTCGATCCACTTGGGATGGTCCTTGTCGACCGACTCGCCGTCGATCGTGTCGATCTTCAGGAAGTAGGACGTCGCGGACCAGGCTGGCGCGGCCAGACACGAGACGGCCAGGCCGGCAATGGCAACACATTTCTTCATCGAGTCGCTCCTTGGGTGCTACGGTGCTTGCGGAATCGCGCACCGCGACCCGATGGTTCAGCCGCTCGCGGCCGCAGGCAATCCCAAAGCTGGCAGCCGCGCCCGGCGCGGCATCATGCGGACATGGCCATCACCCTCGACGACCTGCGGCGCCATGCCGTCGCCCGCAGCCTGTTCAAGCCCACCACCCTGCCCGCGGCCATCGCCCGGCTCGGCTTCGTGCAGGCCGACCCGATCCGCGCGCCCGCGCGAGCCCAGGACCTGACGCTGCGCCACCGCGTGCGCGACTACCGCGCCGGCGATCTGGAACGGCGCTACCCGCGCCTGCCGCTGGAAGAAGATTTCTTCGTCAACTACGGCTTCGTGCCGCGGCCGACGCACGCGCTGATGCACCCGCGCGTCGCGCGCCAGACGTGGGCGGCCGCGCAGCAGACGCAGGCCCAGCAAGTGCTGGGCTTCGTCCGCGAACGCGGCAGCGTGCACCCGCGCGAGGTGGATGCCTTCTTTCAGCACGGCAAGGCGCGCAACTGGTTCGGCGGCTCATCGAACGCCAGCACGCAGTTGCTCGACGGCATGCACTACCGAGGCCTGCTGCGGGTGACGCGGCGCGAGGGCGGCACGCGCTGCTATGCCGCGCGAGACGCGCACCCGCCGCACGACAACCCCGATGCCGCGCTCGATGCCCTGGTCGACGTGGCCGTGGCCAAGTACGCGCCGCTGCCGGCGACCACGCTGAGCTACCTGGTCAGCCGCCTCGCCGTGGCAGTGCCGCAATGGCGAGACCGCCGCGCGGGCGCCCAGCAGCGCGTGCGCCAGCGGCTGCAGCAGGCCCAGGTCGACGGCATCACCTGGTACTGGCCGGCCGGCGAGAACCCGGCATCGAAGCGCCATGCGCCGCAGGACGCGGTACGCCTGCTGGCGCCGTTCGACCCGGTGGTCTGGGACCGCCTGCGCTTCGAGCTGCTGTGGGGCTGGGCCTACCGCTTCGAGGCCTACACGCCGGCCCCGAAGCGCCGGCTGGGCTATTACGCACTGCCGCTGCTGTGGCGCGACCAGGTGGTCGGCTGGGGCAATCTGGCGCAGACCGGCGGGCGCCTGCAGGCGCAACTCGGCTACGTCGCCGGCCGGTCGCCACGCGACGCCGGGTTTCGCCGCGCGTTGGACGAGGAACTGGGCCGTATCGAGCAGTTCCTGCAGCCGCGCTGAAGGCGGCCACCCACCGCGCTCAGCGTGAGGCCAACAGCCTGCCTGCCAGCTCGGCGAAACCGCGCCCGCGCTCGGACGGGGTCACGTAGGCCGGCAGCACCTGCAACTGCGGCAGAAAGCGTTCGATGTTGGCCACCGCCACCGACAGCGGCAGTTGCTCGAACATGCGCTGGTCGTTGGTCGAATCGCCGACATACAGCCAGGCCGCCGGATCGAGCGGCCGACCCTGCGTCTGCTGTACGGCCCAGCGGGCGCCGCTCCACTTGTCGTGCTCGCCGATCCAGCCGTTGACGTGAATCGAGCTGACGCTGGCCCGCAAACCGTGCGCCTGCATCACCGCCAGCACCGCGTCGATCTGCGCCGCATCCAGGTGCGAAAACTCGCTGTGGTCGACGGCGATGTCGGTCAGCCGACCGGCGCTGTCACGCGCCAGCCGCGCCGATGGCACGGCAGCCAGCACGGCGGCGGCACACTGCTGCAGGCGGTCGAAGTTGCCGCTTCGCGTGCGCTCGTCCTGGACGAAGTCGCGGCGCAGGCCGGCGCCGTCGCGGCGCAGCATCACCGCACCGTTCTCGGCCACGATCGCCGCCACCGGCCAGGCCTGCGCAAAGGGCTCGCTCCATCCGGCCGGCCGGCCGGTGACCGCGATCACCGGCAGCTGTGCCGCGGCCAGATCGTGCAGAGCCTGCAGCGCCTGCGCTTCGATGCAGCCGTCGCGCGTCAAGGTGTCGTCGATGTCGGTGAGTACGCCCTGCACACCGCGCAGCGCGGCCTCGGGCAGCCGGGCCAGGGGCTGCGGTCGTGCGGCATTCATGTGGGCAGTCTCGCACAGGACCGGCGCAGCGGACCGGCGGCGCACCGGCGCGGCAGCCCGCCTGCCTTGACGCCACGCAAACAGGCTGGCGCGGCGCTTTCCATAATGGCGGATCGCCCTTCACTTCACCGCACGCCATGGCCAAGGAAACGACCGTTCCCGCGCGCAAGAGTTCTGCCCCCAGATCCCGACCGGCGCGCACCACCGGCCCGCGCGCGACCGAGGCCGGCGATACCGCGCCGCGGCTCGGCCGCAAGTCGATCGAAAAGCACGTCGTGCGGCAGGCGACGCTCGCCAAGCAGGACGCCCAGGCCGCGGCGCTGAGCGACCTGCTGCGACGCGCCGCCAAGGCAGCGCCCGGCGAAGCGCTGGAATCGCTGAAGACGATGCTCGCCGGCGCCTCGAGCGACGACGTGGAGGCGCTGCGCCGCGTGCTCTTCGGCGCGGGCGACCGCAAGGCGCAGGTCATCGACGATCCGGACCAGGAGCTGGCTCTGCGCTGGCGCGAAGGCGGCTATCCGTACAAGAACCTGATGGCGCGCAAGACCTATGAGGCGCAGAAGTACAAGCTGCAGGTCGAACTGCTGAAGCTGCAGGCCTGGGTCAAGGACAGCGGGCAGCGGGTGCTGATCCTGTTCGAGGGCCGTGACGCCGCCGGCAAGGGCGGCACGATCAAGCGCTTCATGGAGCATCTGAACCCGCGCGGCGCGCGCGTGGTGGCGCTGGAAAAGCCGAGCGAAGTGGAGCGCGGCCAGTGGTACTTCCAGCGCTACACGCAGCACCTGCCGACACGGGGAGAGATCGTGCTCTTCGACCGCAGCTGGTACAACCGCGCCGGCGTCGAACGCGTCATGGGCTTCTGCAGCCCCAATGAGTACGACGAGTTCATGCGTCAGGCGCCCGAGTTCGAACGCCACCTCGTCAAGAGCGGCATCCACCTGTTCAAGTTCTGGTTTTCCGTGAGCCGCGAGGAACAGCGCCGCCGCTTCAAGGAGCGGCGCGCGCATCCGCTGAAACAGTGGAAGCTGAGCCCGGTCGACCTGGCCAGCCTGGACAAGTGGGACGACTACACGGTGGCCAAGGAGCAGATGTTCCTGCACACCGACACCTCCGACTCGCCCTGGACCGTGATCAAGAGCGACTGCAAGAAGCGCGCGCGGCTGAACGCCATGCGCTACCTGCTGCACAGCCTGCCCTATGCGAACAAGGACGCGGGCGTGCTCGGCGCGGTCGACCCGCTGCTGGTCGGCAGGGCCGCGCTGGTGGCCGGGCGGTCCGAGGAATATTCGCCGACCAGCATGCAAGCCTGACCGTCCGCGCCGGTCCCGCGTGCGCCGGCGGCCCGTCACCGCTACAATGTCGGCCTCTTCCGAGGAGCGTTGCAACCTCCACCGCTGAGGCCAGGCTCGGAAGACCTTCTCTTGCAACCGCGCTCACCTGCACGTCCGTCGTGGGTGAGGTTTCCCGGAATCCGTGGCCGCCGTGCAGGGTCTTCAACGTTTGGAGCCTGACACGATGAATGCCGTCCTGAAGCCGCAACAAGACCATGCCGTGGCCGACCTGTCGCTCGCCGACTGGGGCCGCAAGGAAATCACCATCGCCGAGCATGAGATGCCGGCGCTGATGGAGATCCGCCGCGAATACGCCGAGAAGCAGCCGCTGCGCGGCGCGCGCATCACCGGCAGCCTGCACATGACCATCCAGACCGCCGTGCTGGTGGAAACGCTGCAGGCGCTGGGCGCCGACGTGCGCTGGGCCTCGTGCAACATCTTCAGCACGCAGGACCATGCCGCCGCCGCGCTGGTGGCCAAGGGCACGCCGGTGTTCGCCTACAAGGGCGAGACGCTGAAGGACTACTGGGACTACACCCACCGCATCTTCGAGTTCGGCGCCAAGGGCAGCGAAGCCGAAGGCCCGAACATGATCCTCGACGACGGCGGCGACGCGACGCTGCTGATGCACCTGGGCAAGCGCGCCGAGAAGGACGCCAGCCTGATCGCCAACCCGGGCAGCGAAGAAGAGCGCGAGCTGTTCGCCGCGATCAAGGCCAAGCTGGCCGAAGACCCGACGTGGTACAGCCGCAAGAGCGCCAAGATCATCGGTGTGACCGAAGAGACCACCACCGGCGTGCACCGCCTGAAGGAGATGAGCGCCAAGGGCACGCTGATGTTCCGCGCCATCAACGTCAACGACTCGGTGACGAAGAGCAAGTTCGACAACCTCTACGGCTGCCGCGAAAGCCTGGTCGACGGCATCAAGCGCGCCACCGACGTGATGATCGCCGGCAAGATCGCCGTCGTCGCCGGCTACGGCGACGTGGGCAAAGGCTCGGCGCAGGCGCTGCGCGCACTGAGCGCGCAGGTCTGGGTGACCGAGATCGACCCGATCAACGCGCTGCAGGCGGCGATGGAAGGCTACCGCGTGGTGACGATGGACTGGGCCGCCGACAAGGCGGACATCTTCGTCACCACCACCGGCAACAAGGACGTGATCACGCACGACCACATGGCGAAGATGAAGCACAACGCCATCGTGTGCAACATCGGTCACTTCGACAACGAGATCCAGGTGGCCTCGCTGGAGAAGTACCAGTGGGAGGAGATCAAGCCGCAGGTCGACCACGTGATCTTCCCCGACGGCAAGCGCATCATCATGCTGGCCAAGGGCCGGCTCGTGAACCTGGGTTGCGCGACCGGCCACCCGAGCTACGTGATGAGCAGCAGCTTCGCGAACCAGACGATCGCGCAGATCGAGCTGTTCACGCATGCCGACTACTACGAGCAGGGCAAGGTCTACGTGCTGCCGAAGCACCTGGACGAGAAGGTCGCGCGCCTGCAGCTGAAGACGCTGAACGCCGAGCTGACCACGCTGACCGATGAGCAGGCGGCCTACATCGGCGTGCCGGTGCAAGGGCCGTACAAGCCCGACACCTACCGGTATTGAGGCCACCCCCGGAGCGGCTGTCGCCGCTCCCCCTGCAAGGGGCGACGCCAGCGGGCCGGCCGAGCCGGAGCCGCGGCGTCCGCTCGAAGGCGTCGCCGCGTCGCGTGGCGACGCGGCATCCATGCGGAGTCACGCCATGAGCGTCCCGATTTCATTCGAGTTCTTTCCGCCCAACACGCCGGTGGGCGACGACAAGCTGAAGACCGTGGTGCAGGAACTCGGCGCGCTGCAGCCCGAGTTCTTCAGCGTCACCTACGGCGCCGGCGGCTCGACGCGCGACAAGACATTGCACACCGTGCGGGCGATCTCCGCCGCCGGCTTCGAGGCCGCGCCGCACCTGTCCTGCGTGGGCTCGACGCGCGCCGGCATCGCCGAGATCCTGGACACCTATCGCGCACAGAACATCCGCCGCCTCGTGGCGCTGCGCGGCGACCTGCCGAGCGGCACGGCCACCGCCGGCGAATTCCGCTATGCCGCGGAGCTGGTGCGCTTCGTGCGCGAGACCCAGGGGCCGGACTGGCACATCGAGGTCGCCGCCTATCCCGAGTACCACCCCGAGCAGCGCTACAGCCGTCGTGACCTGGAGCACTACGTCCACAAGGTCAAGAGCGGCGCCAGTTCGTCGATCACCCAGTTCTTCTTCAACCCCGACGCCTACTTTCACTTCGTCGACGAAACGCGCAAGCTCGGCGCCGACGCGCCGGTGGTGCCGGGCATCATGCCTTTCCACAACTTCGCGAAGATCGCCCAGTTCGCGGCCCGCGACGGCATCGAGGTTCCGCGCTGGGTGGCGCTGAAGATGGAAGGCTTCATGGACGACAGCGCCTCGATCCGCGCCTTCGGCCTGGACGTGGTCACGGCGCTGTGCGAGCGGCTGATCGCCGGCGGCGCACCGGGGCTGCACTTCTACACGATGAACCAGAGCGCGCTGACGCTGGAACTCTGCCGCCGCCTGGCGCTGGGGCCGGCAGCGGGCTGACGCAGCGGTTCAGCTCCGCTGCCAGGCGACGCCGTCCTCGACCAGCACGGCGTCCAGCGGCACGTCGTGCGGCTCCGGTTCGAGCCACGGCACGTAGCCGTGCGAATAGCCGACACCGACGGTGAACGGGCGCGGCTGCAGCGCAGCCAGCGTGCGGTCGTAGAAGCCGCCGCCGTATCCGAGGCGCAGTCCTTTCGGGCCGTAGCCGACGCAAGGCACCAGCAGCAGTTCGGGCTCGAAGGCCTCGGTGTCCTTGGGCTTGGGAATGCCGTAGGCGTCGTCCTCCATCGGACAGCCGGGGAACCAGACATGGAAGCGCAGCTGCTTGGTGTCGCGGTTGATCACCGGCAGGCCGATGCGCCGGCCGGACTCGGCCTCGCTCCAGCGATACAGCGCCGGCAACGCATCGAATTCACCCTTGATCGGCCAGTAGGCACCGATGCTGCGCTCGCTGCGGCCGACCAGCCAGACACGCAGCACCTGCTGCAGATGCACCGAACGCTCGTGCCGGTCGGCCATCGCCAGGCGTTCGGCCTGCAACTGGCGCCGCAGCGTCAGCTTGTCGCGGGTCGGTTCGAAGGGGGTCTTGAAGGCTTCGCTCATGGCGCGGCTGGCGGTAGGCAACGACAGCGCATTGTGCCGACGATGGCGCGCCTACACTGCGCACTGCCACCCATCCTGGAGGCTCGCATGCCCGCCAGCGACCCCTTGGTCGACCATTGCCTGGAACTGCTGGCACCGCTCGGCGCGGTGAGTGCGCAGCGCATGTTCGGCGGCCATGGGCTGCGCATCGACGGCGTGTTCATGGCCCTGATCGCCTACGAGCGCCTGTACCTGAAGGCGGATGCGCAGAGCCAGGCCCAGTTCGCCGCTGCGGGCTGCGAGCCCTTCGTCTACGAAGCCAAGGGGCGGCGCGTGTCGCTCGGCTACTGGACCGTTCCTCCGGCCGCGCTGGACTCGTCCGAAGACATGCGCCCATGGGCCCGGTTGGCACTGGACGCGGCACTGCGGGCCCGCGCCGCAGCGCCGACCCCGCGCCGGCGCGTTCCGGCGAAGAAGCGCGCACCGCGACGGCCCTGAACTTTCCCTGCCGACCCGGCTCGCAAGAAGCGCGGCGTGCGTGCAGGGGGCCCGAGGCCCCGCGCACAACCGCACCGAGTGAGAAAATGCCGCATGCATTTGCGTCGACACGCTAGATTGCGTACGTTCCCCTTGCCATGACGCTTCGACCCGCCTCCCGTACCCTGGCCCGCGCCACGGGCTTGGCGCTTGTCGCGCTGGTCCTGTCGATCGGCGCGCCGCGCCCGGCGCGCGCCCAGTCCGAACATCAGGTCGTCCTCGATGCACGCGAGGCCTTCCGCAAGAAAGACCGCACCCAGCTGACGATGGCCGCCATCGCGGCGCGCCAACATCCGCTGGCGCCATGGGTCGAATACTGGGAACTGAACAACCGGCTCAACGTGGCCCAGGTCGACGAGATCGAGGCCTTCTATGCGCGCTGGCCCGGCACCTATGTGGAGGACCGGCTGCGCAACGACTGGCTGCTGGAATTGGGCAGGCGGCGCGACTGGGCCGCCTTCGGCCGCGACTATCCGCGCTTTCGCATGAACGACGACCGCGAGGTCACGTGTTATGCCCTGCTGACGCAGCATCTCAAGGGACAGGAGGTGCGCGACGCAGCCCGCGCCGCCTGGTTCGCGCAGCGGGACCTGGATGACGGATGCAACCTGCTCGCCAGCATGCTGTTCGCGGCCGACGTGCTGGGTGCGGACGACGCCTGGCAGAAGGCGCGACTGGCCGTCGAGGCCAACCGGCCGCGTGCGGCCCGTGCCGCGACCGGCTTCATCAGCCCCGCAGCGGCGGCGGCCGTGGGCGAGTTGATCGACAACCCCGCGCGTTTGCTCGCCCGCAAGCCGGTGCGCGACGGCGGCGTCGGCGCCCAATTGGCCACGCTGGCACTGGCACGGCTTGCGGCGAACGATCCGCAAGCCGCCGCCGCACAGTTGCAGGAACGCTGGCAAGCCGACCTGCCCAAGCCGCTGGCCGCGTATGCCTGGGCAGCCACCGCCAAGCAAGCGGCGATGAAGCTGATGCCCGAGGCCGTGCCCTGGGCCCAGCGCGCCTGGGGGCTGCGTCGGGACACCCTGGTCACCCAGCGCGAAGTGGCGCCGTGGTCCGACGACATGCTGGCCTGGCAGGTGCGTGCCGCCTTGCGTTTCGACGGCAGCGACAGTGAGCGCTGGGTGCTGGTGAGCCAGGCCATCGAGGCGATGAGCCCCGAGGAGCAGAAGGATGCATCCTGGATCTACTGGCGCGCCCGCGCGATGCAAGGCCTGGCCAAGGCCGGTCCGGACGGCGACGCGGAGCGGCTGGCAGCGCGCCAGCTGCTGGAGTCGATCTCCGGACACATGAGCTTCTACGGCAAGCTGGCGCTGGAAGATCTGGGCGGCTCGGTGGCGCTGCCGCCCCGACCGGCGGCACTGACGGCGGCCGAGCGCGAGGCTGCCCGGCGCAACCCGGGCTTCGACCGGGCCTTGCTGCTGATCGGCATCGGCCTGCGCAACGAAGGCGTGCGCGAATGGAACTTCACGCTGCGCGGCCTGGGCGATCGCGAACTGCTCGCTGCGGCGCAGCTGGCCTGCGACCGGGAGGTCTGGGACCGCTGCATCAATACCAGCGACCGCACCCGCCAGGAAGTCGACATGGCCCAGCGCTTCCCGATGCCGTTCAAGCAGGAGGTCGTGGCCCAGGCGCGCGAGATCGGGCTGGATCCGGCCTATGTCTATGGCCTGATCCGGCAGGAGTCCCGCTTCATCATGGACGCGCGCTCCAACGTCGGCGCCTCGGGCCTGATGCAGATCATGCCGGCGACCGCGCGCTGGACCGCAAAGAAGATCGGCCTGGACTACAAGCAGGAGATGATCACCGACCGCAACATCAATCTGCGGCTCGGCACGGCCTATCTGAAGCTGGTGCTGGATGATTTCGGCGGCTCGCAGGCCATGGCTGCCGCGGCCTACAACGCGGGGCCCGGCCGGCCGCGTCGTTGGCGGGACGGGCCGCTGCTCGAGCCGGCGGCGTGGGCCGAGAACATCCCCTTTGCCGAGACGCGTGACTACGTCAAAAAGGTGTTGTCGAACGCCGTGTACTACAGCGCCTTGCTGGGCAGCAAGCCGAGTTCGCTGAAGGCACGGCTCGGACCGCAGATCGGGCCGCGCGACGTCCAGGCCCCACCGGCGGACAGGAACCTGCCGTAAACCAGGCGCGGGTCGGCTTGTCCGCCCCACAATATATGAACTCCGAGGCGGCGTAGCCACCTCAGAGCATCACCCATTCGCGATCTCAGGCTTTCCGGCGGCGTGCCATGAAGCCGAGGGCACCGAGGCCGGCCAGCATCAAGGCATAGCTCTCCGGCTCGGGAACGGCAGTCACGCTCAGCTGACCGCCATAGGAACCGAGCCCATCGGTCGTTCCTTTCACGACCAGTGTCCACGGCAGCGCACCCGACATACCCGAACCGTAGGCCACCGAGAGGGCACCTTGGTGCAATAGGTCAAAGGCGATGCCGTTCAGCTTGACTTCCGTGAAGACGATGCCGTCGTACGAGGTGATCGATGACTCGAACTTCAACGGGGGCTGGCCGGCATAGGCACCCAGATTGAAGGTCCAGGTGTCCTCGAAAGTGGCACCGGACACGCTGCCCATCCCGAATCCGACGGTGCCATCGTTGCCGAGCGTGACGGACGGGCTCGCCGCCATACTCGCCCCGACACATAGCGCCGCAGCAACGGCCACCGCTAGTTTGACTGGTTTCATGACACTTCTCCCTGAAGTGGTTAGTTGACCATTTCGATCCTGATCGAATGTCTTGTATCGCTGGTGAGCCGTACACCCCTTAACCTGGGGGGAAGATGAAAGCAGACGCTTCAACCGGACCAGCCAGTTCGACGCAAGAATCGATCCATGCTTAACGCCGTGTCGACTACCGAGGTGGAAAGGTGAAGATCGCCACCGGCATCCGCAAGCACGGGTTCAAAAAATGGTACGAGCGCGAGTTGCTGCGCAGCCATGCACACATGGCGCTGACCTTCCTGTGCATGGTGGGCGCCATTGCGGCTTTCGAGGCCGCATCGCAGTTCCGCAACTGGACGGACCAGCTGATCGACTTCGTTGCCATTGCCTTGTGCGGTGGCGTCGGCCTGTGGGCCCTGCGCCGCTATCTGTTCATCTTGCTGCACGCCGAAGCCATCGCGAGCCAGGCGGACTGCCCCGTTTGCGGTAGCTACGCGCGCTTCCAATTGGTGCGTGCCGGGGCGTACGACGAAACTGCCCAGGTCCGTTGCCGACAATGCCAGCATGAATGGACCATAGTAAGCTGAGCGCTCACTTACTTATATCAGTGCTCCGATCAGGAGCGCTGCCAGGCTTAGCAGCAGGCTGCTGGCCAACGGCACGTACCAGTCACGGCCGCCGAAACGAAAGCTGAAGTCTCCAGGCAACCGTCCCAGGCCGATCCGTTGCAGCCAAACCTTCAGGCCATTGATCAGCAGGAAGGCCAGCAGGAAGACGATCAGCCAGCGCATCAGAGCCGGTGACTGCGGTCGCCGAAGCGGAATCCCAGCGCGTCGAAGTCGACCCCGCGGGCGAGTCCGATGACCTTGAAGAGTTCGCCCATCTCGTGCTCGTTGATCAACCGCTGCGCAGCAACGATGTCCGGCGTGCCGGCGCCGTGCAGCAGCTCAGGCAGGCCACAGTTGATCAGGAAGCGCGCCTGGGACGTGTAGCCCAGCACCTGCAGCCCGGCATCCTGCGCGGCCAGCGCGATGGCGCTGAAGTCGATGTGGCTGGTGATGTCCTTCAAGCCGACATCGCCCAGCGGGTCCGGATCGGCGCGATGCGCCCGATGACACATCAGTGTGCCGCCGCTGCGTTGCGGGTGGTAGTACTCGGCCTCCGGGAATCCATAGTCGATGAACAGGGCCACCGAACGCCCCATGCGCTCGGCCAGCGTGCGGACGAAGGCCTGCGCCTGGGGATGGATCTCGACGACGGCGCCCGGCACGAATCCCGCCTCGACCGGCGGCCGCAGTGCCGTCGGCCGGTCCTGCCAGGTGAAGCCATCATCCCGCCAGGCGACGCCGCGTTCGAACCATGCCGCGCCGTCCCAGTGCAGCAGCTGCACCGGCATCGCATCCAGCACCTCGTTGCCGAGCACGAGCCCGTCGATGTGCTCGGGCAGACGCTGATGCCACTGCACCCTGCCGGACCACGGCGCCAGGCGCGCGCGCTGGCGTGCCTGCAGCGACGCGGACAGCTCCACGACGTGATAGCGGGACACCGCCCCACCGAGCTCACCGAGCAGCTGTTCCGCCAGCGCCCCGGACCCCGCACCGAACTCCCAGACCTCGGCCGAAGTGCAAGCCTGCAGCGCCTGTCTCGCCTGCACGGCCAGGGTCCGGCCGAACCACGGGGTCATCTCCGGCGCCGTGACGAAGTCGCTGCCCGAGGCGGGCATCTGCCCGAACTTGAGACCGTCATTGGCGTAATAGCCCAGTCCGGGTTCGTACAGCGCCAGCGCCATGAATGCGTCGAAGGGCAGCCAGCCGCCACGGGCGTCGATGGCCTGTCGGATCCGCTGCTGCAACTGCGCCGATAAACTCGCGGCTTCGATTTCCGCCATCCGAAGATTGTAGGAAGCATGGATCCCCGTCCCGTGGCCCTGGTCACCGGCGCCGCGCGCCGGCTCGGCCGAGAGATCGCGATCGAGCTCGCGGCGGGGGGCTGGGACATCGCGCTGCACTACCACGCCTCGGCGGCCCAGGCTGAGACGGTGCTGGCCGAACTGCGAGCGGCGGGGGCCCAGGCCCAATCCTTCGCCGCGGACCTGGCGGACGAAGCCGCCTGCCGTGCGCTGGTGCCAGCGGTGCTGAAGCACTTCGGGCGCCTGCAGGCCGTGGTCAACAGCGCCGCGATCTTCGAGCAGGACGACGTGCACAGCTTCGGCCATGCGGCCATGGAACGCCACTGGCGCAGCAACGTCGCGCCGGCCGTGCTGCTGGCCGAAGCGCTGCACCGGCACCTGGACGAATCCGGCACGGCCGGCTGCGTCGTCAACCTGCTCGACCAGAAACTCTGGAATCCAAACCCCGATTACCTGTCCTACACGCTGTCGAAGGCCGCGCTGGAAAGCGCCACCACGCTGCTGGCCCAGGCGCTGGCGCCGCGGCTGCGGGTCTGCGGGGTGGCGCCCGGCCTGACCCTGCCTTCCGGCCCGATGGACGAGGCGGCCTTCGAACGCGCCCACCGGCTGACACCGTTGCAGCGTTCATCCACCGGCAAGGACATCGCCCGGGCGGTGCATTTCCTGCTCGAAGCACCGGCCATCACCGGCACCACACTGCTGGTCGACGGAGGCCAGCACCTGGCCGCTCAGCCGCGCGACGTGATGTTCATGGCGCAGCCCTGACATGAACGCACCGGGCCGTTCCCAAGCGCTCGTCCTGGCGCGCGCAGCGCGGAGGGCAGGCCCGTGAGCGCGCTGCCGTCGCACCCCGCGCTGGCCGGCTGCCGCCGGCTGTTCCTGCGCAACTACGAGGTGCTTGCCCGCATCGGCGTGCACGATTTCGAGCAGCACGGCCCACAACGCCTGCTGATCAATGTCGACCTGTACGTGCCGCTGGCCGACTCGACACCGAGCCGCGATGCGCTGCACGAGGTCGTGGACTACGACTTCATCCGCCAGGTCATCGGCGAACGCATCGCGCGCGGCCCCATCCAGCTGCAGGAAACGCTGGCCGACGAACTGCTGCAGCGGATGCTGGCGCACCCGCGCGTGCGCGCAGCGCGCGTATCCACCGAAAAGCCCGATGTCTACCCGGACTGCGACGCCGTCGGCGTCGAGGTCTTTGGAATCAACCCGCCATGAACAGCGTCGCCGCCCTCCCCGACAGCCTGGCCGCGCGCAAGCAGGCCTTCGAAACCAACAAACTGAGCAAGAAGCTGCACCGCCAGGTGGGCCAGGCCATCGCCGACTTCAACATGGTCGAGGCCGGCGACAAGCTCATGGTCTGCCTGTCCGGCGGCAAGGACAGTTATGCGCTGCTCGACATCCTGCTGTCGCTGCGCGAACGCGCACCCATCGATTTCGACATCGTCGCCGTCAACCTGGATCAGAAGCAGCCCGGCTTCCCGGCCGACGTGCTGCCGGCCTACCTGCGCACGCGCGGCGTGCCCTTCCACATCGAGAACCAGGACACCTACTCCATCGTCAAGAAACTGGTGCCCGAGGGCCAGACGATGTGCAGCCTGTGCTCGCGGCTGCGGCGCGGCATCCTGTACCGCGTGGCCAGCGAACTGGGCGCGACGAAGATCGCGCTCGGCCACCACCGCGACGACATGGTGGTGACGCTGCTGATGAACATGTTCTTCGGCGGACGCATGAAGGGCATGCCGCCGAAGCTGGCCAGCGACGACGGACGCCATGTGGTCATCCGCCCGCTGGCCTACGTGGCCGAGACCGACCTGGAGCGCTGGGCCGCGCACCGGCAGTTTCCGATCATCCCGTGCACGCTGTGCGGCAGTCAGGACAACCTGCAGCGTGTGCAGATCAAGGCCATGATCCGCGACTGGGAGCGTCAGTACCCCGGTCGCATCGACAACATGCTGCACGCGATGGGCCATGTCGTGCCATCGCATCTGATGGACCGGACCCTGCATCCCTTCACCACGCTGAAGGCCACCGGCGTCGCCAACGCCGACGGCGACAAGGCCTTCGACGACGACGAGTCCTGCGCCAGTCCGCCGGCTGCAGCGCCGATCCGCATCGCCATCGACCGCGCCGGCTAAGGCTGCATGTCGCTGCGCGGCGCCGCATCGGGCTTCTGCGCCGCCAGCACGCGCAGATCCTCCTCCCAGCCATGCAGCCTGTCGCGCGCCGCCAGGCGCTGCTTCGGCGTGGTGCTGTTGTGCAACCGCGCGATGAACTCACAGTTGTAGTCGGTCAGCCGCTGCTGATAGTCGCGATAAGGCCCCGGCGGCGCACGCAGCACGCGGTCCGCCAGCGCCTTCAGGCCCGCCAGGTTCGACTCGCGGTCGGCCCGCGCCGGACCGCCGGCCGTCAGCCGCGCCAAGGTCTGCAACGTCTGCGACTGCAGCGCCTGGCGCTCGGCATACCAGGCCGCCGGGTCGAACGGCGAGGCGGCCACGCCGGCCGCGATCAGCCGGCGCTGGTTGTCGTCCAGCCGGCCGTAGAGCATCTCGGCGCGATCGACGGTGCGCTTGATGGCCGCCTTCTGGCGTTCGTCGGGTTGCTGCAGGAAGTCCTCTTCGAACTCCAGGTTCGACTTGCGATAGCGGCGCTCCAGTTGCGCCAGCTGCGCCGGCTTCAGCAGCGGCAGCAGGTCGGCCGCCAGCGGCACGCCCTGGGCGAAGGCGACCGTCAGGCGCACACGCAGGTCGTCGTTCCAGCGGCAGACCTGTGCAGGTGTCGCCGGCTGCATCACCTGTTGCTGCGCCGCCGCCAGCAGGTCGGCATAGTCGGGCAGCTGGGTACTGCGGTGCCAGGCGAACCATTGCGCCAGCGTGTCCTTGACCTTCGGCGCCTGCGTCGCGTCGAAATCCATGTAGCCGTCCAGCCACCACCAGGCCAGCGTGGGCGCCTGGTTGTAGCCGACGCGCACTGCGCTGCAGCCGCCCAGCAGCAGCAACGCCAGCAGGCAGCCGCCGATAATCGCGGCTTTGGCTGTGGATGCTCGCATGGCTCTGAACATCGTGATCATGGCTGCCGGCAAGGGCACGCGCATGAAGTCGGCGCGTCCGAAAGTGCTGCACCGGTTGGGCGGCACCACGCTATTGCAGCATGTTCTGCGGGCCAGCGCAGCGCTGGCGGCAACACGCACCGTGATCGTCACCGGCCACGGCGCCGACGAGGTGGAAACCGCGGCCCGCGCTGCAGGCCGGGCTTTCGTCCGCCAGGAGCCCCAGCTCGGCACCGGCCATGCGGTGCAGCAGGCACTGCCCGCGCTGGACGACACGGCCGCGACCACGCTGATCCTCAACGGCGACGTTCCGCTGATCCGCAGCGCCACGGCCCAGGCGCTGGTGCAGGCCTGCGGTGGCGAGCAGCTGGCGCTGCTGACCATCGAGCTGCCCGACGCCACCGGCTACGGCCGCATCCTGCGCGATGGCGCCGGCCGCGTGCTGGGCATCGTCGAGCACAAGGACGCCACCGAGGCGCAGCGCCGGATCCGCGAGGTGTACACCGGCATGATGGCCGCGCCCACCGCGGCGCTGCGCCGCTGGGTGACGGCGCTGCGCAACGACAACGCGCAGCGCGAGTACTACCTGACCGACATCGTGGCGATGGCGGTGGCCGAGGGGGTGCCGGTCGTGGCCACGGCCGCAGCCAGCGAGACCGAGGTGCTGGGCGTCAACAGCCCGGCGCAGCTGGCCGACCTGGAGCGCCGCTTCCAGCATGCCCAGGCGGACGCGCTGATGGAGGCCGGCGTGCGCCTGGCCGACCCGGCGCGGCTGGACGTGCGCGGCGAACTGCTCTGCGGCAGCGACGTCGAGATCGACGTGAACTGCATCTTCGAGGGCCGCGTGAGCCTGGGTGACGGCGTGCGCATCGGTGCCAACTGCGTGATCCGCGATGCCGAGATCGCGGCCGGCGCGCAGATCCATCCGTTCACCCACGTCGAAGGCGCAAAGGTCGGGCCGCAGGCGCTGATCGGCCCCTTTGCCCGGCTGCGTCCCGGCGCCGAACTGGGCGAAGAGGTGCACATCGGCAACTTCGTCGAGGTGAAGAACGCGACGCTCGGCGCCGGCGCCAAGGCCAATCACCTGGCCTACCTGGGCGACGCCAGCGTCGGGCCGCGCGTCAACTACGGCGCCGGCAGCATCACCGCCAATTACGACGGCGCCCACAAGCACCGCACCGTGCTCGGCGCCGACGTGCACGTGGGCTCGAACTGCGTGCTGGTGGCACCGGTGACGATCGGTGACGGCAGCACCGTCGGTGGTGGCTCCACCGTGTCGAAGGACGTGCCTGCCGGCAAGCTGGTGGTGGCACGTGCACGCCAGGTGATCATCGACGGCTGGCAGCGCCCGCGCAAGACGGACAAGCGCTGACGCGTCAGCCGCCGGCCTGCTCGGCCACCTGAGCCGCCAGACACAGGTCGTCCCAGGCACGCGACTTGTCCGGCAGGTTGCGCAGCAGATAGGCCGGGTGGTAGCTGACCACCAGCGGCACGCCCTGATAGCGGTGGACGCGGCCGCGCAGCTTGCCGATCGGCTCTGGCGTGCGCAACAGCGCCTGCACCGCGAAGCGGCCCATCGCCAGGATCAGCTTGGGCCGGATCAGCTCGATCTGACGCAGCAGGAAGGGCTCGCAGCGCAGCATCTCTTCGGGCTCCGGATTGCGGTTGCGCGGCGGCCGGCACTTCAGCGTATTGGCGATGTAGACCTGCTTCTCGGGCGCCGCCTCGCCGCGGGTCAGACCCAGCGCGTGCAGCATGCTGTCCAGCAGGTGGCCGGCGGCACCGACGAAGGGCTCGCCCTTCAGGTCTTCCTGCTCGCCCGGCGCCTCGCCGACGATCATCCAGTGGGCCTGCGGGTTGCCGACGCCGAACACCGTCTGGCGCCGCGTCTCGCACAGGCCGCAGGCGCGGCAGCCGGCGACGGCTTCGCGCAGTTGCGGCCAGGGCATCACGGCGATGGCGGCGGCACGCGCATCGGCAGCCGCGGCGGGTGGCGCCGCCTCGGCCCCAGCGCGCGCCTCGGCCCGTGGCGCAACGGCGTCGTCCGCCCGCAGGCCCGGCGCCGACGGGCGGGCGGGAACCGCCGGCGCGGCCGGGACGCCAGGGGTTGCCGGCAGCTCGGGAGGGCTCGGCATGCCGTCGGCGGCGGACTCGGCCGCCGGCGCCCACAGCCGGATGCCCATTTCCTGCAGCATCAGCCGCTGGCGTTCGCTCCAGGTCATCGTGTCAGCGCTCCACCAAAGCCATGCTCATCACGATCGCATCTTCACGCTGCCCCTTGCCTGCCGGGTAGTAGCCGCGGCGCAGGCCGACTTCGGCAAAGCCACGCCGCAGGTAGATCTGGCGCGCCCGCGCATTGCTCAGCCGCACTTCGAGCCACAGCGTGGGCAGGTGCAGGTCACGGCAATGCGCTTCCAGCGCATCGAGCAGCGTCCGCGCATGGCCGCACCGCTGGTGGGCCGGCGCCACGCTCAGGTTCAGCAAG
The DNA here is from genome assembly GCA_044225625.1 of Rubrivivax sp. Classification (GTDB taxonomy): domain Bacteria; phylum Pseudomonadota; class Gammaproteobacteria; order Burkholderiales; family Burkholderiaceae_C; genus Rubrivivax. The sequence goes on from JBGAII010000033.1 coordinate 28,087, forward strand.
TGCATCTCGTCGACACCGACCATGGCCACGAAGTAACCGATCAGCCTGGCGCTGTCGTCCAGCAGCAGCTCGGCCAGGTAGCCGGAGGCCAGGGAATCGATGAAGTTACCCCGCGTCCAGGGGAAGCTGTAGGTGCTGCGCTCGACGGCCAGCACGGCGTCGAGGTCGTCCAGCCGCATCGGGCGCAGCTGCAATGTCCCGCTGATCGGCAGCGCGCTCACCGCTGCACCTCCTCCTGGCGCAACGCCATGCGCTCAGCCACCGTCAGCGCCACCTTGTCGCGCAGATACAGCGGCAGCGCATCAGCCGGATCGATGCCGCCTTCGAGCTGCCACTGCTGCTGGGCCAGGCGCATCAGCGCCGCGGCACGGTCGATATCGGCCTGGATGCGGAGCGCGGCACCGGCCTGCAGCCGGTCGCCGAAGGCCGCCAGGGCCGAGCCGGCCACGCAGCGCGGCGGCACACCGGCCCACAGCGCATGCAGGCCGTCCAGCGTGTACAGCGCCGGCGCCACGCGCGGCTGCCATGCGCTGCCATTCCAGGCATAGCGGCCGGCATAGACCTCGCCCATGCGGGCATCCATCACCACGTCGATCTCGTCCCCGATCGGGGCATGCTCGAGGCGCACGCCCTCGGCCACGATCAGCAGGCTGTCCAGAGGCCGCAAGGGCAGCCCTGCGCCGAAGGCCAGGCCCTGGGCCACCGCACAGGCGGTGCGCAGGCCGGTGAAGGCGCCCGGCCCGCGGCCGAAGGCGATGGCTTGCAGCTGAGACCATTCGATGCCGGCCTCGCGCATCAGCTGGCGCACCTGCGGCAGCAGCCGCGCCGACGCGGCCGCACCGCCTTCGCCGTTGCACGACCACAGCCGCCCGCGCACCTGCAGGGCCACGGCCAGGGCCTCGGTGGAGGTGTCGAAGGCAAGCAGCGCCGCGGTCACAAGGCCCCCTCGCATCCCCTAGCGCCCGGGTCGCGGCGCTGCCGCGTCGGGCACGTGCAGATCATGAAGGAAGTGTAGCCGTGCGATCATCGGCGCCATGAGGCGAGGGCTGTCGGAGCGGCGTGCCGTGCGGTCTGCGTGCGCCGCGGCTGCCATGCTGTGCATGGCACTTTCGGTCACCGCCGCGCGAGCCTTGCCACCCGAGGTGGAAAGTGCACTGCAGCGCGCCCGAGTACCGCAGGATGCCCTGGCGGTCGTGCTGCAGGAAGCCGGCAGCGCGCGCACCGTGCTCGCGCACCAGCCGCAGGTGCCGATGAACCCGGCGTCGCTGGCCAAGCTGCTCACCGGCCTGGCGGCGCTGGATCAGCTGGGTCCGGCCTGGACCTGGAGCACACCGGTCTGGCTGCAGGGCAACGTCAGCGACGGTGTGCTCGACGGTTCGCTGGTCATCAAGGGCACCGGCGACCCGAAACTGGTGGTCGAGCGTGTCTGGCTGCTGCTGCGCCGCGTGCAACAGATGGGCGTGCGCGAGATCCGCGGCGACATCGTGCTGGACCGCAGCGCCTTCGCGCCGAACCAGGCCGACCCGGGCGATTTCGACGGCGACACCACGCGCCCCTACAACGTGCAGCCCGATGCGCTGCTGCTGAACTTCAAGGCCGTCACCTACACGTTCGTGCCCGACGCCGCACGCGGCGTGGCCCAGGTGCTGGTCGACCCGCCGCTGGCCGGCACGCAGGTCGACCGCACGGTGCGCCTGAACGCCGGCCCCTGCGACGACTGGCGCGGCGGCCTCAAGGCCAGCCTCGGCGACGCGACTCGCATCCGCTTCGCCGGCAGTTACCCGGCAGCCTGCGGCGAACTGAGCTGGCCGGTGGCCGATGCCGACCCGGCGAGCTACAACGCGCGCCTGATCGACGCGCTGTGGCGCGACATGGGCGGCAGGCTCGGCGGACGTGTGGTCGATGGCCTGGCACCGGTGGGCGTGAGGCCCAGCTTCGAGCTGAAGTCGCCGACGCTCGCCGAGGTGCTGCGCGACATCAACAAATACAGCAACAACGTGATGGCACAGCAGCTGTTCCTGACACTGGCCCTGCAGCGCCAGCCGGCACAGCCAGCCACCGCCGAGGCGGCGCGCGCGCTGCTGCAGGAATGGCTGCTGCAGCGCAGCGGCGACCTGTCCGCCGGCACGCCGCTGGACAATGGTTCCGGGCTGTCGCGCGACACGCGGCTGAGCGCCGCGCTGCTGGCGCGGCTGCTGCAGCAGGCCTGGAGCAGCCCGGCGATGCCTGAACTGGTGTCCTCGCTGCCGATCAACGGCCTGGACGGCACGCTGCGCCGCTCGCGCGCGACGGCCGGCCGCGCCCACCTGAAGACCGGCTCGCTGCGCGACGTGGCCGGCATCGCCGGCTACGTGCTCAGCGACAGCGGCCGCCGCTACGTGCTGGTGGCCATCATCAACCACCCCCAGGCCAACGCGGCGCGTCCGGCGCTGGACGCCCTGGTGCAATGGAGCCTGCGCGACGCCCCGTCACGCTGAGACCACATGACTCCCGACACGATTCCGAACGAGTGGCTCGGCTACATCGCCGCCACGCTGACCACGCTGTCCTTCGTGCCGCAGGCGCTGCTGACGCTGCGCACACGAGCCGTGCACGGCATCTCTGCCGGGATGTACGGTGCCTTCACCGTCGGCGTGGCGCTGTGGCTGGCCTATGGCTGGCGGCTCGGCGCGTGGCCGATCATCATCGCCAATGCGGTGACCTTGCTGCTGGCGCTGACGATCCTGACCACCAAGCTGGTGATCGAGCGCCGCATGCGGCGCTGACCCACGACGCTAGAACGGGTTTCCGAGGGCGCGGCCGCGCGCGAAGTTGCCCAGGCTGACCTGCGCGGTCGTTCCCATCCACAGGTCGCTGGCCCACATCCACGTCACCGCATTGCCGCCAGGCGCGAGGTCAGCCGGGACATTCCAGCAGTCCGGCAAGGTGGCGACGCAGACCGGGTACAGCGTGTTGTACAGCCCGTAGTTCTCGGGATTGTTGTAGCCGGCATTCAACAGCGAATCGAGTTCGACCAGGCCGAGGAAGCGGCCGTCGTTGACGATGCCGCGGTTGCCATCGGTACCGTCGCCGGCACGCATGGCGGTATTCAACGCCTGGCTGAATGCCAGCAAGGTGTTCCAGACGTTGATGCCGGGATAGGCCGCCGCCTGCGCCCGCGCGTAGGGTGTCAGGTTCAGCAGCGGAATGGTCGAGATGATGACTTTCGGTCCGTTCAGGTCGCCCACGTCGGCCCGCGACAGTCGATTGACGAACGCCGCCAGGCGGACACCGCGGGCCTGCAATTCGGCAATCACGGCGTTGTAGTTCGCGGTGGTCGGGTCGGGCCGATAGACGTTCTCGTACAGGTCGACCACGTCGTTCTGGCCGACCAGCACCATGAACAGGTCGGTCTTGCTGAAGCTGCCGTTGACCAGCCGCGCCGCTTCGAGCTGCTGCGGCAGATCGTCGACCTTCGCGCCCGGCACGGCATAGATGCGCGCAGCCGTCACGGCTTGGTTGCCCGGGTTGCATTCCTCGTAGGCAAAGCCCCAGGTGTAGGCCACGACCTGGTGCCACAGCGGAAACAGCACGCAATCGAGCGAGACCTGGTCGGCGCCGACGGCATTGACGCTGTACTTGCGTCCCTTGATGCCATCCTTGGTCATCACGCTCATCTCGTCGCCCAGGATCAGCAGCCGCGTCGGGTTGTAGGGCGTGATCGCTTCCGTACCACCGCCGCAGGACGCCAGCAACACCAGCGCCAGCAGGGCCGCACCGCCCTGCGCGGCGCGGCGCATCCATCTGCCTATCGAATTCATCATCGCTCCAGAATCGTCGTGTGATCGTCGGCCGGGCCGGCGGGTTCCCCGCCTCAGGCGGCGGCCGCGCGACGCAGGCGGTCGGCCACGCCTTCCCAGTCGGCGCCGGCGGGCGGCTCGTCGACCCACAGCAGCTTGATGCCGCGGGCATCGAAGTCACGCAGCGCGGCGAACAATTCGTGGGCCGCCGCTGCCGGGTCGTCGGGCATGCGCCGGTAGGCCACGCCCCGCGCCCGCGGCAGACTGGAGCGGGAATATACCGCCAGCCCGAGCCCCGCCCCGTCCGACCCGAGGATCGTCAGCGCATCGCGCAACTGCGCAGCCGACATCAGCCGCAGCCTGGCCTGCGGCGCATAGTGCGCCTCCAGAGTGCCGCTGGCACGGGGCGAATCGGCATCGCGCTCATGCAGCGGACCGCCGATCACCGCCTCGAGTTGCGCACGCGTCAGCAGCCCGGGCCGCAGCAGCGTCGCCCGGCCACCGCGGCAATCGACGATGGTCGACTCGATGCCGCCGGGGCAGTCGCCCCCGTCGAGCACCGCCAGGTCGGCGCCGAACTCCTGCACCACATGGGCCGCGCAGGTGGCGCTGACGCGGCCGAAGCGGTTGGCGCTGGGGGCGGCCACACCGGGCACGCCGCGCTGTCCGGCCGCGCGCAGCAGTTGCTGCGCCACCGGGTGCGCCGGCACGCGCAGGCCGATGCTGTCCTGCCCGCCGGCGGCCACCGCCGCCACCTCGGGCCGGCGCGGCACGATCAGCGTCAGCGGCCCGGGCCAGAAGGCCTGTGCCAGCTTCTGTGCCAGCGGCGGCCACTCGGCGGCGAAGGCCTGCGCCTGGGCCGCTTCGGCCACGTGCACGATCAGCGGATGGTCGGCCGGCCGGCCCTTGGCGGCAAAGATGCGGCGCACCGCGGCATCGTCGTCGGCACGGGCACCGAGGCCGTAGACCGTCTCGGTGGGAAAGGCCAGCAAGTCGCCGGCCGCGAGCACGCCCGCCGCCTGCTGCAGCGCCTGCGGATCGCGGGCATCGAGCAGCGGCATGGTGTCAGAAGGCCGGCAGGCCGAGCCGCCCTGCGGCCTCGAGCGCCACCCGCCGTGCCGTCGCGGCATCCGCGGCCGTCACCGTGAGATGGCCCATCTTGCGCGCGGGCCGCGGCTCGCGCTTGCCGTACAGGTGCAGGTGCGCACCGGGCAGTTCCAGCACGCGGTCCCAGGCCGGCGATCGCGGCGGGGCGCCGTCGCCGCTGAACCACAGGTCACCCAGCAGGTTCAGCATGACCGCGGCCGAATGCGGACGCGGCGCGCGCAGCGGCAGTGCGGCCATGCAGCGTACCTGCAACTCGAACTGCGACAGGTCGCAGGCGTCGATGCTGTAGTGGCCGGAGTTGTGCGGCCGCGGCGCCATTTCGTTGGCCAGCAACGTGCCGTCGGCGAGCACGAAGAATTCGACGCACAGCACGCCGACGTAGTCCATTGACGCGGCCAGCCGACCCGCGTGGTCGATCGCCTGTGCGGCCAAGGCCGGCGCGACGTCGGGCGCAGGCACCTGCGTCACCGCCAGGATGCCGTCACGGTGCAGGTTCTGCTGCACCGGAAGGTGCACGAGCTGGCCATCGGCGCTGCGCGCCACGATGACGCTGATCTCGTGCCGCAGCTCGAGCCGCTGCTCGAGGACGCAGGGCACGCGCTTCAGCCGGTCCCACGCCGCCGCCAGCGCCGCGGGCGTGTCGACCGACACCTGTCCCTTGCCGTCGTAGCCCATCTGGGCGGTCTTCAGGATGCCGGGCAGCAGCGCCGCGTCGACGCGCTGCAGGTCGGTCTCGGTCGCCAGCAGCGCATGCGGTGCGCAGGGCACGCCGCTGCGCAGGAAATGCGCCTTCTCGGCGCCGCGCTGCTGGCAGATGGCCACGGCATCGGCGCGCGGCGCCACCGGCCGCGTGGCCGCCAACCGTGCCAGTGCCGGCGCCGGCACGTTCTCGAATTCGGTGCTGATGGCGACGCAATGCTGCGCC
>JBGAII010000234.1:0-4026 GCA_044225625.1 Rubrivivax sp.
GGCCTGGCCGCTGGCGCTGGTCGGCACACTGCACGTCGGCGGCAGCGGCAACGACGTCGAAGGCGGCCTGAAGGCGCCGATGCCGGGCAAGGTGATCGCGTTGCTGGCCGAGGCCGGCGCGTCGGTGGAGAAGGGCGCGCCGTTGCTGGTGCTGGAAGCGATGAAGATGGAGCACACGATCAGCGCGCCGGCGCGCGGCAAGGTCAAGGCCTTCAAGTTCGCGCCCGGCGACCAGGTGGTCGACGGCGTCGATCTGGTGGACTTCGAGGTGGCGACATGAACGCCAAGGTCCGCATCGTCGAGATGGGCCCGCGCGACGGCCTGCAGAACGAGAAGCAGAGCATCCCGCTGGCCACCAAGCTCGAACTGATCGGGCGGCTGGCCGATGCCGGCTTGCGCGAGATCGAGGCCACTTCCTTCGTCTCGCCGAAGTGGGTGCCGCAGATGGCCGACCACGACGCGCTGATGCGCGCGCTGGTGCGTCGGCCCGGCGTGCGCTATCCGGTGCTGACGCCGAATCTGCAGGGCTTCGAGGCGGCGGTGGCGGCCGGTGCGGACTACGTCGCCGTCTTCGCCGCGGCGTCGGAAGCCTTCTCGAAGAAGAACATCAACTGCAGCATCGCCGAATCGATCGATCGCTTCCTGCCGGTGATGGCCGCGGCGCGCGAGCGCGGCGTGGCGGTGCGCGGCTACGTGTCCTGCGTCGTCGCCTGTCCCTACGAAGGCCCGGTGGCTCCGGCCAAGGTGGCCGAGGTGGCGCAGCGGCTGATGGACATCGGCTGCGAGGAGGTGTCGCTGGGCGACACCATCGGCGTGGGCACGCCGGCCACGGTGCTGCGCATGCTGGAGGCCTGTGCACGCTCGGTGTCGATCGACAAGCTTGCGGGCCACTATCACGACACCTACGGCATGGCGGTGGCCAACGTGTTCGCGTCCTACCAGTTCGGCCTGCGCTGCTTCGACGCCTCGGTCGGCGGCCTCGGCGGCTGCCCTTACGCGAAGGGCGCCACCGGCAACGTCGCCACGGAGGACGTGGTCTACCTGCTGCACGGCATCGGCGCCGACACCGGCATCGACCTGGACCGGCTGGTCGACTGTGCCGCCTGGATCAGCGATCAACTCGGCCGCTCGCCGGCCTCCCGCGTCGGCCGCGCTCTGCTGGCCAAGAGAAGCTCATGATCACCCTGTACCACTGCCTGAGTGCCCGTTCGTTCCGTCCCCTTTGGATGCTGGAGGAAATCGGCCTGCCCTACGAGCTGAAGATGCTGCCGTTTCCGCCGCGCATGCTGCAGCGTGACTATCTGCAGATCAACCCACTGGGCACGATTCCGCTGCTGCTCGACGGCGAGCAACGGCTCACCGAGTCGGCGGCCTGCGCGCAGTACCTGGCGTCCAGACATTCGCCGCGGCAGATGAACGTCGAGCTCGACGAGCCCGACTACGCCGCCTATCTGAACTACCTGCACTTCGGCGAGGCCACGCTGACCTTCCCGCAGACGCTGGTGCTGCGCTACACGTGGCTGGAGCCGAAGGAGCGGCGTCAGCCCCAGGTGGCGGCCGACTATGCGAAATGGTTCCTCGCGCGGCTGCGCACGCTCGAGCCGCGCCTGGCGCAACAGGAATACCTTTGCAGCCGCTTCACCGCGGCCGACGTGTCGGTGGGTTACGCGTTGATGCTGGCGCAGCAGGTGAAGCTCGAGGGCGAGTTCACGCCGGCGGTGGCGGCCTACTGGCAGCGGCTGCAGCAGCGTGAGGGTTTCCGCCGGGCGCTGCAGGCGCAGCAGAATGCTGCCGAGCAGCAGGGCGTGAAGAGCCTGGATCTCTCCTAGCGCCGCGTGCGCACCGCCTCGCCCAGCGCGATGACCGCCAGCGCGTAGTAGCTCGACTGGTTGTAGCGGGTGATCGCGTAGAAGTTCTGCGTGCCGGCGACGTAGCTCGGTGCGGCACTGCCGTTCTGCACCTCGACCAGCGCCAACAGTCCGGTGTGCGCCCGGGCGACCTCGTCCAGGCCGGCGCCCTGCTCGACCATCTGCGCGGGCGTGAAGCTGGGCAGGATGTCCGGCTGCAGCAGTGTGGCGCGGGCCCGTGTGTCCACCGGCGGCGCGACCGCATAGGTGATCGCCATGCCGCGCTGCCAGCCATGCACCGCCAGGTAGTTGGCGACGCTGCCGATGACATCGGCCGGGCTGTCGTTCAGGTCGATGCGGCCGTCGCCGTCGAAGTCGACCGCCCACTTGTTCAGGCTGCTGGGCATGAACTGCGGCAGGCCCATCGCGCCGGCGAAGGAGCCCTTCGGCTGCGTCGGGTCGATGCCGGTACGCCGGCACAGCACCAGGAACTCCTCCAGTTCGGCGCGGAAGAAGGGGCTGCGGTCGCTTCGACCGCTCGGGAAGTCGAAGGCGAGCGTCGCCAGCGCATCGAGCACGCGGAAGTTGCCGGTGACCCGGCCATAGAAGGTCTCGACGCCGACGATGCCGACGATGATCTCGGCCGGCACGCCGTACTGTGCCTCGGCGCGCTGCAACGCCTCGGCGTTGTCCTGCCAGAAGAGCATGCCGGCGGCAATGCGCTGCGGCTCGACGAAGCGGTCGCGGTAGGCGGCCCAGTTCTTGGCCGTGCCGGCCGGCGGCGGCATCATCAGGCGCTGCGAGCTGCTCTGCTTGCGCGCTTCGGCCAGTTGCGCCAGCACCCATTCGGCCGGCAGATCGCGGCGCGCCGCCAGGTCGGCCGCGAAGTCGCGCACATCCTGGCGCGTGGCATAGCCGGGAGCGGGTGCGTCGTCGGCCCGGGGCTTGGCGGCCAGCGCGGCGCCGGCCTGGATCAGCAGGCTGCACAACAGCAGCCGCAACGTCGTCGAAAGCATGGCCGGATTATCCGTGCGCGGCCTTGGCGGCCTGCGCCGACAGCGCAGCGAAGCGGCGCCACCACTGGCGTTCGACGTGCGGGCGCCCGGGTTGCGCATAACGCGCGCGATCGAGCTCCTCCAGCGCCTGGGCCAGCGCCTCGCCGCTGCTGCCCAGCTGTTCGCGCACGCGCCGGGCCCGGGTGCGCGGCGGGTCGTGGGCCTGCACGGTCACCCGTAGCGCGGCCAGGCGCTGCAGCACGCGCTGCTGCAGGCGCTGCCACGGGTCCTGCCGGTGGCGGTCCCACAGCGCCCAACCGGCGCCGGCCAGGCTGCCGGCGCACAGCAGCGCAATCAGCGCCAGCGCCAGGTCGTGCCAGTCGGGCGCGTCCACGCCCAGCGTTTCGAGCAGACGGAACTGCTGGGTGCGCGAATAGTTCATCACCCACTGGTTCCAGCGGTTGTTGGCCGCCTCCAGCAGACCGCGCAGCTGCGCCAGCAGCTGCGGGCTGACGCTGCCGATGGCCTCGGCCACCAAACCGGGACGCGGGCTCAGGCTGGCGCCTTGGTCGATGCGCGCCGGAGCGACTGCGGCCGTCGGATCGGCACGCACCCAGCCCTCGCCCGGCTGCCAGTACTCGACCCAGGCGTGGGCGTTGCTCTGGCGCACGATGTGGTAGCCGTCCACCGGCCGCGGGTCGGTGCCTTGGTAGCCGGTGACGATGCGTGCCGGCACGTCCATCGCGCGCAGCACCACCACCATGCCGGCCGCGAAGTGCTCGCAGAAGCCGAGCTTGCGGTCGAGCCAGAACTCGTCGATCGCGTCGCGGCCGTCGTAGCTGCCCGGTTCGAGCGTGTACAGGTAGCCGCCGGTGCGCAGATGCTGCAGCACCGCCGCGACCAGCGTGCGTGCATCGGCCTGCGCCAGCGCCGGCTGGCTGCGCAGCGCCGCGGCCCACTGCAGCGTGCGTGGGTTGTAGCCGGGCGGCAGCGCCACGTGCTCGCGCAGGCTCAGGCTCATCTGCCGCGGGCCGTGGCGAGGCAGCGGCCACGCGGCGGCTTCGAAGCGCAGGCGCTCGGACACCGGTCGGTCGGTCTGCCATTGCAGGTCGTTGCGCTGCCACACGCCGATGCCTTCGATCTGCGGTGCGGCATCGGGCCGGTCGGGTGTCAGCTCCAGCAGC
>JBGAII010000034.1:0-34156 GCA_044225625.1 Rubrivivax sp.
ACCCGAGGAGACCGCCGATGACCCTGCCCAGCCGTGCCATTCAGATCGCTGCCTTTGGCGGCCCCGAGCAGATGAAGCTCGTCGACACCGAAGTCGGCGAGCCCGGGCCGGGGGAGATCCGCATTCGCCACGAGGCCGTGGGCCTGAACTTCATCGACGTCTACCAGCGCACGGGCCTCTACCAGAACCCGCTGCCCCTTCAACTGGGCATGGAAGGTGCCGGTGTCGTCGAGGCGGTGGGCGAGGGCGTCACCCACCTGGCCGTGGGCGACCGCGCGGCCTACGCCAGCAACCCGCCTGGCAGCTACTGCGAGCGGCGCGTGCTGCCGGCCAAGTGCGTGGTCCAGCTGCCCGACGCGATCGACTTTGAGACCGGCGCGGCCATGATGCTCAAGGGCCTGACCGCACAGTACCTGCTGCGCCAGACGCTGCCGCAAGGCGGGCTGCAGGCCGGTGACTTCGTGCTCTTCCATGCCGCCGCCGGCGGCGTGGGCCTGATCGCCTGCCAGTGGGCGAAGGCGCTGGGCCTGCAGCTGATCGGCACCGCCGGCAGCGACGCCAAATGCCAGCTGGCGCTGCAGCACGGCGCGGCCCATGCCATCAACTATGCGAAGGAAGACTTCGTCGCCCGCGTCAAGGACATCACCGGCGGCCGCGGCGTCAAGGTGGTCTACGACTCGGTCGGCAAGGACACCTGGGAAGGCAGCCTGAACTGCCTGCGGCCCTTCGGCCTGATGGCCAGCTTCGGCAATGCGTCCGGACCGGTGCCGCCGTTCGCACCGGGCATCCTGGGCGCCAAGGGCTCGCTGTACGTCACACGGGCCACGCTGTTCACCCACATCGCCACGCGCGAGGCCACGCAGGCGATGGCGGACGACCTGTTCGACGTGGTGTCGAGCGGCAAGGTGCGGATCCGCATCGACCAGCGTTATGCGCTGGCCGACGTCGCACAGGCGCACCGCGACCTGGAAGCGCGCAAGACCACCGGCTGCAGCGTGCTGACGCCGTAGTCGCCGTAGCCGCCGTCACGGCGCGATCACGGACTCGGGCACGCGCGCCGGCCACGCCGCAGGCCCGGGCCCCCTTCCAGCGCCAGCTTTTGCGCCTGCCTCAGTGCCTGCTTCAGCGCTTGCGCTTGCGGGCCGGCGCATTCGCCAGCCGCAGCACGGGCGCGCCGGCGCCGGCTTCGCGCAGCGCCGCATCCACCAGCGCATCGGCCATCCACAGCGCGATGCGCTCGACCTCGCGGTCGCCAAGGCCCCAGATGTCCTTCAGCACGACATAGGGCTCGATGCCGTAGACCACCGACAGCGCGTGGTGCAGCCGGTCGCGCACCGCCGGCGGCATGTCCTTGGCCAGCGGCGCGATCGCGTGTTCCAGGATGCCGACGCGGTGCCCGCGGCGGTACGGCTCCTCCTCCAGCAGACCGGCACGCTCCAGCGCCCACTGCTCCAGCGACAGTTGCGCGGCCGCCCGCAGCGGCGCCTCGAACTCCTTGAAGCGCGGGAAGGTCTTCTTGAACAGCTGGTGCAGCCGCTCGCGCCCCACCAATCCGTCGGCCGAGAAGCTGCGCACCGGCCCGAGCGAACTGTCGATCACCGCGGTGGTCAGCGCACTGCGGCTCGGGAAGTAGCGGTACGCCGTGGCGCGCGAGACCTTGGCATGCAGCGCCACCTCGGCCACCGAGGGCACGTGGCCCTCGCTGCGGATCAGCGCCATCGCCGTGTCGAGCAGCAGGTTGAAGGTGGCCGCCTTGACGCCACGCTCCGGTGGGACGGGTGGCTCGCTGAGGCGGTGCTTGAGTCGCGCCATGCGGGAAAGTCCGGAGATGCGGGTCGCGGGGTTGCGCTTGTGCTGTACGTCAGACGGCTCGTATGATGCATCCATCCAGAATTGAGACACAAGTCTCATACAACCATCGTAAACCCGCAGGGTGGGCCACCAGGCTGCCGCGCAGGGTCCACGGAGACAAGACTCGATGCGCATCGCCAGCTGGCACTGGGGTGGACGTGATCACGTAGGCACGATCTCGCCCTGCGGCCGCGAGGTCACGCCGCTGGCCGTGCCCGATGCGTCGCGCGGCGCGCTGCCGCTGATCCAGGCGCTGGCCCGCGGCGAGCCGCTGCCCTCGCCTGCCGGCGCGCGCCTGCCCACCGACGTGGTCACGCTGCGCGCGCCGCTGCCCAGGCCGCTGCGCAGCCTGTTCTGCGCCGGGCGCAACTACCGCGCGCATGCGGCCGAGCTGGCGACCAGCGTGTTCCGCGACAGCCTGCCGAAGGAAGACCTGTGGCCGATCGTCTTCGGCAAGCTGCCCGAATGCGTGGTCGGGCCCTTCGACGACGTGCGCCTGCCGGGCCCGGCGGTGTCGACACAGATCGACTACGAATCCGAACTGGCGGTGGTCATCGGCCGCGGCGGGCGCGACATTGCGCGTTCCCGGGCGATGGACCATGTGTTCGGCTACACCATCGTCAACGACGTCAGCTGCCGCGACGTGCAGGTGCGCCACCAGCAGTGGGACCTGGGCAAGAGCTTCGACACCTTCTGCCCGATGGGGCCGTGCATCGTCGGCGCCGACGAACTCGACGGCGGCCACACGCGCGTGCGCGGCTGGGTCACGCCCCGCGGCGGCAGCGCCGAATTGCGCCAGGACGCCAGCACGCGCGACCTGATCTTCGACATCCCCACGCTGATCGAGACCTGCTCGCGCGGCATCACGCTGTACCCGGGCGACGTCATCGCCACCGGCTCGCCAGCCGGCGTCGGCATGGGCTTCGACCCGCCGAAGTGGCTGCACTCGGGCGACGTGGTGCGCATCGAGATCGATGGCATCGGCGCCATCGAGAACCGGTTCGTCTAGATGGGCTTCCACCTCATCGACCGCATGGCGGTGGAAGACGAAGGCCAAGGCGACGTGGTCGTCTGCGTGCACGGCCTGGGCGGCAGTTCCAACACCTGGACGCCGTTGATGCCGGCGCTGGCGCGCCACCGCGTGGTGCGCGTCGACCTGCCGGGCAGCGGCCGTTCGCAGCAGGCCGAAGGGCCGTTGTCGATCGCGCGCTACGTGGACGCGCTGCTCGCAGTGTGCGGCCGGCTCGGCATCGAGCGCGCGCATTTCCTCGCGCATTCGATGGGCACGATCGTCGTGCAACACCTGGCGGCGGCGCAGCCGAAGCGGGTGCGCAGCCTGGCGATGTTCGGCCCGCTGGCCGCACCCACCGACGCGGCGCGCGCCGGCATCCGCGCCCGCGCAGCCAAGGCCCGCGGCGAAGGCGCCGCCGGCATGCAGGACATCACCGAGGCGCTGCTGCAGGCCGCGCTGTCCAACGACACGCGCCAGCGCCTGCCGCTGGCCGTGGCCTTCGTGCGCGAGAGCCTGATGCGCCAGCATGGCGAGGCCTACGCGCGCACTTGCGAGGCACTGGCCGATGCCCAGGCGGCCGATGTGTCGCAGTGCCGGCTGCCGGTGCTGCTGGTCACCGGCGACGAAGACGGCGTTGCCCCGCCACAGGTCGTGCGCGCGCTGTCCGAACGCTTCCACAGCGCCACGTCGATGCGCGTGGTGGTGCTGCCGCGCTGCGGCCACTGGACACCGATCGAGCGCCACGAGGAATGCCAGCGCGAGTTGCGCGACTTCCTCGCCGCACAACGTTGAAGGAGCCGCGATGAGCGACGTGCTGTTCACCAACGTGCGCATCTTCGACGGCGGCGGCGAAGCGCCTTTCACCGGCGACGTATTGGTGCAGGGCAACCGCATCAGCCGCGTGATCAAGACCAGCTATGGCCAGCGTTCGACGCCGGTGCTCGGCGCGCAGACCATCGACGGCGCCGGCGCCTTCCTGATGCCGGGCATGGTCGAGGCGCACACGCATTTCAGCTGGAACGACCAACCCAGCCTGGACGCGATCCAGCGCATGCCGCCCGAGGAACACATCCTGTGGTGCGCCGAAGTCGCCAAGCGCTACCTCGACATGGGCTGGACCTCTTGCGTCGGCGCGGCCACCGCCAAGCCGCGGCTGGACGTGGTGATCCGCAATGCCATCAACGACGGCACCATCGTCGGCCCGCGCTACCTGGCCGCCAGCCAGGAGATCACCGTGCCCGGCGGCCTGGGCGACACCACGCAGCCGCACCTGCCGCAGCCGGAATTCGCCTTCGGCGCCGTGGTCAGCGGCGCCGAGGAGATGCGCCGCTGCGTGCGCATGTTCGCCAAGTACGGCGTCGATACGCTGAAGATCAACCTGTCCGGCGAGTCGATCACCGGCATGCCCAGCGACATGAGCCAGTTCACGCCCGAGGAGATCGCGGTGTGCGTGCAGGAGGCCAAGGCCTGGGGCAAGCGCGTGGCCGCGCACGCGCGCAGCACCTGGAGCATCAAGGAATGCGTGCGCCAGGGCATCGAGGTCATCTACCACGCCAGCTTCTGCGACGAGGAGGCGCTGGACCTGTTGGAGGCGCACAAGTTCGAGCACTTCGTCGCCCCCGGCCTGGCCTGGCTGATCTGCACGGTGCACCACGCCTCGCCCTACGGGCTGACGCCCGAGGTGGTGAAGAAGATGGACTACCCGCGCGAGCTGGAAGCATCGATCGCGAGCATGAAGGCGCTGCGCAAGCGCGGCGTGCGCATCCTGCCGGGCGGCGACTACGGCTTTGCCTGGACGCCGCACGGCACGAACGCCAAGGACCTGGAGTACTTCGTCAAGTACGTCGGCATGAGCCCGATGGAAGCGCTGCTGTCGGCCACCGCCTGGGGCGGCCCGATGATGAAGATGGGCAAGCAGCTGGGCTACATCCGCGAAGGCTGCCTGGCCGACATCCTGCTGATCGACGGCGACCCGCTGGCCGACATCACGATCCTGCAGGACAAGGCGCGCATCCTGGCGGTGATGAAGGACGGCGAGTTCCACCGCGCGCCGCCGGTGGGCCAGGCCCGGCCGGTGCGCACCGGTGCGCCGGCCACCGTCACCCGCTGGGCCGCTTGAGGAGCATGCGATGAGCGACACGCTGTTCACCAACGTCCGCATCCTCGACGGCAGCGGCACGCAGCAGCCCTACAGCGGCAGCGTGCTGGTGCAGGGCAACCGCATCCGCCAGGTCGGCCGCAGCACGGCGCCGATCTCGCCCGCGGGCGCCACGGTCATCGACGGCGCCGGCGCCACGCTGATGCCCGGCATGTGCGAGGCGCACACGCATTTCAGCTGGAACGACGCGGCCACGCTGGCGGCCATCCAGAGCATGCCGCTGGAAGAGCACGTGCTGTGGTGCGCCAAGGTGGCCGGCAAGTACCTGCAGGCCGGCTTCACCAGCTGCCTGGGCGCGGCCTGCGCCAAGCCACGGCTGGACGTGGTGACGCGCAATGCCATCAACAGCGGCCAGATCCCGGGGCCGCGCTACCTGGCCGCCAGCCAGGAGATCACCGTGCCCGGCGGGCTGGGCGACGAGACGCTGCCGCACCTGCCCTTCCCCGAGTTCAGCTTCGGCGTCAACGTCAATGGTGCCGAGGACATGCGCAAGGTGGTGCGCATGTTCCTGAAGTACGGCGTCGATTCGATCAAGCTCAACCTGTCCGGCGACAACTTCACGCCGCAGAGCCCGGCCGAGACCACCTGGATGACCGACGCCGAGGTGGCCGCCGCGGCCGAGGAAGTGAAGATGCGCAACAAGCGCATCATCGTGCACGCGCGCTCGGCGGCCAGCGTCAAGCAGGCGCTGCGCCACGGCATCCGCCTGATCTACCACGCCAGCTTCACCGACACCGAGACGCTGGACATGCTGGAAGCGGCACGCGACGAGGTCTTCGTCGCGCCGGGCATCGCCATCCTCTACGCGATGCTCAACGAGGCCGAGGCCTTCGGCGTAACGCGTGAGATGGCCGTCGGCATGGGCTACCAGATCGAGTGGGACGCCGCGCTCGAATCGCTGAGCAAGATGCACAAGCGCGGCATCCGCATCCTGCCCGGCGGCGACTACGGTTTCGCCTTCACGCCGCATTGCCAGAACGCGCGCGATCTGGAGTTCTTCGTCAAGTACCTGGGCTTCACGCCGATGGAGGCCATCCGCTGCGCCACGCTGTACGGCGGCCAGGTGATGATGCACCCCCACGAGCTGGGCGTCATCAAGGAAGGCTTCCTGGCCGACCTGCTGCTGGTCGATGGCGACCCGCTGGCCAACCTGGCCATCCTGCGCGACCCGAAGCGCATCCTGGCGGTGATGAAGGACGGCCGCTTCGCCAAGGCGCCGGAGATCGCGGCGCAGCGCGCCTGGGGGCGGGCCGCATGATGCGGTGGCCAACGAGCCGCGGCGCCTGGGCCGCCTGGATCCTGATCGGCGTGCCGCTGGCCGTGTTCACGATCTGGGCGCTGGTGGACAACGCCAAGCTGTACCTGACGACCCTGTTGAACTCGCTGACGCTGGCGTCGCTGTACTTCCTGGTCGCCAGCGGCTTCACGCTGGTGTTCGGCTTGCTGCGCAACGTCAACCTGGCGCACGGCTCGCTGTATCTGTTCGGCGCCTACGTCGGCTGGATGGTCGGCGAGCACACCGGCTCCTGGGTGCTGGCGGTGATGGCCGGCTTCCTGTCGGCGGCGATCATCGGGCTGCTGCTGCAGGTGCTGGTCTTCCGACACATGCAGGGGCAGGACCTGCGCCAGACGCTGGTGACCATCGGCATCTCGATCGTGCTCGCCGACATCATGCTGTGGATCTGGGGCGCCGAGATCTATACCTTCGAACCGCCGTCATGGATGTACGGCTCGACCACGCTGCCGCTGGTCGAGAAGTTCCCCACCTACCGCATCGCGGTCTTCGTCATGGCCGCGCTGATGGGGCTGGCGCTGTGGTGGTTCCTGGCGCGCACGCGCGTGGGCATGATGATCCGCGCCGGCGTCGACGACCGCGCCATGCTGGCGGCATCGGGCGTCAACGTGCAGCTGGTGTTCGCCGTCACCTTCGCCATCGGCGCCGGCATGGCGGGCCTGGCCGGCGTCGTCGGCGGCAGCGCGCTGTCGGTGTCGCCGGGCGAAGACACACGCTACCTGCTGGCCTCGCTGGTGGTCGTCATCGTCGGCGGCATGGGCAGCGTCGGCGGCGCGGCCATCGGCGCGCTGATCATCGGCCTGGCCGAGCAGTTCGGGCTGGCCTACGCGCCCACCTACAGCGTGGTCTTCACCTTCGTGATCATGGTGCTGGTGCTGGCCTTCAGGCCGCGGACCGATGGGTGAAGAGTGCATGAACTTCTGGGGCCGCCCCAAGCCGGAGCGCCGCTCGGGGGCGGGTGATGGACCTGGGCGCTGGCCATGAGGCGGCCTGGGCGGCGCCGATGAACATGTCGGCCATACATGTGCGCCGGCGCCGCCGCGGAAGATCCCTCCGGGCACAGCGAGGCGTCGCCCACGGCAGCGATCAGCAGGGTCGTGTCGGCGCGGCAGTCGCGCCGCGCCTGCGTTGGTCGCGCTGGTCGCGCACTTCCGGCTCGCGACCTTCTTCATCTACCAGATCGGCGCGCCAAGTCGTCAGCGCTGGGGCTGGATCGCGCGCTGTCGCTCACCTTCCTCGGCGGCTATGGCGGCATGGTCTCGCTGGCCCAGATGACGATCGCCGGCGTCGCCGGCTACATGGATCGCGATCTGCACCAGCAGCGCCGCGGCCACCAGCCTGGCCGAAGTGGTGGCTGGGGCATCGCAGCGCTGGTGATCGCCACCGTGTTCGCCGCGCTGGTGGGCTGGCTGTCGGTGCGCACCGAAGGCATCTACACGATCATGATCACGCTGGCCATCGGCGTGGCGTTCTTCTACCTGGCGCAGCAGAACTACACGCTGTTCAACGGCTTCCAGGGCTTCAACAAGGTGTTCGCGCCCACCGTGCTGGGCGTGGACTTCCGCGAGCCGGTGCCGTTCTACCTGCTGGCATCGGCCTGTTCGACGGCCGGCTACTTCTTCGTCAAGTGGCTGGTGCGCGCGCCCTTCGGCGTGGCGCTGCAGGGCATCCGCGACAACCCGCGGCGCATGCAGTCGCTGGGCTTCCACGTCACCGCGCACCGCGTCGCCGCCTACGCGGTGGCGGGCTTCATGGCCGCGGTCGGCGGCGTGCTGCTGGTCTGGTACAACAACCGCATCTCCCCGGGCATGAACACCGGCGCGATGATCAACATCCTGATCATCGCGGTGCTCGGCGGCATGCGCCATCCGATCGGGGCCTTCATCGGCGCCATCGCCTTCGTGCTGCTGCAGAACTTCGCCATCGACCTGGTCGACCGCGAACGCTTCAATCTCGTCATCGGCGGCGTCTTCCTCGCCATCGTGCTGTTTTCCCCCGACGGCCTGCTCGGGCTGTGGGCGGCGCTGCGCGCCCGCCTCGACCCGCGTTCCGGCCACTCTTCCAACCCAAGGAGACAACCGTGAAAGTGACGAAACGAGTGTGGGTGCGTTCCATCCTGGGCGCGGCCGCCGCGGCTGCGCTGGCGGGCCCGGCCTGGGCACAGGAGACGATGAAGATCGGCCTGCTGGCCACGCTGGAAGGGCCGTTCGCGGCGCCGGGCCAGGACGGCATGCGCGGCGCCGATCTGGCGCTGAAGCAGAAGAACGGCATGGCCGGCGGCAAGAAGATCGAGTTCGTCAAGGTCTCGTCCGACGCCACGCCCGACAAGGCGGTGGCCGCGACGCGCAAGGCGGTGGAGCAGGACAAGGTGCCGATCATGATCGGCCCGCTGTCGGGCGACGAGGGCGTGGCGGTCAAGAACTACGCCAAGACGCAGCCGGACATCACCTTCGTCAACGGCTCGTCGGGCGCGCAGGCGACGACGCTGGTCGACCCCGCGCCCAACTTCTACCGCTTCAACACCGAAGGCGCGCAGTGGATGGTGGGCCTGGGCGAGCACGCGCTCGGCAAGGGCTACAAGAAGATGTTCCTGATCTCCGAGGACTACGGCTTCCCGTACAGCCAGGTGCAGGGCTTCATGGCCAGCTACTGCGCCAAGGGCGGCAAGGTGGTCGACAAGGCCTGGGTGCCGCTGGGCACGAAGGACTATGCGTCGGTCATCGCCAAGATCCCGAAGGACGTGGACGCGCTGCTGGTGGTGCTGGGCGGCTCCGACGCGGTCAACTTCCTGACGCAGTACGAGCAGGCCGGCGGCAACAAGCCGATGGTCGGCGGCTCGATCACGGTGGACCAGACGGTGCTCAACTACAAGGGCAAGCGGCGCGAGTCGCTGCTCGGCACGTCGTCCGCCGGACCGATGGCCGATTCGATCGACACCGCCGAGTGGAAGAAGTTCGTCGCCGACTACAAGGCCAACTTCAAGGACGGCTTCCCGAGCCCGTCGCTGTTCGCCTACCTGTACTACATCAACACCAAGGCCGCGCTGGACGCGCTGGATGCGGTCAAGGGTGACCTGTCCAACGGCCAGAAGGCCTACCGCGAGGCGCTGCAGAAGACCAACTTCAAGGGCCCGGCCGGCGACGTGAAGATCGACGCCAACCGCAACGGCGTCGGCACCACCTACATCACCGAAGTCTCGAAGGCGCCGGACGGCAGCTTCTACAACAAGGTGGTGAAGTCGGTGCCCAACGTCACCGAGACGCTGGGTCTGTCGGAAGCCGAGTTCAAGAAGATGGGACTGGGCTCGCGCGACGTGCCCAACTGCCACTGATCGGCGAAGGCGCGCACCGATGGCCTCGATCACCGCTGTGGCCGCGCGCCGGCCGGCGCGCGGCACCGGCGCGCATGCCCGCCGGGCAGTTGCTGTCCGGCGATGCACTGATCCTCAGCGGCGTGACGCGGGCCTTCGGTGCGCTGCGCGCGGTGGACGAGGTGTCGCTGACGGTGGCCGCAGGCCAGAAGTACGCGATCCTCGGCTCCAACGGCGCCGGCAAGACCACGCTGTTCAACGCCATCACCGGCGACTTCCCGCCCACCGCCGGGCGGATCATTTCTTCGGCGAGGACATCACCGAACTGCCGCCGCACGAGCGCATCCGCAAGGGGCTGCGGCGCACCTACCAGTCCTCGCTGCTGTTCCGCGACCTGACGGTGCGCGACAACCTGTTCCTGGCCGTGCGCGGCGTCTCCAGCGGTCGCTTCTCCTTCCTGCGCGCGCGCCGCCATGCCAGCAGCGTCGCGACGCAGGACCTGCTGGAACGCGCGCGGCTGGCCCACATCGCCGACGAGCGCGTGGCCAACCTGGCGCACGGCCAGCAGCGCCAGCTGGAGATCGGCATGGCGCTGGCCGGCGCGCCGCGGCTGATCCTGTTCGACGAGCCGGCCGCCGGACTGTCGCCGGCCGAGCGGCGCGAGCTGGTCGCGCTGCTGCGCTCGCTGCCCGAGCACATGAGCTTCGTGCTGATCGAGCACGACCTGGACATCGCGCTCAGCGTCACCGAACGCGTCACCGTGATGCACAACGGCCGCGTGCTGAAGACCGGCACGCCGAGCGAGATCGAGAACGACGCGCAGGTGCAGGCGATCTACATGGGGTCGAAACACTGATGGCCTTCTGGTCAAAAAGGCACGACGCGCCAGCCAAAGGGCCGATCCTGGTGATCGAGGGTCTGGACGTCTACTACGGCCGTGCGCATGCGTTGCAGGGCGTGAGCCTGTCCATCGACCACGGCGTGTTCGGCATCGTCGGCCGCAACGGCATGGGCAAGACCACGCTGTGCAATGCGATCACCGGCCTGGTGCCGGCCACCGGCAGCGTGCGCCTGTACGGCGAAGAGCTGCTGGGCCTCGCGCCGAACGAGATCACGCGACGCGGCATCGCCTACGTGCCGCAGGGCCGGCGCGTCTGGCCGTCGCTGACCGTCGACGAGACGCTGCGCCTGGTGGCGCCGAACAAGCGCGACGTGGACCGCATGTACACCATGTTCCCGCGCCTGGCCGAGCGGGGAACGGCGGCGCGCAGCTTTCGGGCGGCGAGCAGCAGATGCTGGCCATCGGCCGCGCGCTGCTGCTGCAGCCGAAGCTGCTGGTGATGGACGAGCCCACCGAAGGGCTGGCGCCGGTGATCGTCGAGCAGGTGGCGCAGGCGCTGCGCGACCTGGCGGCCGACAGCGCGATCGCGGTGCTGCTGATCGAGCAGAACCTGGGCGTGGCGATCGACGTGGCCGACCGCATCGGCGTGATGGTCAACGGCCGCATCGCCGGAACTGGCGGCCGCCGAGCTGGAAGCCGACCGCGAGCTGCAGGAGCGGCTGCTGGGCGTGCGCTCCGGCGGCCACGACGAAGACGCGGCCCCCGAGGCGGCAGCGCCCGAACCCGCCGACGACGGCCCGCCGCCGACACAGGTGCTGACCGTGCGCCGCGCCCATGGCGACGGCGCGCCCAGCTGGACGAGCTGGCGCCGCGCACGGTGCGCGGCTACAACCGCTGGAACGCGGCCGATGCGCAGGCGCCGGTGATCGACATCGCGCGCGAAAAGCGCCGCCCGGCAACGCCCCGCCTGCGCGCGACAGCGGCGCCCGCGTCGTCGAGTTCCCCGTGGCCGCCAGCGCCGGGCGTGCGGCCTACGTGGCCGGCACCTTCGACACCAAGGGCCGCGAGCTGTTCTTCCTGCGCCAGTGCCTGGAGCGGCTGGGGCTGCGTGTCGTCACCGTCGACCTGTCGACCTCGGGCAAGCCGTCGCCGGCCAGCGTGCACCCGCGCGAGGTGGCACGCCACCATCCGCAGGGCGAAAGCGCGGTGTTCAGCGGCGACCGCGGCGGCGCCGTCAGCGCCATGGCGCTGGCCTTCGAGGCCTTCATCCGCACGCGCCGCGACCTGGGCGGCATCATCTCCGCCGGCGGCTCCGGCGGCACCACGCTGGCGACGACGGCGATGCGCGCGCTGCCGATCGGCGTGCCGAAGGTGATGGTCAGCACCATGGCCAGCGGCGACACCCGCCCCTACGTCGGCCCGAGCGACATCTGCATGATGTATTCGGTGACCGACGTGCAGGGCATCAACCGCATCAGCGAGAAGGTGCTGGCCAATGCCGCGCATGCGCTGGCCGGCATGATCGCCCACCCGCTGCCCGGCGAAAGCGTGGCCAAGCCCGCGCTGGGGTTGACGATGTTCGGCGTCACCACGCCCTGCGTGCAGGCCGTCACCAAGCTGCTGGCCGACGACTACGACTGCCTCGTCTTCCATGCCACCGGCGTCGGCGGCCAGAGCATGGAGAAGCTCGCCGACTCGGGCCTGCTGGCCGGCGTGATCGACGTGTCCACCACCGAGATCGCCGACGAGATTGCCGGCGGCACGCTGTCGGCCGGCCCGACCCGGCTGGACGTGTTCGCGCGCCATGCGCTGCCCTACGTCGGTTCGGTGGGTGCACTGGACATGGCGAACTTCGGCGCCTGGGACACGGTGCCCGAGCGCTTCAAGGGCCGGCGCCTGTACCGCCACAACCCGAACGTCACGCTGATGCGCACCACCGTCGACGAGAACCGCCAGATCGGCGAGTTCATCGCGCAGAAGCTGAATGCGATGCGCGGGCCGGTGCGCTTCCTGATCCCCGAAGGCGGCGTCTCGGCGATCGACAAGCCCGGCCAGCCCTTCCACGACCCCGAGGCCGACCGCGTGCTGTTCGACACCATCGCCAAGGCCTTCCGTGCCGGCCCCGACCGCAAGCTGCAGCGCCTGCCGCTGCACCTGAACGACGAGGCCTTTGCCGAGGCGCTGGTGGCGGCCTGGCGCGAGCTCGCCGCCTCCACCGCCAGCGCACGCCGCGCCTGAGGACCACCATGCCACGCATCGCCCGCAGCACATTGCTCGAACGCTTCCGCGCCAAGATCGCCGCCGGGCGGCCGCTGATCGGCGGCGGCGCCGGCACCGGCCTGTCGGCCAAGTGCGAAGAGGCCGGCGGCATCGACCTGATCGTCATCTACAACTCGGGCCGCTACCGCATGGCCGGGCGCGGCTCGCTGGCCGGCGTGCTGGCCTACGGCAATGCCAACGAGATCGTCTGCGAGATGGCGCGCGAGGTGCTGCCGGTCGTCAAGCACACGCCGGTGCTGGCCGGCGTCAACGGCACCGACCCGTTCATGATCCCCGACGAGTTCCTGCGCCGGCTGATCGCGCTCGGTTTTTCCGGCGTGCAGAACTTTCCGACGGTCGGCCTGATCGACGGCACCTTCCGCGCCAACCTCGAAGAAACCGGCATGGGCTATGCGCTGGAGGTGGAGATGATCCGGCGCGCCCACGAGCTGGACCTGCTGACCACGCCCTACGTGTTCAACGAAGCCGAGGCCCGTGCCATGGCCGCGGCCGGCGCCGACATCGTGGTGTGCCACATGGGCCTGACGACCGGCGGCGCGATCGGCGCGGAAACCGCGCTGCGGCTGGCCGACTGCGTGGCGCCGATCAACGCCTGGGCGGCGGTGGCGCGCGACGTCAACCCCGACATCATCGTGCTGTGTCACGGCGGGCCGATCGCCACGCCCGACGATGCGGCCTACATCCTGAAGCACTGCCCCGGCATCCAGGGCTTCTACGGCGCCAGCTCGATGGAGCGGCTGCCCACCGAGCTGGCTCTGACCGAGACCACGCGGCGCTTCATGCAGATCGAGAGATAGAGAAGGAGACACCCCATGTCCGGCGCAGATTTCGGAAGCTTCATCCTCGGCCTGATCGTCGTGGCGATCGTCGTCGCCATCGCCGTGTGGCTGCTGCACTGGCTGTACCTGCGCAGCAGCAAGGAGCGCGCCTTCGTGCGCACCGGCCTCGGCGGGCAGAAGGTGGTGCTCGACGGCGGCGCCTTCGTGCTGCCGATCGTGCACGACGTGATCCCGGTGAACATGAACACGTTGCGGCTAGAGGTCAGCCGCGGCCGCGACAAGGCGCTGATCACCAAGGACCGCATGCGCGTCGACGTGATCGCCGAGTTCTACGTGCGCGTCGCTGCGCAGCCCGACGCGGTGGCGGCGGCCGCGCAGACGCTGGGCCTGCGCACGATGGAGCCGGAACAGCTGAAGGAACTGGTCGAGGGCAAGTTCATCGACGCGCTGCGCACCGCGGCGGCGGAGATGACGATGGAAGAGCTGCACGAGAAGCGCGGCAGCTACGTCAAACGCGTGCGCGAGGCGGTGGCCGGTGACCTGACGAAAAACGGTCTGGAGCTGGAAGCCGCCTCACTGACCCAG
The DNA here is from genome assembly GCA_044225625.1 of Rubrivivax sp. Classification (GTDB taxonomy): domain Bacteria; phylum Pseudomonadota; class Gammaproteobacteria; order Burkholderiales; family Burkholderiaceae_C; genus Rubrivivax. The sequence continues at coordinate 14,111 of JBGAII010000034.1, forward strand.
CTGGACCAGACCAGCATGGAGTTCTTCAACCCCAGCAATGCTTTCGACGCCGAGGGCCTGACGCGGCTGACCGAGCAGATCGAGCAGCGCAAGAAGCAGCGCAACGACGTCGAGCAGGACACGCTGATCGCCATTCGCAACAAGAACCTCGAGGCCGAGAAGCTGAGCCTGGAGATCGACCGCGAGAGCGAACATGCGCGCCTGGCGCAGCAGCGCGAGGTGGAGATCGCCCGCGCCCGCCAGCGCGCCGAGGTCACGGCCGAACGCGCGCAGCGCGAGCAGGCCGCCGAAGGTGCGCAGATCAGCGCCAAGCAGGCCATCGACGCCGCGCGCATCCGCAGCGAGCAGAGCATCGAGCAGGAACGCATCGGCAAGGAACGCGCCATCCAGGCCGCCGAGATCGAACGCCGCCAGGCGCTGGAGCTGGCCGAGCAGCAGCGTGCCATCGCCATCGCCCGCGAGAGCAAGACGCAGAGCGAGGCCCAGGCCGAAGCCGAGACGGCGCGCGCGCTGGCCGTGTCGGCCGAGGAAAAGGTGTTCACCGCCCGCGAGGTCGAGATGGCCGAGCGCAAGAAGGCCATCGAGCTGATCGCCGCGGCGCAGGCCGCCGAGCGCGACGCACTGCGCCTGACCAGCGCCGCGCAGGCCGAAAAGGACGCCAGCGCCGACCGCGGCGCCGCTTTGCGGGCGCAGGCCGAGGCCGATGCCGATGCCGAGAAGATCAAGGCCATGGCGCTGCGTGTGCGCGCCGAGATCGAGGCCGAGGCGCAGCGCCTGATGAACGAGGCGCACAACATGCTCACGCCCGAAGCGCGCATGTCGGCGCTGCGCATGAAGCTGGTCGAGAAGGCCGAAGGCATCATCCGCGAATCGGTGCGGCCGATGGAGCGCATCGAGGGCATCAAGATCCTGCACGTCGACGGACTCGGCGGTTCGGGCGGTGCCCATGGTGCGGATGCCGGCGGCGGCCACTTTGCCGACGGCGTAGTGAACTCCGCGCTGCGCTTCCGTGCGCAGGCGCCGCTGGTCGACCAGCTGCTGCGCGAGATCGGCATCGAAGGCGGCGACATCCAGCGGCTGGTCGGTGGCAGCAGCGGCGCGTCCGCCGCCTTGCCGCCGGCGTCGCCGAAGGCCAAGGAGTAGGCCTTGATCCGCGTCTACGTCTCCAGCGTCATCGATGCCGCGCCGGACAACGTCTGGGCCCGCATTCGCGACTTCAACGCCCTGCCGGTGTGGCACCCGGGCATTGCCGACAGCCGCATCGAGAACAACGAACCCAGCGACCGGGTCGGCTGCATCCGCCACTTCCATACGCGCGACGGCGGCATGATCCGCGAGCGGCTGCTGGCCTTGAGCGACTACGACTACAGCTGCGTCTACGAGATCCTGGAAAGCCCGATGGGCGTCGAGCACTACGTGGCCACGCTGAAGCTGACGCCGGTGACCGACGGCAACCGCTGCTTCGCCGAATGGAGCGCGGAATTCGACTGCGATGAAGGCCGCGAGCGCGAGCTGACCGACCTGATCGGCGACGGCGTGTTCCAGGGCGGGCTGGACGCGCTGAAGCGCCACTTCGCAAGACGATGACGCCCCCTCGCAGCGCCTTCGGCGCCTGACATGCTTCAGAGAGTCGTCCGCTCCACCGTCATCGACGCGCCGATCGAGCGCGTCTGGGCGGTGCTGCGCGACTTCAACAGCCACGACCAGTGGCACGACGTGGTCGACACGAGCCGCATCGAGCGCGACGAACGCAGCGACCAGGTCGGCTGCGTGCGCAACTTCCACCTGAAGGACGGCAACCACATCCGCGAACAGCTGCTGACGCTGGACGACGCGGCATACAAGAGCACCTACTGCATCGTCGAGGCCACGGTGCCGCTGCAGCGCTACGTGGCCACGGTGACGCTGAAGCCCGTGACCGACGGCAACCGCACCTTCTGGCACTGGGAGTCGACCTTCGCCACGCCGCCAGGCATGGAGGCTGAACTGCGCCAGATGGTGGCCACCGGCGTCTACGAAGCGGGTTTCGAGAACCTGCGCCGCCACCTGCGCGAAGGCGCCGACCTGCGCCGCCCCGGCAGCGCGCCAATGCCCGCCGCCCTGCCCCAGCCTGCACGGCGGATCGCGCTGCGCCGCTACGGCGGACCCGAGGCGATGGAGGCGGAGAACACCGAATGCCCGGCGCCGCGCGAGGGCGAGGTGCGCATCCGCCAGCGTGCCATCGGCGTCAACTTCCTCGACGTCTACCTGCGCCGCGGCTGGATCCCACCGATGCTCGCGCCCGGCGGCACGCCCGGCATGGAAGCGGCCGGCACCGTGCTCGACGTCGGCACCGGCGTCAGCCACGTGATGCCGGGCGACCGCGTCGCCTACCTCGGTCCGGTGCCCGGCGCCTATTGCAGCGTGCGCTGCGTGCCGGCCGACTGGGTGCTGCGCCTGCCGGCGGCGGTGGAAGACGACACCGCCGCGGCGCTGCTGCTGAAGGGCCTGACCGCGGACTACCTGCTGCGCGACCTGGGCCGTGTGCAGCCCGGCACGCGGCTGCTGGTGCATGCCGCGGCCGGCGGCGACCGCCACCTGGTCAGCGCCTGGGCGCGGCGGCTCGGTGCGCGCGTGCTCGGCACGGTGTCCAGCGAAGAGAAGGCGCAGATCGCACGCGCCCACGGCTGCGAGCACGTGATCGTCACCCGCGACTACCGCTTCGCCGACGCCGTGCTGCAGGCCTGCGGCGGCGCCGACGTGATCATCGATGGCCTCGGCGATGCGGCGCGCACGGAGAACCTGGCCGCGCTGGCACGCAAGGGGCACTGGATCAGCCTGGGCCAGGCCAGCGGCCCGCTGCAGCCCATCGACCCGAACGAGTTGGTGGCCAAGTCGCTGAGCTTCTCGCGCCCGGTGATCTTCGACTACGTCGACACGCGCCAGGCGCTGGCCGAGCGTGCCGGGCGGCTGTGGGCCGCGCTGGCCGACGGCACGCTGCCGCCGCCGGCGATCGAACGCCATGCGCTCGATGCCGCGGCCGACGCCCATGCGCGCCTGGAATCGCGGCGTACCATCGGCCCGCTGGTCCTGGTCAGCTGAACACCGAACGAGGAGCGCCGCGATGATCCACGGCATGAACCACTTCACCATCACTGCCGAGGACCGTGCGCAGACGCTGGACTACTACTGCGGCCTGCTCGGCCTGTCCGAGGGCTGGCGGCCGGACCTCGGTTTTCCCGGCGCCTGGCTCTATGCCGGCGGCGCGCAGGCGGTGCTGCACATCTACTGGGACCGGCCGATGCCGGCCACGCGCACCGGCGTCATCGACCACATGGCCTTCAGCGCACGCGGGCTGAAGGAGATGAAGGCGCGCTTCGACGAGCGCGGCTGGCCCTACGACCTGCGCCAGCAGGCCGGCGCCGGCACCTGGCAGCTGTTCAGCCACGACCCGAACGGCGCCCGCGTCGAACTGGACTTCGACGCCAGCGAGACGCCCTGACGCCGACCGACTTCGGACGCCTTCGCGCGACCCCTGCGTACTGCGCTCAGATCGCCGCGTCCTGGGCCCGCAAGAGATCCACGAAGCGGGCAAGGATGGGAGAAAGGTTGTCGGCGCGCCGCACGATGCCGATGGGCACCCTCAGGTCCAGGTCCGGCACAGGGAGCGCGGCCACACCGGGCGGCAGGTAGTTGCCCAGGCTCGTCGGCACGATGGAAAAGCCCAGCCCCGCGGCGACGAGCCCGAGCACCGTATTGGGCGTCTGCCCTTCGTGGACCGAGCGCGGCGAATAGCCGCGCTGGCGCAGGTGGCGAGTGAGCAGTTCGAACAGATGCGGCGACTGCGCCCGGGGGAAGGCCACGAAGTCCTCGTCCTGAAGGTCGGCCAGCCTTTGCGGAGGCTGCGCCAGCAGCCGCGAACCCTGCGGCACGGCGAGCATCAGGCCGTCATCGATCCAGGTGGACACCTCGAGCAGCGAGTCTGAAGCCTGCGGGCCCACGTAGGCGATGGCCATGTCGAGACGCTCGCGCAGCACGCGCTCGACAGCCTCTCCCGAGTGCACCGCCTCGATGCCGAAGGCCACACCCGGGCTCTGCCGGTGGTAGGCGCGAAGGGCAGCGGTGAAGCGAGGGTGCCACGGATACATGTCGGACGTTCCGATCCGCAACTGCCCGGCGTCGCCACTGGCCGCGCGCACGGCCTCCTTCTTCGCCGCAGCGTGGTCGGCCAGCAGCACGCGAGCACGTTGGTAGTAGGCATAGCCCGCCGGCGTCAACCTGACCCCCTTGGCGCTGCGCACCATCAGTTCCAGGCCCAGCTCCGTTTCCAGCAAGCGCAATTGCCGTGTCAGGGCCGACTGCGCCACGTGCAGCACATCGGCAGCCCGCGCCAGACTGCCCACGTCCGCGATGGTGACGAAATACGCCAGGCGCCTGAGATCCGAGGCCATCTAATAAATGTATAGGACTTGGCATCAAGCTGTATTTGTGCGACGGCTATGAGATACCTAGACTGCTTCCCGAACCGCTCGCTCTGCATCCGAACGCGACGCTGATCAACCCGGAGATCCCATCGTGACTGCCCTGCCGTTGCCCCGACTCATCCGCATCATCGGCCCGGCCATGGCCATGGCGGCCCTGGCGCTCGTGGGCGCGCTGGCCCATGCGCAGGGCTATCCGTCCCGGACGCTGACCATCGTGGTGCCTTATCCGGCCGGCGGCACGGCCGATGCGCTGGCGCGCCTCGTGGCCCCCCAACAGTCCAAGTCGCGGGGGCAAACCGGCGTGGTGGACAACGTCTCCCGCGCAGCGGGTTCGCTGGGGGCGTCCAAGATGCTGCAGGCGCCGGCCGACGGCCACACGCTGATGGTGGCCTCCCCCAGCGAAACGATCCTGGTGCCGCAGACGATGGCTGGCGTGCACTACAAGCCCGAGGATTTCCAACTGCTCGCCATGGGCATGCACGTGCCGACCGTGCTGGTGGCGCGCGCCAACCTGCCCCAGAACAGCGTTCAGGAGCTGCTGGCCTACGCCCGCAACCCGGCCAACAAGGAGATCAGCTACGCCAGCGTGGGCGTGGGCTCGATGCCGCACCTGGCCGGTGAGACCTTTCAGCAGCTCACCGGCGCGCATCTGCTTCATGTGCCCTACCGCGGCGCTGCACCGGTGATGCAGGCGCTGATGAGCGGCGAAGTCGACATCTCCTTCTTTCCGGCGGTCGGCCCGGTGCTCGGCATGGCGTCGACCGGCAAGGCCAAGATTCTGGGTGTCGCCGGCAGCGATCGCGGTGCGGTACCGGCGAACTATCCGTCGCTCGGCACCGAGCCGGCGCTGAAGGACTTTGCCTATCCGGCCTGGAGCAGCTTCGCCACTGCCCGCGGCGTCCCGCCAGACCGAGCTGCCAAGCTGAACAAGGCCATCAACGACGCGCTGCAAGCGCCAGAAGTACAGGCCTGGATCCGGGAGACAGGTTCGCAGCCACCGCCCGCGGCCTCACTCGCCGAAGCCGGTGCGTTCTACCAGGCCGAAGTGAGCAAGCTGGTCGCGCAGGTGAAGGCAGCCAAGCTGCAGGCCAACTGATGACCGTGCAAGCCCGGCCCCCTGTCCGCTGGGCCGCAGAAGGTTCGCCGTGCGCCGCGTGATCGACTTGTTCAGGTACCCGGTCAAGGGCTTGTCGGCACAGCGCCTGGAGTTCACGACCCTGTTGCCGGGCTGCGGTTTCCCGGGTGACCGCCGCTGGGCCATCACCAACGGTACATGGCGCTACGACGAAGCGAGCTACCGCCCCCGCCCGAAGATCGATTTCCTGATGCTGATGCGCCATGAGGCGATGGCCACCTGGGCCACGACCCTCGACGCCGACGGCCGCACCCTCCGCATCGCGGAACCCGCCGGCGACGCCATCTGCGTCCGCAGCGACGACGCGGCCGACCGGGAGGCGCTGTCGGACTTCGTGGCCCGCCACCTGGGCACACCCCTCGCGGGTCGACCGTGCCTGGTCGAGGGCAGGACCCATCGCTTCACCGACGCCGCCATCGCATCGCCCGAGATGATGTCGGCCATCTCGCTGATCAACCTGGCCACGGTGCGCGCGCTCGGGGATGCCCTGGGTCTCACGGTGCACCCATTGCGCTTCCGAGCCAACGTCTACTTCGATGGTGGCATGCCCTTCGAGGAACTCGACTGGGTGGGACGCGAGCTGCGCCTCGGTGGCGTGCATGCGCGCGTCCTGTCGCGCACGCGCCGCTGCGCCGCGGTGAACGTCGATCCGCTCAGCGGGGCGCGCGACCTGGACCTGGTGCGCCACCTGCTGAGGCAACACGGCCACGCCGACGTCGGCGTCTATGCCGAGGTGCTGCAGGGTGGCGAACTGCGGCCCAACGACGAAGTCGAGCTTGCCGCCCCACCGACCTGAACCACCCACCCACCGACCCCTTTGAACATGCCCGGCACACAGCCCTCCGGCGTCCGCGACGCCTTCTCAGCCAACTACGCGCAGGCGCGTGAAAAGTTCCTGGCGGCCAGCACCGCCGCGGGGCTCGCGCTGCACAGCTACCTGCACCCGCTGCGCGGCCGCGACGGCGAAGCGCTGGCCATCGATGTCGCCTTGGCCGGCTCGCCCGATGCGCAGCGCATGCTGATCGTCAGCAGCGGCTGCCATGGCGTCGAAGGCTATTGCGGCTCGGGGATCCAGGTGCACGCGCTGCGCGACACACATTGGCACCGCCTGGCCACGAGTCACGACGTGGCCGTCCTGTATGTGCACGCGCTGAACCCGTACGGGTTCTCGTTCGGACGGCGTTGGACCCACGAGAACATCGACCTCAACCGCAATTTCCACGACTTTGCGAAGCCGCTGCCCGTGAACCGGGCATACCGCGAACTGCAGCACCTGCTGGTACCCGACGAATGGCCCCCTTCGCCGGCCAATATCGCCGCCATGACGCAGTTCCATTCGCAGCGCGGCTTGTCCGCTCTGCAGGCTGCCGTGACGCAAGGTCAGCACGAGTTCGCGCAGGGCCTGTTCTATGGCGGCGTGGCTCCCAGCTGGAGCAACCTGACCTTCCGCAGCATCCTGCGCAGCCACGCCGGCAGGGCCCGCCAGATCGCCTGGATCGACGTGCATACCGGGCTCGGACCGCCCGGCTGGGGGGAACGCGGCTTTGCCGGCCGCGACGACGACGTGGCCGCGCTGGCACGGGCCCGCGCCTGGTGGGACGGTGGCGGCAAGACGCCGATCACGGTGCTGTACGACGGCTCGTCGATCTCGTCTCCGATGACCGGTCTGCTGTGGACGTCCCTCGACGATGAATGCCCGCAGGCCGAGAGAACCTCGATGGCGCTGGAGTTCGGGACCCGGCCGATGTTGCAGGTGCTGGACGCGCTGCGTGCCGAACAATGGCTCTTCGGGCACCCCGATGCGCCGGCCACGTTGGCGGCGCGCATCAAGCAAGACCTGCGTGACGCCTTCTACGTCGATGACGACGAATGGAAGCTGCAGGTCGTCAGGCAGGCGCATCAGGCCCTGGAGCAGGCCGTCGCCGGGCTGGCCGGCGCTCCCTCTGCCGCGGTGACAGGTTGAGTGTCGGCCCCGGAGTCATCGCCGCAGGCGGTGGATTCTGGGCTCCGCAGCCGCCAGGCCGCTTCGTGTTCGATGCGCTGCGTGCGCTCAGGGCTGCAGCACCACCCGGCCGACGACGCGGCCGTGGGCCAGGTCGTCCAGCGCCTGGTTGACGCTGGCCATCGGCCGCAGGTCCAGCGGGATCTGCGGCAGGTCGACACGCTGCGCCAGCGCGACCAGCTCGCGCAGTTCGTTGACGCCGGCCACGTAGGAGCCTTCGATGCGCAGCGACTTCAGCGGGAACAGCGGCAGCGGCATGCGGAACTCGCCGCCGAACAGGCCGACGATGACCACCTGCCCGGTGCGCCGCACCAGGTTCACGGCCAGCGAAGAACTGGATTCGGCCCCGACGAAGTCGACGGCGCCGGCAACGTTCATGTTGCAGGCCTTGGCGATGGTCTTCAGCGCATCGGCCGGTCCGGGGTCGAAGGCCATCGCGGCGCCGTGCTTCAGCGCCGCCTCGCGCTTGGCCGGGTCGGGGTCGATGGCCACGACCTTGGCCTTGCTGGTGGCCGACAGCAATGCCACGGCCGTCATGCCGACACCGCCGCAGCCGATGACGGCCACGTAGTCGTCGGCGGTCAGCGGGTCGAGCTTGCTGATCGCGCCATAGGCGGTGATGCCGGCGCAGGCGAAGGTCGCGGCACGCGCCGGCTCCAGGCTGCCGATGCCCACCAGGTACTTGTCGTGCGGCACGCGCACCAGGTCGGCATAGCCGCCGGGCAGCTGGATGCCCACGTTGCGCGAGGCTCGCACGCACAGGTGCTCGTCGCCGCGCTCGCAGGTGGGGCACTGGCCGCAGCCCAGCCACGGGTAGACGATGACCTTGTCGCCGATCTTCACGTCCTTGACGTCGGGGCCGACCTCGACCACCTCGCCGCCGATCTCGTGCCCCATGGTCACCGGCAGCTTCGTACCCGCGCGTTCCAGCGACGACAGCTTGCCGCCGCCCATGTCGAAGCCGCCGGCCTGGATGTGCAGATCCGAATGGCACATGCCGCAGTGCGTGATGCGCACCGTCACTTCGTGGCCGACCGGCGCACTCAGTTCGTCGGCCATCGATTCCAGGGCCCCGCCCCACTTGGGAAAGGCCCAGCGGTGCGCGCAGCGGTAGTTCATCGGTCGTCTCCGTCAAAGATGCGTTGCAACCCCTGACGGTAGCAAACTCCCGCTGTCGCCGGGGCGACGCCGAAGGGCGGCATACTGCCGGCCCGCCCTCGACGGAGGCCCAGTGCCCCGAATTCCGATGAACGACGCCTACCTGCGCCAACCCACGCTGCACGGCGACACGGTGGTCTTCGTCAGTGACGACGATTTGTGGCGCGTCGGTAGCTCGGGCGGCGTCGCGCAGCGCCTGACCGCCGGGCTGTCCGAGCCGGCCACGCCCTGCCTGTCGCCCGATGGCCGGTGGCTGGCCTACATCGGCCGCGACGAGCAGCATCCCGAGGTGATGCTGATGCCCGCCGCCGGCGGCCCGGCCCGGCGCCTCACGTGGCTCGGCCCGGACACCCAGGTGCGCGGCTGGACGCCGCAGGGTGACATCCTGTTCGTCAGCACCTGGGGACAGCCCTTCTTCCGCAACCACCAGGCCTACACGATCGCGCCGGCCGGCGGCATGCCGCAGCCGCTGAACCTGGGGCAGGTGAACCACATGGCCTTCGGCCCGGGCGGTGCCCGTGTCATCGGCCGCAACACCGCCGACCCGGCGCGCTGGAAGCGCTACCGCGGCGGCACCGCCGGCCATCTGTGGATCGATGCCGCCGGCGATGGGCAGTTCCGCCGCATGAGCGAACTGCCGGGCAACCTGAGCTGCCCGATGTGGCTCGGCGAGCGGGTGTACTTCATCGCCGATGCCGAAGGCGTGGGCAACCTCTACTCCTGCCTACCCGATGGCAGCGGGCTGCTCCGCCACACCGACCACGGCGACTTCTACGTGCGCCACGCCCAGACCGACGGCGTGCGCATCGTCTACCAGTGCGGCGCGCGGCTGTGGCTGCTGGACCCGGCCAGCGGCGAAGACCGTGCGCTGGAGATCGAAGTCCCGAGCGCGCGCACGCAGGCGGCGCGCCGCTTCGTGCCGGCCGATACCAACCTGTGCGGCCTGCAGCTGCACCCCGCCGGCCACAGCCTGGCGCTCGACGTGCGCGGCAAGTTCTACACGATGCCGCTGTGGGAAGGCGCGGTGCGCCAGCACGGCACGGCCGACGGTGTGCGCTACCGGCACGGCCAGTGGCTGGCCGACGGCCGCACGCTGCTCGTGGTCAGCGACGCCAGCGGCGAGGCATGCCTGGAGCTGCACGGCGCCGACGGCAGCGTGCGCACGCTGGACTGGCCCTGCGGACCGGTCGACAGCCTCGCCGCCGCGCCACTCGGCACGCGGGTGGCCATCGCCAACCACCGCAACCAGCTGCTGGTCGGCGACACCGCCAGCGGCGAATGCCGCGTGGTGGACCACAGCGATGCCGGCCGCTGCGAGGACCTGGCCTGGTCGGCCGACGGCAGCTGGCTGGCCTACAGCCACCAGGCCACGGCGCGGCAGCGCGGCATCAAGCTGTGCGAGGCCGCCACCGGCCGCTGCCACGAGATCACCCGGCCCGAGTTCCGTGACTACAGCCCGAGCTTCGACCCGCAGGGCCGCTGGCTGTACTTCCTGTCGTTGCGCACCTACGACCCGGTGTACGACAGCGTGCAGTTCGAGATGAGCTTCCCGCGCGCCGCGCGGCCCTACCTGGTGGCCCTGCGCGCGGGCGGAGCGGCGCCCTTCGAGCCCGAGCCGAAGGGGCTCAAGGACGACGGCAAGGACGAGGCCAAGGACAGCGCCGCCCCGGCCCCGCTGCGCGTGGACCTGGACGGCATTGCCCAGCGCATCGTCGCCTTCCCCGTGGTGGAGAGCCGCTTCGGCAAGCTGGCCGGCGCGGCACAGGGCAAGGTGCTGTGGACCGTGCTGCCGATCGAGGGCCAGCAGGGCCGCGGCGGCCACAAGGAAAGCACCGGCCGACTCGAGGTCTTCGACTTCGACGGCCAGCGCGCCGAGACGCTGATGGACAAGGCCGACGACTTCCAGCTGGCCGCCGACCATGCCACGGTGCTGGTGCGCGACGGCAAGCGGCTGCGCGCGATCGCGGTGGACCACCGCGAAGACCGGCGCGACGAGGCGGACGACGGCGACACGCCGTCGCGCCAGAGCGGCTGGATCGACCTGAACCGCATCCGCGTGTCGGTCGAGCCGCGGAGCGAATGGCGCCAGATGCTGCGCGAGGTGTGGCGGCTGCAGCGCGACAACTTCTGGGTCGCCGACATGTCCGGCATCGACTGGCCGGCGATGCTGCAGCGCTACGAGCCGCTGCTGCCGCGCGTGGCCACGCGCGCCGAGCTGTCGGACCTGATCTGGGAGCTGCAGGGGGAACTCGGCACTTCGCATGCCTACGAATCCGATGGCGACCACCGCCGCCCGCCGGCCGTGGCGCTGGGCCACCTGGCCGCCGAGCTGCGGCTGGACGAAGCCGACGGCAGCTTCGAGATCACCCGCATCGTGCGCGGCGACTCCTGGGACGCCCAGGCCGACTCGCCGCTGCACGCCGTGGGCGTGGAGGCGCGCGTCGGCGAACGCATCGTCGCCGTCAACGGCCAGGCGGTTTCGCGCGAGCGGCCGCCGCAGGCGCTGCTGGTGAACCAGGCCGGCGCCAAGGTGGAGCTGACGCTGGCGTCGGGCCCGGGCGAATCCGCGACGCGGCGCCAGGTGCTGGTGACGACGCTGGCCGACGAGGTGCCGGCGCGCTACCGTGAATGGGTGGAGCGCAACCGCGCCTGGGTGCATGCCCAGTCCGGCGGCCGTGTCGGCTACCTGCATCTGCCGGACATGATGGCCGACGGCTTTGCCGAGTTCCACCGCTACTTCGGCACCGAATGCGACCGCGACGCGCTGATCGTCGACCTGCGCTACAACCGCGGCGGGCACGTCAGCGAGCTGCTGCTGGAGAAGGTGGCGCGCCAGCGCATCGCCTACAACGTGCCGCGCTGGGGGCGCACGATGCCCTACCCCGAGGAATCGGCCGCCGGCCCGGTGGTGGCGCTGTGCAACGAGCACGCCGGCTCCGACGGCGACATCTTCGCGCACGGCTTCAAGCTGATGGGCATCGGCCCGCTGGTCGGCACGCGCACCTGGGGCGGCGTGATCGGCATCTGGCCGCGCACGCTGCTGGTCGACGGCACCGAAACCACGCAGCCCGAGTATTCGTTCTGGTTCCGCGACGTGGGCTGGGGCGTGGAGAACCACGGCACCGACCCGAACGTCGAGGTGGACAACGCGCCGCAGGACGCCGCCGCCGGCCGCGACCGGCAGCTGGAGACGGCGCTGGCCACGGCCCTGCAGCGGGTGCAGGAGCGCGGCGGCCGGCCGTCCGAGCTGCCGCAGATGCAGCAGCGGCCGAACCTCGCGCCGCCGCCCTGGCCGCCGCGCAGCTGAAGCTGCCCGCACCCTCGCCGCAGATGGCCGCGCCCAGCTGGTGGACCCTGTCGAATGCGCAGGTCGCGATCGAGGCGGTGGCGACGATCGCCTTTGCGGCGTCCGGGCTGATCGAAGCGGCGCGCAAGCGGCTCGACGCCGTGGGGGTGGTGGTCGTCGCCGGGCTGGCGGCCTTCGGCGGCGGCACCGTGCGCGACGTGCTGCTCGATCGCCGGCCCTTCTTCTGGGTCCAGCAGGCCAACTGGCTGTGGGTGCTGCTGGGCCTGTGTGTGCTGGCGATGCTGTTCATGAACGCGCGCCATTTCAAGCCCACCGAACGGGCAATGCTGTGGCCGGACGCACTCGGCCTGGGCCTGTTCGCCGCCAGCGGCACGCAGATCGCACTGGCCGCGGCGATGCCGGGCATCGTCGCCGTGCTGATGGGCGTGACCACCGCCGTGGTCGGCGGCGTGTTGCGCGACATCGTCTGCAACGAGATCCCGCGCGCCTTCAAGGACCGGCAGCCCTACGCGGTCTGCGCCTTCGTCGGCGGCTGGGTGCTGGTGGGCGCCCAGGCCGCCGGCCTGCACGACGACTGGAGCCTGGTTGCCGGCGCCGCCACCGCCACCGGGCTGCGCGCGCTGGCGCTGCAGCTGCGCTACCGCTTGCCGCACTGGTCCGCGGGCACGGACTGACGCATCGGCCGCGCCGCGGTCGTGGGCCTATGCGCCCTGTCCCGCCTCGACGACGATGACCTCGTCGTCCGGCTGCGGCGCATACAGCGCCTGCACCAGCGCGGCCCGCCGGTGCAACGCGGCACGCTGGTTGATGTAGCCCTTGTCGGTCAGCTCGTTGCCGTCGATCGACGGCGGCTCGCTCATCAGCAGCACCCGGTGGATGCGCTGGCTGCTGCCGGTCTGCGCGGCGTTGTGCGCGGCCAGGCCGGCGCGCACGCGCTCGCGCACCACGGGCTCGCGCATCAGCGTGTCGAGCGTGGCCTCGGGCTGGCCGGCCAGCTGGCGGCAGGCCAGCAGGTTGGGCCAGGCCAGCAGCGCCACGTAGGGCTTGTCCTGGCCGGCGACCAGAGCATCCTGGATCACCGGCGAGGCCGCGGCGATCGCCGCCACGCGCAGCGTGCCGACATGCACGAAGGTGCCGGACTGCAGCTTGAAGTCCTCGACGACGCGGCCGGCGAAGATCAGGCCCTGCGCCGGGTCGTCCGGGTCGACGAACACACCCGCGTCGCCGATCTTGTAGAAGCCCTCGTCGTCGAACGCGGCCTTCGTCAGCTCCGGCTGGCGGTGATAGCCGGGTGTGACGATGCTGCCGCGCAGCCGCAGCTCGTACTTCGGCCCGGCCGGCACCAGCTTCAGCTCCACGCCCGGATGCGGCAGGCCGATCAGGCCGACACGCTCGGTCTCCCAGTAGGTGGACGTGGCCGTCGGCGCGGTCTCGGTCGACCCCCAGCCGGTGAAGAAGACGATGCGCTGGCCGGTGTAGCGGACGGCGAGCGCCTGCATGCGCCGGTACAGATCGTCGCTGAGCGTGGCGCCGCCGTAGCTCAGCAGGTTCAGGCGCGCGAAGAACTTGCGTGCGAGCGCCTCGTCCTGCTCCAGCGCACTGGCCAGCATCGCATAGCCGGCCGGCACGTTGGAGAAGGTGGTCGGCGACACCTCGCGCAGGTTGCGCAGCGTGGTGTCGAACAGGCCCGGCAGCGGCCGGCCTTCGTCGATGTACAGCGTGCCGCCGTGGCCCAGCAGCGTGTGGAAGGTGGCGTTGCCGCCCATCGTGTGGTTCCACGGCAGCCAGTCCAGGTAGACCGGCGGCGGATCGTCGGGCCCCGGCGCCCGCGTCTGCATCGACATCGCCAGGTTCGCGCACATCATGCGCTGGGTGTTGATCACCGCCTTGGGCATGCCGGTGGAGCCGGAGGTGAACAGCAGCTTGCCGACGCTGTCGTGGTTCAGCCGCGCCAGCGCCGCGTCCACCGCGGGCGTCACCGCGGTGGCGGCGAGATCGGCATAGGCCAGGCTGTCCAGCCCCGCGGGCGGGCGCTGCACGTGCACCAGCGTCACCCCCTGCAGGTCCAGCGCCGCCAGCGCCTTGGCGAAGGTCGGGCCATCCTGCACCATCACCAGGCCGGGGCGGATCAGGTCGAAGATGTAGCGCAGCTTCGCATGGTCCTGGCTCAGCAGCGAATAGGCGGGCGACACCGGCGCCGCGGGTGCGCCGGCCTGCATCGCGGCCATCGTCATCAGCGCATGTTCGATCGAGTTGCCGCTGAGGATGGCCACCGGCCGGTCGGGCCCGAGCCCGCGGTCGAGCAGGGCCTGCGTCAGCGCGTCCACCGTCTGGCGCGCCTGCGCATAGCCCAGCTCCCACCATGCGCCTTCGGCGCCGCGGCGCTGCGCCAGCCAGGTCTGCTGCGGACGCAGCGCGGCCCAGTGCCGCAGCAGGCTGGGGATGTGCGGCGCGCACGGCGCCAGCGGCACGCGCGAGCGCAGCACCATGCTGCCGTCGGCGCGCTGCGTCAGCTCGATGTCGCGCCGCAGCCAGTTCAGCTTCTTGAAGGGCGGCAGCGCAGTGGGGGTGGCAGGCATGTCGGTCCCGGTGCACGCGTGTCCCGCGCATGCCGCAGTCTGCCGCCGGCGGCGTTCCCGCAGAATAGGGACCACTGCCCATGCCCCCCGTGTCGCCACGGGGACAAACGATGACCGCCGTTTCCTCCACGGCCACCGAGCCGGACGTTCCCGAAGGTTTCAAGCCGCGCCGCTTCGGTGACGGCTTCATTGCCGCCAACGGACCGCTGTACGTGAAGACGCTGCAGCGCGGCGTGCTGATCGGCTTCCGCGTCGAGGCGCGACACTGCAACCCGATGGGCATCTGCCACGGCGGCATGATCGCCACCTTCTGCGACATGTTCCTGCCGATCTCGGCTCACCACCTGTCCGACGACCTGCAGCAGCGTTTCCTGCCGACCATCAACCTGCAGATCGACTACCTGGCACCGTCGCCGAAGGGTGCCTGGGTGCAGGGCGAAGGCCAGTTGCTGCGCAGCACCCGCAGCCTGGTGTTCATGCAGGGCGTGGTCACGGCCGATGGTCAGCCGGTGGCGCGCGCCAGCGGCATCTTCAAGATCGGGCCGCGCTTCGAGGATGCCTTCGCACCGCCCGCCGCTGCGGCGCCTTCACGCTGAAAGGTCTGTCGATGCCGCTGCTGCTGACGCCCCATGATGCCCATCCGTTCATGGGCATGGACCTGCCCTGGCTGCTGGAACAGCGAGCGATCACGCGGCGCGACCATCCGTTCATCGTCTGGGTACCGTTCGACGGGCCCGAGCAGCGTTACAGCTACGGCGAGTTCCTGGCGCGCGTGCAGCGCATCGCCGGCGGCCTGCACCAGCGCGGCGTGCGCCGCGGCGAACGTGTGCTGATCCACCTGGACAACAGCGCCGAGGCGCTGCTGGCCTGGTATGCCTGCGCCTGGCTGGGCGCGGTGGCGGTGACCACCAACGCGCGCGCCGCCGGCGACGAACTGGCCTACTACGCCGAACACAGCGAGGCCGTCGCCGGCATCACGCAGCCGCGTTTTGCCGAGCTGGTGGCCAGGTCCTGCACCGGGCTGAAGTGGCTCGCGGTGACGCTGGACGACAACGGCACGCCGCCCGAGCATCCGGTGGAGCGCGGCCTGCTGTTCGACGCGCTCGACGCCGACCCGCCGCCGCGCCACGCGCCCGATCCGCTGGCGCCGTGCAGCGTGCAGTACACCTCGGGCACCACGTCGCGGCCGAAGGGCGTGCTGTGGACCCATGCCAATGCGCTGTGGGGCGCGCGCATCAACGCGCTGCACGAAGACCTGCGGCCCGACGACGTGCACCTGGTGCACCTGCCGCTGTTTCACACCAACGCGCAGGCCTACTCGGTGCTGGCCTGCCTGTGGGCCGGCGCCACCGCGGTGGTGATGCCGCGCTTTTCGGCCAGCCGCTTCTGGCCGGTGTCGCTGGCGCACCGCTGCACCTGGACCTCGCTGGTGCCCTTCTGCGTCAAGGCGCTGATGGACCTGGAGGTGCCGACGCACCACTACCGGCTGTGGGGCAGCGCGATCAACGAACCGCCCACCGATGCGCACTTCCGCGTCAAGACGATCGGCTGGTGGGGCATGACCGAGACCATCACGCACGGCATCGTCGGCAGCCCGCACCTTCCGAACCGGCCGCTATCCATCGGCCGGCCGGCGCCGGAATACGGCATCGCCATCGTCGAGGACGATCATGTGCCGGTGCGCGAGGCGCGGCACATCGGCCCCGGCGGCAGCGGCCAGCTGCTGATCCGCGGCGTGCGCGGGCTGTCGCTGTTCCACGAATACCTGGGCAACCCACGCGCCACCGCCGACAGCTTCGATGCCGACGGCTGGTTCCGCACCGGCGACATGATCAACATCCTCGACGACGGCAGCCTGCAGTTCGGCGACCGCACCAAGGACATGCTGAAGGTCGGCGGCGAGAACGTGGCCGCCAGCGAGATCGAACGCGTGGTCATGCAGGTGGCCGGTGTGCACGAATGTGCGGTGGTGGCGCGCAAGCACGACATGCTCGACGAGGTGCCGGTGCTGTTCGTGCTGCCAGCCGCGCACGCCGACATCGACCTGCTGGAACGCATCGGCGCCGCCTGCGCGGCGCAGCTCGCCGACTTCAAGCGCCCGCGCGAGATGCGCATCGTCAAGGACTTCCCGCGCTCGACGCTGGAGAAGATCGCCAAGGCCGAGCTGCGGCGCATGCTCGACGACGAAACCGCCAACCCCTCCGCCTGAGACCCCATGACCCCACCTTCCCCCCAGAGCCTGCAACCGGCGTCGATGGTCGACAGCGACCACCCGGCAGTGATCGCCTTCGCCCGCGAGCACGCCCGCGGCGCCGATGACCGCGAGCGCGCGGTGGCGCTTTACTACGCGGTGCGCGACGGCTTCCGCTACGACCCGTACCGCATCGACCTGAGCGTGCACGGCATGAAGGGCAGCACCGTGCTGGCCAAGGGCTACGGCTGGTGCGTGCCGAAGGCCGCGCTGCTGGCGGCAGTGTGCCGCGCGGCGGGTATCGCGGCGCGTGTGGGTTATGCCGACGTGCGCAACCACCTCAGCACCGAGAAGCTACGCCAGAACATGGGCAGTGACCTGTTCGTCTGGCACGGCTACACCGACCTCTGGCTCGACGGACAGTGGCTGAAGGCCACCCCGGCCTTCAACATCGAGCTGTGCGACCGTTTCGGCTTGCTGCCGCTGGAGTTCGACGGCCGCGCCGATTCGATCTACCACCCCTTCGACAAGGCCGGCCACCGCCACATGGAATACGTGGCGATGCACGGCGCCTTCGACGACGTGCCGCTGCAGCGCATCCTGGACGCCTTTGCCGTGCACTACCCGAACATGCCGCTGGAGAAGGCTGCGCAGGACGGCGATTTCGAGGCCGACGCTGCCGCGGAACGGGCCGCCGGCCGCAGCGCCGGCTGAGCATGTCCGGCACCAAGGCCGCGCCGCCGGCGCCGGCCTCCGCCTGGGTGATGTTGCTGGCGCTGAGCACGGCCTTCGCGCTGAGCCAGGCCTTCCGCACCGTGGCCGCCATCCTGGCGGCGCCGCTGCAGGCCGAGCTCGGGCTGACGCCGCAGCAGCTGGGCAGCTTTGCCGGTGCCTTCCACTTCGCCTTCGGCGCGATGCAGCTGTTCATGGGCATCGGCATCGACCTGCACGGCGTGCGGCGCACGCTGCTGGCGAGTTTTCCGCTGGCCGTGGCCGGTGCGGTGCTGTCGGCGCTGGCACCGGGCTATGGCACGCTGATGCTGGGCCAGGTGCTGATCGGCATCGGCTGTGCGCCGGCCTTCCTGGCCTGCACCGTGTTCATCGCCCGCCACTTTGCGCCGGCGCGTTTCAGCGCGGTGTCGGGCACGATCCTCAGCCTGGGCAGCATCGGCATGCTGGCCACCGGCACACCGCTGGCCTGGCTGGTCGAAGCCACCTCCTGGCGCGCCGGCTTCACCGTGCTGGCGGCCTGCTCGGCCCTGGCCTGGGGGCTGATCGCCTGGAAGGTGCACGAGCCGCTGCCGGCACGGCGCGCCGATGCGGCGCACGAGAGCCTGGGCCAGGCGGCGCTGGCCTACGTGGGCCTGCTGAAGCTGCCGCACACCGCCGGCATCGTCGCGTTGTCGTTCGTCTGCTATGCCTCGTTCATCACGCTGCGCGGCTTGTGGCTCGGGCCGCTGCTGATCGAGCGCCATCACTTCACGCTGGTGCAGAGCGGCAACGTCGCGCTGGCGGTGTCGGCGGTGTCGATGGTCGGCCCGGCGTTGTTCGGACGCTTCGACCCCGGCGGCTCGGCGCGGCGCCGGCGCCTGGTCGGCTTCTCGCTGCTGCTGGCCGGCCTGTTCGTCGTGCTCGCGCTGTCGCGCAGCGCGGCCGTCGACGTGAGCCTGTCGCTGGCCGTCGGCCTGCTGTCCGGCTACATGATCCTGCAGTACTCGGAGGTGCGCAGCGCCTATCCGGCAGCCATCGTCGGGCGTGCGCTCGGGCTGCTGACGATGGCCATGTTCCTGGGCGTGGCCGCGATGCAGTGGTTCACCGGGCTGGTGGCCGAACTGGCGCTGGCCCACGGCGCCGACCTGTTCATGACCGTGATGCTGACCATCGCCGCGTTGCTGGCTGCGGGCGCGCTGACCTTCGCCGCACTGCCGAAGGCGCCGCCGCCGGCGGCATGACGCCCATTCACCGCGCCGCCAGGCCGCGCGAACGGCCAGGCGGCTCGCTGGCGGCACAAGCAAAGTCACCTGTCGAAAACCGCGGCGGCCGTTCGTCGTGCAAGATCCACCGAATCAGGAGAACCCCATGCCCCGCTACATGATCCAGGTCCGCGCCACCGCGATGAGCGAGGCCGGCGACTTCCCGGACGACCCCACGCTGGTGCCGCGCATGATCGCCTTCCACGACGAGATGGCGAAGGCCGGCGTGCTGCTCGACGGTGCCGGCCTTCAGCCCAGCAGCCAGGGCTTCCGCCTGCAGTACGACGCCGCCGGCAAGGCCCACCTCGTCGACGGGCCCTTCACCGAGACCAAGGAACTGATCGCCGGCTACACGCTGATCAACGTGCGCACGCGCGACGAGGCGCTGGCCTGGGCACAGCGCTTTCCGGCGCCCTTCCCCGGCCAGCCCTGCTGCATCGAAGTACGGCCGCTGATGGGCGGCATCGACCTGCCGCCCGAAGAAGCCGAGCGCGTCATTCGCGAAGAGCTCGCCGCCATCAAGCGGGGGGCTTGAGCAGACCGATCTCCGATCGCTCACGATGGCGAGGCTGTTCTTTCCCTCCTCAGGCCTTCGACTTCGGCCTCGAGGGCGGCAATGCGCGCATCGCGCCATTGGATCGCTGCCTCCACGTCGGCCGCCTCGAGACGTTGCGGAATGTGCTGCGGGCAGTTCACGTCCCATGCAGTGACGGTGAAGAGCACGACCTGTTCCGGCCTTGCGCGGTAGCCTTCTGGCATCAGGCGGCGCAGCAGCGCCTCATCGCCTTCGACGATCCGCGCAGTGCCCCACAGCTTGATGCGGCGCCGATGCGCGTAGTCGATCAGGAACAGGTGCGCCTTCGGGTTCTCTTCAAGGTTGCCCTGGGTGATGTACTGACGATTGCCGGCGAAGTCCACGAAGCCGATCGTGTGCTCGTCCATCACCCGCAGGAATCCCGCCGGACCGCCTCGGTGCTGGACGTAGGGCTGGCCGTCCGCCGAGGCGGTCGCCAGGAACACGCTGGTCTGCGCTTCGATCTCGGCCTTCAGGTCCGCGCTAATGGTCTGCTCCCACGAGCCTTTAGCCTCCATGCGCGCATAGGCCGGGCGCGAGCCCTTCCGTTGCTGGATCGCCTTCACCGTGCCGTTGAACGCCACATCGCTGGCGTAGATCCTGCTGCCGGCCATGATCAGAGCCCCAACTCGGCAAGACTGGCCCAGGCTCCCTCAGCCATACT
>JBGAII010000235.1:0-4005 GCA_044225625.1 Rubrivivax sp.
TCGGTCTGCGGGTAGCTCAGCAGGAACAGGCAGATCCAGCTGACCCACATCACCCACCAGGTGACGCTGTGTGCGCCGTACTTGTCGGACAGCCAGCCGCCGACCGCGCGCAGCACGCCGCCGGGCAGCGAGAAGCAGGCTGCCAGCAACGCCGCCGCGCGGATGTCGAGCCCGTACTCGCCGACGTAGTACTGCACCATCCACAGGCTCAGCGCGACGTAGCCGCCGAAGACGATGCTGTAGTACTGGCAGTACTTCAGCACCTTCGGGTCCTTGAGCATCTTCAGCTGGTCGCTGAACTTCGTGTTGCTGGGCACCAGGTGCGAGGGGTCGCTGTAGCTGAACATCCAGAAGACGATCAGCGTGCCGAGCATGATGGCGGCATAGACGTGCGGCACCATGGTCCAGCCGAAGGCCACCACCAGCGCCGGCGCGATGAACTTGTTGACCGCGGCGCCGGAGTTGCCCGCGCCGAACACGCCCATCGCGAAGCCCTGGCGGTTGCGCGGGAACCAGCGCGCCACGTAGGGCGTGCCCACCGAGAACGAGCCGCCCGCGAGGCCGACGACCAGGCCGATGACCAGGAACTGCCAGTACTGCGTGGCCAGCGCCATGAACCAGATGGCCGGCACGGTGATCGCCATGATCGCGGCCATCACGACGCGCCCGCCGTACTTGTCGGTCCAGATGCCCAGCGGCACGCGCGTCAGCGAGCCGCTGAGCACCGGCATTGCCGTCAACAGCCCGAATTCGGTGGCGTTGAGCCCCAGCGTCTTCTTCAGCGGGATGCCGATGACGGCGAACATCATCCAGACCATGAAGCAGACGGTGAAGGCGAGGGTGCTGACGATCAGCACCGACAGCGCTTTGCGGTTGTGGCCCATCGAGTGGCTCTCCATGCGTGGCATGAAGGCACTCTAGGAGCCGGGGGCGCGGCGCGGCATCCTTCGGCAGGGTGCGCTGCCGAGGGCAGAAGGAGGATGCCCGGCGCTGCCGGCATCGTCCGGAAGAACTACCTGCCCGGCTTCAGGCCCGTGGTTTGCGCCGCGTCAAGGCGGGCCGTGGCCAGGCAGAGCAGGGCCGCCGGACATTCATGGGCAGAACCTGCAACGGAACGCGTTCAGCGTGCTTCGCCAAGCAAGGCATGGACCGCGAGACGCGTGACGCAGGGTGTGTCACGCAGCCTGTGAAGACCTGTGCCACGCTGCCAGGGCGGGCAGGGCCTCGGCCCCCTGCAGCACCCGGCCGAAGACCAGCACCGACGGGCTCGGCAGCGCGGCTTCCCGCACGGTGCGGGCCAGCGTGTCCAGCCGGCACAGCGCATGGCGCTGCCGCGGCGTGCAGGCCTGGCTGACGACCGCGGCCGGCATGTCGGCGGCCATGCCGGCGTCGAGCAGCGCCCGCTCGATCTCGGCCACGCGCGCAATGCCCATGTAGATCACCAGCGTGAGCCCGCTGCGCACCAGCGCCGGCCAGTCCGGTGCCGTGCCGCCTTCGCGGGCGTGGCCGGTCACCAGCGCCACGCCCTGGGCATGGCGCCGGTCCGTCACCGGCACACCGATCGATGCCGGCCCGGCAATGCCGGCCGTCAGCCCGCTGATCACCGACACCTCGATGCCGGCGGCTCGCAGCGCGTCGCATTCCTCGCCACCGCGGCCGAAGACGAACGGGTCGCCGCCTTTGAGGCGCACCACGCGTTCGCCGCGCCGGGCCTCGGCGATCATCAGCTTGTGGATGAAGGACTGCGGCGTGCTCGGCGAACCGCCGAGTCGCCCCGAGGTCCGTGGCTCCCCGTGGCGGACGTCCGTCGCGGGTGACGGCCTGGGGGCACAGAATCCGCCGCCGCGCTTGCCGACGTGCACGATGCGCGCCGAGCGCCGCGCAAAGCGCAGCACGCCGTCGTCGACCAGGTCGTCGACCAGCAGCACCGTGGCCTGGCGAATGGCCTTCACGGCCTTCAGCGTCAGCAGCTCCGGGTCGCCCGGACCGGCACCGACCAGCGTGACGCTGCCCGTGGCTTGTTTCGTGCTCATGCTCATGCCGCCTCCAGACATTGGCCCACCAGCATCTGCAGCGCGGGCTTGCACGAGCCGCAGTTCGTGCACCGCACTGCAGCCGCTGCTGCAGCTGCGCCAGGCGCGCGTCGGCGCCGCCTTGCAGCGTGGCCAGCGTGCGGCGGATCTGCGCCTCGCCGACATCGAAGCAGCTGCACACCTGCGCGCCGCGCGGCTGGAAGGCCGCCGGCGCCTGCGGGCTCGCAGCCAGCAAGCGCGTGCCCAGCGATCGCGCCGGCGCTGGGCGTCCTGCCACAGCGGCCGCACCCATTCGCCGGCGCGGATGTCGCCGGCCAGCATGAAGGCCTGCAGCGGCGCCTGCGTGCCGCCTGCGGCCAGGCGCATCGCGCGGTGCTGGCCGCGTTGCGGGTCGGCATAGCGCAGCACCTCGCTGCCGTGCAGGCCGAGCAGCGTTTCCAGCGCCTGCAGCCGTCCGGCCGCCATCGCTGTGGTGTCGGCGGCGCGCAGCACCAGGCCGACGCGCCCGTCGGGCTCGTGGCCGCAGGGCAGGGCGCTGAAGTAGCCGCAGCCTTGCAGCAGCGTCCGCACGGCCTCGCGCCGCTGCAGCAACAGCTCGGGCGGAAGCCAGGCCGCGGCCAGCAGCTGCCACGGCAGCACCGCGGCTTCCAGGCGGACGGCGCGTGCTTCAGCTCGGGCTGCTTCGACGTGGGACAGAGGGCCGGCGTGCTGAGGGCAGTGACGCCCGTCAGCGCGCTGCCGTCGCGCGCGCGGCCGGACACGAACGCCTCGCCCCAGTGCATGGCGATGAAGGCCTGCGCCGGCGCCACGCTGTCGCTCGGCTGTACCGGCAGGACCATCTCGCCGCGGCGCGACTGCACGCGCAGCAGCTCGCCGGCCTTGAAGCCGCGGCGTGCCAGGTCCTGGGGATGCAGTTCCAGCGCGGCTTCAGCCGCCTGTAGGCTCAGCCGGCCCAGCGTGCCGCTGCGGCTCATGCCGTGCCACTGGTCGCGCAGCCGGCCGGTGGTCAGCGGCCCAGGCGCGCGTCGCGCGGCTCGGCCAGTGGCCGCCAGGTGACGTCGGCAAATCGGGCGCGGCCATCGGCGGTGGCGAACACAGCGTCCTCGTACAGGCGCGCCTGGCCTTCGCTCGCGCCGGCCGGGCAGGGCCATTGCTGCGGCGTGTCCAGTGCCGCATAGCTCAGGCCGCTGATGTCGAGATCGCGGCCGCGCGTGCTCTCGCGGTGCTCCAGCCAGACCGCCTCGGCATCGGCATAGGGAAACAGGCTGGCGCCGTCGCGCCGGCCGCGGCCGGGCGGCGCTCCCAGCCGGCGCGCGAAGTCCATGCCGATGGCCCAGTCGTCGCGCGCGTCGCCGGGCGGCGGCACGGCGCGGCGCACGCGGCTGATGCGCCGTTCGCTGTTGGTGACGGTGCCTTCCTTTTCGCCCCAGGTGCTGGCCGGCAGCAGCAGGTCGGCGAAGGCGGCGGTTTCGGTGTGGGCGAAGGCCTCCTGCAGCACGACGAACTCGCAGCGTTCAAGCGCGCGCCGCACCGTCGCCTGGTCGGGCATCGACTGCGCCGGGTTGGTGCAGACGATCCACAGCGCGCGGATCTCGCCATCGGCCGCGGCCTGGAACATTTCCACCGCGCTCTTGCCAGGCTGGCCAGCACGTCGGCCAGGCCCCACAGCGCGGCGACTTCGGCTGCAGGTGCTGCGCATTTGCGCAGGTCGCGGTGCGCGCTCAGCTGGTGGGCCAATGCACCGACTTCGCGCCCGCCCATCGCGTTGGGCTGGCCGGTCAGCGGGGAACGGGCCTGCACCGGGCTTGCCGATCTGCCCGGTGGCCAGGTGCAGGTTGATCAGCGCGGCGTTCTTGTCGGTGCCGCTGCGGCTCTGGTTCAAGCCCTGGCGAGACAGCGGCGAGCAGCGTCGGTGTGTGGCCGCCGAACCAGCGCGCGGCCTGCACGATGTCGGCTTCCTTCAACCCGCACA
>JBGAII010000035.1:0-31453 GCA_044225625.1 Rubrivivax sp.
CCACGACGAACAGCGCGGCCGGCCGGCCCGGCAGGACCTTCTCGGCCAGCAGCAGCAGCAACAGCGCACACAGGCCGAAACCCAGCACGGCCAGGTTGCTTTGAGGGATCTGCCCGCCCAGCACCCACAGCCGTTCGAAGAAGCCTTCGCCGCCGCCGGGGACGCCGAAGCGCTTGGGCAGCTGTGTCAGCGCGATGGTGCAGGCCGCGCCGGCCTTGAAGCCGAGCAGGATGGTCTCGCTGATGAAGTTCACCAGCGAGCTCAGCCGCAACAGCCACGCCAGGAAGCACATCACCGCAATCACCAGCGCGGTCAATGCCGCGATGCCGGCCCAGCGCTGCGGGTCGCCCTGCGCCATGCCCGCGACGGTGACGCCCACCAGCATCGAGATGGCCGACGTCGGGCCGATGGCCAGCTGCCGCGAAGAGCCGAACAGCGCATAACCGAGGCCGCCGACGAGATAGCCGTAGATGCCGTATTGCGGCGGCAGGCCGGCCAGCGACGCATAGGCCAGCGAAACCGGGATGCCGTAGGCCGCCAGCGTGACGCCGGCCACCGCATCGTGGGCCAGCCAGCGGGGCGGGTAGCGCGCAAGCCAAAGCGCCGGCGGAAATGCGGCGCGCCAACCCTGTGGGGAGGACGCGCCGCCCAGGCTGGCCGGTGACCGTGTCGGTTCGTTCATGTGCCGCCTTCGTTGGCACCGGATGCGTGCTCCCGGTCCCGTCCAGTATCCCGCCGCGCCGCAGCCGCGTCTTGTTCGATGTCAATCGCGCCCAGCAGGCGTGAATGGGTTGTTGCGGCGCAATAGGGCCGTCACGCCGACGGCAATAATCCGATGGAACCGGCACCCGAGCACCGGTCTGGATGCACTGGATTCCGTCATGACAGGACAAGACACTCACGGCGCCGGCGGCTGGCCGCTGGCGGCGGCAACCGCCGCCAACGAGTACCTGGTCGACGCCTGGCAGCGGTCGATCCTGACCTGGGACGTGCTGCGCCAGCGTGGCAACCAGTACCTGGAGCACCAGAAGCTGGGCAACCCACCGGTGCTGGTGTTCGACTACGACATGGTGCTCGACGGCCGCGAACTGGCGCGGCCGGCCAACTATGCGCTGGTGCGCATCAGGCCGCCGGCCGGCTGCCCCGCGCCGGACGCGACGAAGCGGCCCTTCGTCGTCATCGACCCGCGCGCCGGCCACGGCCCGGGCATCGGCGGCTTCAAGATGGACAGCGAGATCGGCATCGCGCTGCACTTCGGCCACCCGTGCTACTTCGTCATGTTCTTCCCGCAGCCGGTGCCGGGCCAGACCATCGAGTCGGTGTGTGCCGCGGAGATCCAGTTCCTGCGCAAGGTGAACGCGCTGCATCCGAAGGCGGAGAAGCCCTTCGTCATCGGCAACTGCCAGGGGGGCTGGGCGCTGCTGATGCTGGCGGCGCTGGCGCCCGACGACGTGGGCCCGCTGCTGCTGGCCGGCTCGCCGGTGTCGTACTGGGCCGGCGTCGAAGGCAAGAACCCGATGCGCTATTCCGGCGGGCTGATGGGCGGCACCTGGCTGGCCTCGCTGGCCGGTGACATCGGCCACGGCCATTTCGACGGCGCCTACCTGGTCAACAACTTCGAGAACCTGAACCCGGCCAACACCTACTGGAGCAAGCTGTACAACCTGTACGCCAAGGTCGACACCGAAGGCGAGCGCTTCCTCGAGTTCGAGAAGTGGTGGGGCGGCCACTACCTGCTGAACAAGCAAGAGATGGAGTGGATCTCGCAGAACCTGTTCGTCGGCAACAAGCTGGCGCGCGGGCAGGTGGAGTCCTTCGACGGCAAGCACCGCGTCGACCTGCGCAACATCCGCACGCCGATCGTCGTCTTCGCCTCGTGGGGCGACAACATCACGCCGCCGCAGCAGGCGCTGAACTGGATCGCCGACCTGTACGGCAGCGTCGACGAGATCCGCCTGAACGAGCAGACCATCGTCTACTGCCTGCACGAGAAGGTCGGGCACCTGGGCATCTTCGTGTCGGCCAGCGTGGCGCAGCGCGAGACCTCCGAGCTGGCCGGTGCGCTGGAGCTGATCGACACGCTGCCGCCGGGCTTGTACGAGGCGGTGATCCAGGACACCACGCCCGGGATGCCGGGCCTGGAGTACGTGCAGGGACGCTATCTGATCCAGTTCGTGCCGCGGCAGATCGCCGACATCCTGGCGCTGGACGATGGCCGCGAGGACGAGCAGGCCTTCGAGGTGGTCAAGCGCGTGTCGCAGACCAACCAGGCGCTGTACGACCGTTTCGCCTCGCCCGTCGTCAGCATGCTGGCCAACGAGACCAGCGCGAAGCTGCTGCGCGAGAGCAACCCGGCGCGGGTGGAACGCTGGTGGTTCAGCGACCTGAACCCGGCGATGGCCTGGGTGCAGTGGGCGGCCGACGCCGTGCGCCAGCAGCGCAAGCCGGTGTCGCCGGACAATCCGCTGCTGAAGGCGGAGCGCGAGGTCTCCGGGCGCATCGAACAGGCGCTGGACCAGTTCCGCGACAGCCGCGACGAGGCGGTGGAGCGCCTGTTCAAGGCGCTGTACGGCTCGCCGTGGCTGGCGGCCGCGGTCGGCATCGACGGCCAGCGGCCGCCCGGCGCGCTGACCGAGCCGACCCGTTGGGAACACAAGGAACTGCTGCGCCTGAAGCGCCAGGTGGCCGAAGCCCAGTTCGAGCAGGGCACGCGCGTCGACGCCTGGGCGCGGGCGCTGCTGTATGCCGGCGACAAGGCACGCGTCGTCGACGAACGGCCGTACAACCTGATGCAACGCATGGTCGCCGAGATGCGGCCTGAGCGCGCGCCGACGCCGGCCGAGCTGAAGGCGGCGATCAAGCGCCAGGCCTTCGTGCTGGCCATGGACGAGGAGCGCGCAGTCGAGGCGCTGCCGCGCCTGGCATCGCCCAGCCTGGGCGAGCGGCGCCGCGGCTTCGCCGCCCTTCGCACCGTGATCAGCGCCCGCGGCAAGCCCAGCGCCTACCAGGAAGAGCGTCTGCGCCGCCTGGCCCGGGTGCTCGGGCTGGACAAGCCGGCGCGGCCGCGCAGGAGCGCCTGAATGGAGAGCACCCCGAAGGGCGGCCAACCGAACGACGCGATCCTGGTGCTGAATGCCGGTTCGTCGAGCATCAAGTTCTCGCTCTTCGCCGAAGACGGCGGCAATGCCCTGCAGGTGCTCTCGCAGGGCCAGGCCGAAGGCCTCTATACGCGACCGCAGTTCATCGCCAAGGACGGCCAGGGCCGCGTGCAGTCCGAGCGCCGCTGGCCCGAGGGCGAGCGCCTGGGCCACCAAGGTGCGATGGCGCAGCTGTTCGACTGGCTGGGCTCGCCGCAGGGCCCGGGGCGCACGGTCGCGGCCGTGGGCCACCGCGTGGTGCACGGCGGCACCGAGTTCGCCGCACCGGTGCGTGTCGATGCCGGCGTGGCCGAACGGCTGCAGCGCTACGTGCCGCTGGCGCCGCTGCACCAGCCGCACAACCTGGCGCCGATCCGCGAACTGCTGGCGCGTGCGCCGCAGCTGCCGCAGGTGGCCTGCTTCGACACGGCGATGCACCGCACGAACCCGGCACTGGCGCAGATGTTCGCGCTGCCGCAGGAGCTCAGCGACGCCGGCGTGCGCCGCTACGGCTTCCACGGCCTGTCCTACGAATACATCGCCTCGGTGCTGCCCGGCATCGACCCGGCCGCCGCGGCCGGGCGCACCGTCGTGCTGCACCTGGGCAACGGCGCCAGCATGTGCGCGCTGCAGGGCGGGCGCAGCATCGCCAGCACGATGGGCTTTACTGCGGTCGACGGCCTGCCGATGGGTACGCGCTGCGGTGCGATCGACCCCGGCGTGCTGATCTACCTGATGGACGAACGCGGCATGGACGCGCGCGCGCTGGAGAAGCTGCTCTATCACCAGTCCGGCCTGCTGGGCGTGTCCGGCGTGTCCAGCGACATGCGCGAGCTGCTGGCCTCCACCGAGCCGCGCGCGGCGCTGGCCATCGACCTGTTCGTCTACCGCATCGGCCGCGAGCTCGGCTCGCTGGCCGCGGCGCTCGGCGGGCTGGATGCGATCGTCTTCACCGCCGGCATCGGCGAACGCGCGGCGCCGGTGCGCGACAAGGTGTGCCGCGCCGCCGCCTGGCTGGGCGTGGAGCTGGACGCAGCCGCCAATGCGGCGCACGCACCGTGCATCAGCACGGCGGCCAGCCGCACGCGCGCCTGGGTGATTCCGACCAACGAGGAGCTGATGATCGCGCGCCACACGCGCGACCTGCTGGCCGTTCCATGACGACACCCCGACTCGGCCCGATTCCCGACCCGCCACTGGCCGGCCGCAAGGCGCTGGTGGTCGGCATCGCCAACGAGCATTCGATCGCCTACGGCTGCGCCAGGGCGTTCCGCTCGCTCGGTGCGGACCTGGCCGTGACCTACCTGAACGCCAAGGCCAGGCCCTACGTCGAGCCGCTGGCGCAGGGCCTGGACGCGCCGCTGTGCCTGCCGCTGAACGTGGAGCAGCCCGGCGAGCTGGAAGCGGTGTTCGATGCCGTGCAGCGGCAGTGGGGCCGGCTCGACATCATGGTGCATTCGATCGCCTTCGCTCCCAGGGAGGACCTGCAAGGCGGACTGCTCGACTGCTCGGCCGCGGGTTTCATGCGTGCGATGGACGTGTCGGTGCACTCCTTTGTCCGCATGGCCAGGCTGGCCGCACCGCTGATGCACGACGGCGGCACGATGTTCGCCATGAGCTACCACGGCGCCAACAAGGTGGTGCCGAACTACAACGTGATGGGCCCGGTGAAGGCGGCGCTGGAGGCCAGCTGTCGCTACCTGGCGCACGAACTGGGTCCGCGCGGGATCCGGGTGCACCCGATCTCGCCGGGGCCGCTGAAGACGCGCGCCGCTTCGGGCCTGAAGGACTTCGAACTGCTGCTGAACGAAGCCGCCAGCCGCGCGCCGGTGGGCGAGCTGGTGGACATCGACGACGTCGGCTACGCCTGCGCCTACCTGGCCACACCGTACGCGCGCCGCCTGACCGGCCAGACGCTGTACGTCGACGGCGGCGTCAACATCATGGGCTGAACGCTGAGGCGCCGGCCGGCGCCTCAGCGCAATTCCAGCCCGATCGCCGTCTCCAGTTCGGCCAGCGCCTGCGCGGCGCTCTCGACCTTGATCGTGGCCATGCCCATCGCGCGGGCCGGCTTCAGGTTGATGCCGAGGTCGTCCAGGTAGACGCAGCGTTCCGGCGCAACGCCCAGCAGATCGCAGGCATGCCGGTAGATGCGCGGATCGGGCTTGCGCATGTTCAGCTTGCTCGATTCGACCACGTGCTCGAACAGCGTCATGATCTCGGCCACCTGGCGTGCGGTGTCGGCCGAGCGCGACATCGACGGCCCGTGGCCCGCCGGCATGTTGTTGGTGATGCAGGCGATGCGATAGCGCTGGCCTACGCGCCTCAGCGCCTCGACCATCTCGGGCCGCACCTCGCCGCTGAGCAGACTGATGACCTTGTGGCCCGACAGCTCGCCGCCCAGCGCGCGGGCTTCGGCCTCGAACAGCGCGGCGAATTGGTCCATGTCGATCTCGGCGCGCTCCATGCGCGCCCAGGCGTTGTGGTCCGGGTTGACCGCGTTGACGCGGCGGATGAAATCGCGCGGCAGGCCCAGCTCGGCTTCGTAGCGGTTGAAGGCCTCGAAGGGACTGGAGAGGATCACACCGCCGAAGTCCCACAGCACGGCGTCGAAGGTTCTGCTCATGCCGGGATTGTCGACTGCGGCGCTGGGGGTCGGCGTCGCCTCGGCGACCTGCGGGCTTAGCATGGCCGGTCCGCCATCGCACATGGAGCAGGCATGCTGATCTTCCGTCCCCTCTTCGATCCGGCGTCGTCCACCTGGACCTACCTTCTCGGCGACCGCAGCAGCGGCGAAGCGGTGCTGATCGACCCGGTGTTCGAGCAGCTGCGGCGCGACGAGACGCTGATCCGCGAACTCGGCCTGCGGCTGAAATGGACGCTGGAAACCCACGTGCATGCCGACCACGTCACCGGCGCGTGGCTGCTGCGCGAGCGCCTGGGCAGCCGCATCGCGCTGTCGGTGGACGGCGGCGCCAGCGGTGCCGACCGGCTGCTGCGCCACGGCGAACACGTGGCTTTCGGCGCACGCCATCTGCAGGTGCGGGCCACGCCGGGTCACACCAACGGCTGCCTCAGCTACGTGCTCGACGACGAGTCGCGCGTCTTCACCGGCGACTGCCTGCTGATCCGCGGCTGCGGCCGCACCGACTTCCAGCAGGGCAACACCGCGTCGCTGTACCGCTCGGTGCACATGCAGCTGTTCACACTGCCGTCCGATTGCCTCGTCTACCCGGGCCACGACTACAACGGCATGGGCGTCAGCAGCATCGGCGAGGAGCGGCGCTTCAATCCACGCCTGGGCGGCGACGTGGCCGAGGCCGACTTCGCCGGCTTCATGCACCACCTGGGCCTGCCGCATCCGAAGAAGATGGACCTGGCCGTGCCGGCCAACCTGCGCTGCGGACGGCCCGAGGGCGACATCGCGCTGCCGGCCGACCCGGCATGGGCCCACCTGAACTTCAGCATCGCCGGCCTGTGGGAGATCGCGCCGCACGCGCTGGCCGAGGTGGCGCACAAGGTGCAGGTGGTGGACGTGCGGGAGCCCGATGAATTCAGCCACGGCCTCGGCCACATCGAAGGCGCATTGCTGCTGCCGCTGGGCCAGCTGGAGGCGCGCATCGGCGAACTGCCGCGGGACCGGCCGATCGTCACCGTCTGCCGCTCGGGCGCGCGTTCGGCGCGCGCCGCGGCGATGCTCGGCAAGGCCGGCTTTGCGGAAGTTGCGAATCTCAGTGGCGGCATGCTGCGCTGGCGTGCCGAAGGGCATGCGGCGCTGGGAGCGGGCGAGTAGCGGGCGAGTAGCGGGCGACGTCACGGGCCCGATGCGCCGGGCCGCGGCGCCGGCCGGTTCGGGCTGACGGACGCCGGCGCGCTGTGCGGGAGAATGCTTTCCATCCCCCTGCCTGGAGACATGCGATGTTCAGTCACGTGATGGTCGGTTCGAACGACATCGAGCGCTCGCAGCGCTTCTACGACGCCGTGCTCGGCGTGCTCGGTGCCGGAGCGCCTCTGCGCAACATGGCCAAGACCGGCCACACGCGGCTCTTCTACCGGCACGATGGCAACACCTTCTGCGTCAGCGAGCCGATCAACAGCGAGGCGGCCACCTTTGCCAACGGCGGCACCATCGGCTTCAAATGCAGTTCGCCCGAGCAGGTGGATCGCTTCCACGCCACCGCGATAGCGCACGGCGGCACGTCGATCGAAGACGCGCCGGGGCTGCGTCAAGGCAGCCTGGGGGGCATGTACCTGGCCTACGTGCGCGACCCCGACGGCAACAAGCTCTGCGCATTGCACCGCTCGGCGTAGAGCCATCGGCCATTCCGCGCATCGCCGATGCGGGCACCGCTGGCAGTGCCCAGGCCGCATCGACGCGGTGCGGCTCACCGACCCGCGCTGCGCTACTGCGGCTCGTCGCGCCGCACGAGGCCGCCGCCAGCGGCGGCTACCCCGCCCAGCGCGGCGGTGCCCTGCGTGACGGCGGGCGTCTGCGTGGCACTGACGGTACCGAACACCACGCCATGGTTGAACGCGTCCAGCACCGCCGGCGCGACGACCGCATCCTTCGTCACCCAGACGCGGATGATGGTGCCCTTGGCCTTGCCGGCCGGCACCTCATGGTCGAAATGCACGCGCCAGCCGTTGTTGAAGGCATCGCGCAGCAGGTCGAGCATGCCCTGGCGCACCGGCTGGTTGGCGTCGGCGCGCAACTTGAATCCGGAGGCCGTGTCCCCGGTCTGGTGGTCCAACTGCACGATCACCTCGGCCTGGATGAAATCCGCCGCCGGGCCGAAGCGGTCACCGATCTCGTTGACGCGCAGCATCTTGATCTTGCCGGAGGTGTTGAGGAGTGCCATGAGCTGCCTTCCCTTGCGTCGATTCAGGAGACTTGCGCTGCCGTCAGCGCAGCGCCCGCGGCGATGCCGAACTGCGGCGGCGGCGCGGGCAATTCGCTGACGCGGATCAGCGTGCCGTTGTGCTGGCCGGTGCGCAGGTAGTCGATGCGCAAGGGCCTGTCATGGGTGAACGCGTCGCGCAGCACGGCCAGCATGCGCCGGCGGACCGGCAGGTTGGCATCGTTGCGCAGCTGAAAGCCGAAGGCACGACCGGGTTCGGTGTCCAGCGCGACCACCACCTCGCCGTCGATACGGTCGACCGCCGGGCCGAAGCCGCTGCCGATGTCGTGCACGCGCAGCAGCGTCGGCCGGCCGCGCGCGGACAGCACCTCGCCGACCAGGTTGCGCATCTGCACCGGACGGGCATCGAGGTCGATCTCGAACAGCTCGGCCAGCGCGTCGCGCTCGCCCTCCACGTACAGCTGCATGCGGTAGCGGCGTGTGTCGCCGACCTGTTCGAATTCGACGCGGCCGAAGTTGCGCTGCTCCAGGTGGCCGACGAAGCGCGCCGCGTAGTGCCGGCTGTCGAGCTTGAACTCGTCGTCGGTGCTGACGATGGACGCGGCCTTCAGCATCAGGTCCGCGTCAACGGCCGGCTTGGAGATCGGCGAACTGGTGATCTGCACCAGACTCGGGTTGTTGCGGTGGTCGTGGCCGGCGTCCTTGCGCTTCGAGCGCACCAGATGGATCGCGCCGAAGTGGTAATCGCCGCTGAGCACGAACACCCCCTTCGGCCGCGGGCCCGGCTTGCCGTCGGCGCCGATGTCGTTGGCCACGTCGAACAGCAGGTCCATCAGCCGCACCAGATCCGGCAGGTTCTTGTCGTAGGTCCAGGCATCGCGCACGTCGGGTTCGGTGATCGTGTCCTCCAGGTGTTCGTAGTACACCTTGGTGCCGACCGCCCCGGCGAAGGCGCCGATGCCTGCCCCCACCTCGGCACCCACCACCGCGCCGGCCGGGCCACCGACGATGAAGCCGATGGTCGCGCCGACCACCGCGCCGAGCAGCCCGCCGCCGGCGGCGCCCACCGGCGCCGCCAGCGCACTGGCCAGCTCCTCGAGCTGCGCGATCGGCAACATGGCCGGCGGCACCGGCACGACCACGAACACCAGGTCCGCACTGCGCACCGCATCGGACCGCGACCAGGCCCGCAGCCGGTCGTGTTGTGCCTTGCCCAGCACCGGGTAGGTGCTGCTCTTGCCCCGCGCGCTGCGGCTGTCGGTCACGTAGAACGCCGCGGGGCCGCGGCGGAAGCCGTAGTCCAGCCGGGCCGCGCCGAAGCCGCCGGGGTTGTGCGCCTGCTGGAAGACGCGATAGGCGAGCACGCCGGCGGCCTCGCGGACCGGCTCGACCTTTTCCGTGCCCCAGTCGTCGACCACCTCGTGGTCGTCCAGCGTCATGTACATCGGCCGCGAGCGCAGCACCCGACGCACCGGCTGGTAAGCCCACAGCTGGTTGTAGCGGCGCGCGTAGCGCTCGTTCCAGTCGTCGGTGTCGAAGAACATCTTCTCGATGCCGTCACCGTAGATCTGGTCGCCGATCAGGAACGCCAGGTCGATGTCGGTGCGCGCCGCCAGGGCCTGCCAGCGGTTCAGGGCCGTCGCAGCGCCGGGCAGATGGCAGGAGGCAAAGGCGATGCTCAGGCGCCGCGGGTCGGCCGGCAGCGTGCGCACATTGCCGCGGCAGATCACGTGCTCGGTGCCGTCCGCCTGCACCAGGCGCAACTGGATGTCGTGCGGCGTGGCCGGCGCCAGACCGGACAGCGTGGTCACCGCCGTCTGCACCCGGTCGGCTCGGAACGCCAGGCCGACGCGCCTTGGCGCCGCGGCCGGACCCCGCGCGGTGACGACGCAGACGAAGCGGTCGCCGCCGCGCGGCGCGGCATGCAGCTGGAACCACAGCGTCGTCTGCGTGGCCGAAGTGTCACCGACGATCAGCCGCGCCGGATCGGCGAGCATGACCAGGTCGCGTGAGGCATCGGGCGTGTCGAAGGCGGCAAAACGTTCGGCAGTGCTCAACGCCAGGCCATAGACGTCCGCACGGGCCGACAACTGGGCCTGCACGCCGTCGGGGGCCTGGCCGTCCTGGCGCAGTGCCGCACACTGTGCGAAGGCCGCCGCCGCGTCGACCGCCAGCGTGACGCGGCCATTCGCGTCGGTGCTTCCCTGGACGCCGAGGACCACCGCGCGCGACTCGTCGTACTGCACCACCAGGATCGAATCCGGCGGCGGCCGTGGCGCGGGCCCTGCCGGCCGGGGCGGGTCCGGCAGGAAGACACGCGTCAACCAGCCGGCCATCACCCGCACCTCGAGCTGCACGACCGCCTGGGCGTACGGCGTCGAATCCATGAAGTCCAGCAACTGCGCGCGCAGGCTCAGCATCGGCGCAGTGTCGGCAGCGGCCGGCCAGCCTGTCCATCCCTAGGGAAGGCCACGCCGGCGCAGGGGTACCGGCGTCCCACCTGCTGCCCAAAAGGACAGGGCCCGCACGCTGGCGGGCCCTGGAAGAGATTGGTGCCGGTGAAAGGAGTCGAACCCTCGACCTTCGCATTACGAATGCGCTGCTCTACCAACTGAGCTACACCGGCGCCGGAAGAGGCGGCATTGTAGCGACATGCGGGCGCACAATCCGTGACAGCGGATGGCTTCGGGAGCGGCAATGGACGGCAGCAAGATCCTCGTGGCGCAGGGCGGCGGCCCGACGGCGGTGATCAACCAGTCGCTGGTCGGCGTGGTGCTGGAAGCGCGCCGCATGGCAGCGGTGGACCGCATCTACGGCGCGCGCCATGGCGTGCGCGGCATCCTCAACGAGGACTTCGTCGACCTGACGCGCGAGACCAGCCACAACCTCGAGCTGGTGGCGGCCACGCCGGGCTCGGCGCTCGGCTCCACGCGCGACAAGCCCGACCTGGGCTATTGCCAGCAGATCTTCCAGGTGCTGCGCGCACACGGCATCGGGCACTTCTTCTACATCGGCGGCAACGATTCGTCGGACACGGTGCGCATCGTCAGCGCCGAGGCCGCCAAGGCCGGCTACCCGCTGCGCTGCATCCACATTCCGAAGACGATCGACAACGACCTGGTCGCCAACGACCACACGCCGGGTTTCCCGTCCGCCGCGCGCTTCGTGGCGCAGGCCTTCGCCGGCGCCAACCTGGACAACGCGGCGCTGCCGGGTGTGTACGTCGCCGTCGTCATGGGCCGGCACGCCGGCTTCCTGACCGCGGCGTCGGCACTGGGCAAGAAGTTTCCTGACGACGGGCCGCACCTGATCTACCTGCCGGAGCGCGATTTCGCGCTCGACCGCTTCCTGGCGGACGTCAAGGCGACGCACGAGCGCCATGGCCGCTGCGTCGTGGCGGTGTCCGAGGGCATCCACGACGCCTCGGGCCGGCCGATGCTGACCCAGCTGGCGAAGGAACTGGAACAGGACGCCCACGGTAACGTGCAGCTGTCGGGCACCGGCGCGCTGGCCGACCTGCTGTGCGAACAGGTCAAGTCACGCCTGGGCATCAAGCGGGTGCGGGGCGACACCTTCGGCTATCTGCAGCGCAGCTTCATCGGCTGCGTGTCGGACGTGGACGCGCGCGAGGCGCGCGAAGTGGGCGAGAAGGCGGTCCAGTTCGCGATGTGGGGCCACGGCGGCGTGGTCGGCGACGGCTCGGTGGCCATCCGGCGCACCGGCTTCTATTCGGCCGACTACGAGCTGGTGCCGCTGGAGGCCGTCGCCGGCAAGACGCGGGTGATGGACGACGCCTTCATCGCGCCCAGCGGCACCGACGTCACCGATGCCTTTCGCCTGTACCTGCGTCCGCTGCTGGGCTCGGGCATGCCCGACGCTTTCCGGCTGCGGCCGGCGCCGGTGGCGAAGGTGCTGTCGCCCTGAGATCCGCTACGCTGCGGGCGATGAGCCCGGCGCCGAGCACCGAAGACCCGCCACCACCTCCCACGCGGGTCGACCGCGGCGCGATGGCCGCGGTGCTGATGGCGGTGTCGCTGGTGACGCTGGACGCGTCGATGACCAATACCGCGCTGCCGGCCATCGCGGCCGGCTTGCACACCGAGCCGGCGCAGTCGATCTGGGTGGTCAACGCCTATCAGCTGGCCGTCGTGGCGGCGCTGCTGCCGTTTGCCGCACTGGCCGATCGGCTGGGTGCGCGCCGCGTGCATCTTTTCGGCCTGGCCTTCTTTGCGCTCGCCTCGCTGGGCGGCGCGCTGGCCTCGAACCTGCCGATGCTGGTCATGGCGCGTGCCCTGCAGGGGCTGGGTGCGGCGGCGACGATGAGCGTGAACATCGCGCTGGTGCGTCAGCTGTACCCGCCGCAGCGGCTGGGCCGCGGCGTCGGCCTGAACGCGCTCGCGGTGGGCGTCTTCTTTGCGATCGGGCCGACGCTGGCCTCGCTGCTGCTGGCGCTGGCGTCGTGGCCTTGGCTGTATGCATTGAACCTGCCGCTGAGCGCGCTGGCCTTCGGGGTGGCGCGCGCAAAGCTGCCGCACACCCGGCCGCCGCGCACCCAGCCTTTCGATGCGTTGGCGGCGCTGCTGACCGCGGCCACCTTCGCCAGCGCGATCGGCGCGCTGGCCTTCGCTGCGCAGCGCGGCGACGGCCGGATGGCGGCGATGCTGGCCGTGCTGACACTGGTCGCCGGCACGGCGCTGCTGCGGCGCCAGGCTGGCCATGCCGCACCGATGCTGCCGGTGGACCTGCTGCGCCGGCCGCTGTTCGCGCTGTCGGCCGCCACCTCCATGGCCTCGTTCACCGCGCAGGGACTGGCCTTCGTCTCGCTGCCCTTCTTCATCGAGGGCGTGCTGCAGCGCGACCCGGTGCAGACCGGCTTCCTGATTGCGCCCTGGGCGATCGTCGTCGCCGCCGGCGCGCCGCTGGCCGGCCGCCTGTCCGATCGTCATCCGCCCGGCCTGCTCGGCGGCATCGGGCTGCTGCTGCTGTGCGCCGGCCTGGCGCTGCTGGCGCTGCTGACGCCGCAGGCCACCACTGCCGCGATCGTGCTGCGCATGGCGCTGTGCGGCCTGGGCTTCTCGCTGTTCCAGTCACCCAACCTGAACGCGATGATGTCGTCGGCGCCAGCGCAACGCAGCGGCGGCGCCAGCGGCATGGTGGCGATGGCGCGGCTCAATGGCCAGGCGCTGGGCGCGGCGCTGGTGGCCTTGTGCTTCGGTCTGGCCGGCGCGCGCGGGCCGGTCTGGGCGCTGGGGCTGGGTGCCGCCGTGGCGGGCATGGCGGCGCTGGCCAGCGGCGCGCGGCTGCTGGTGGCCCGGCCGGCCTGAGCCTGCCCCGGCGGCAGGCCTACCTGGCCGTCGTGCTGGCTGCGGCTCGGGCTGCCGGCGTCGCGTCGGCCTCATGGTGATACGCGGTGATGCGCTCGACTTCGTTCTTCGAGCCCAGCACCACCGACACGCGCTCGTGCAGCTTGGTCGGCATC
The DNA here is from genome assembly GCA_044225625.1 of Rubrivivax sp. Taxonomy (GTDB): domain Bacteria; phylum Pseudomonadota; class Gammaproteobacteria; order Burkholderiales; family Burkholderiaceae_C; genus Rubrivivax. Next base: position 13,476 of record JBGAII010000035.1, read on the forward strand.
AGATCCATGATGCGCTGCTTGCCGTTGGTGGCAGCGCCGCCGGCCTGTTCCACCAGGAAGGCCATCGGGTTGGCTTCGTACATCAGCCGCAGCTTGCCCGGCTTGTCCGGATCGCGTGCGTCCCACGGGTAGGCGAACACGCCACCGCGGCACAGGATGCGGTGCACGTCGGCCACCATGCTGGCCACCCAGCGCATGTTGAAGTCCTTGCCGCGCGGGCCGGTGCTGCCGGCCAGGCATTCGTCGATGTAGCGGCGCATCGGCGGCGCCCAGTGGCGCATGTTGGACATGTTGATCGCGAATTCCTTCGTGTCCTCGGGAATGCGCATGTTCTCGGCGGTCAGCACCCAGGAACCGAGCTCGCGGTCCAGCGTGAACATCGCCACGCCGTTGCCGACCGTCAGCACCAGCTGCGTCTGCGGCCCGTAGACACAGTAGCCGGCCGCCGCCTGGAAGCGGCCGGGCTGCATGAAGTCCTCCTCGCTGACGCCATGCTGGTGCCCGACCTTGCGCAGCACGGAGAAGATCGTGCCGATGCTGACGTTGACGTCGATGTTGCTGGAGCCGTCGAGCGGGTCGTACATCAACAGGTACTCGCCCTGCGGATAGCGGTTCGGCACGACGTGGATGGTGTCCATCTCCTCGCTGGCCATCGCCGCCAGGTGGCCGCCCCATTCGTTGGCCTCGATCAGCACCTCGTTGCTGATGATGTCCAGCTTCTTCTGCACCTCGCCCTGCACGTTCTCGCTCTCGGCGCTGCCGAGCACGCCGCCGAGCTCGCCCTTGTTGACCGCGATGGCGATGCGCTTGCAGGCGCGTGCCACCACCTCGATCAGCAGCCGCAGCTGCCCCGGAATGCGGCCGTGCTCGCGTTGCTGCTCGACCAGGTATTGCGTCAGGCTGATCTTCTTCATGGGGTTCCCAGAGCCCGGTTGATGATTTCGCGCACCTCGTCGCTGAGGTCGCTGCGTGCCGCGACGCGCGCGATGGCCTCGCGCGCGGCGCTGCGGTACGGTTCTGCCAGCTGGCCGTGGCGGTCCATCACCCGCGCCAGGCGTCCGGCCACGTTCGGGTTGATGGCGTCCAGCTCCACCAGCCGTTCGGCCCAGAACACGTAGCCCGCAGCATCGGGGCGGTGAAAGGCGGCCGGGTTGTCACGGCACAGCGACACCAGCAGCGAGCGCACCCGGTTCGGGTTGCGCAGCGAGAAGTCCTTGTGCTGCAGCAGCGCCTTGGCGCGGGCCAGCACGGCGCCGTGGCCGTTCGGGTCTTCGCTGGCGCGGGCCTGCACCTCGAACCACTTGTCGATCACCAGCGCATTGCCCTGGGCCGCGGCATGGAAGCGCTCCAGCGCCGCATCGGCCAGCGGGCTGCGCGCGTGCACCAGCGCGTTCAGGCCAGCCAGGCGCTCGCTCATGTTGCCGGCGTCCTTGACCAGCTGGTAGGCGCGGCCCGGCCACACCGGGTTGCCGCTGCGCACCGCCTGCCGGCACAGCATGGCCAGCGCGCGCGCCGCCAGCGCACGCTGGCCGGCCTGCTGCCGCTGCGGCGCGTAGCCGCCGCGCACCTGGTGGTGTTCGAAGGCCCAGGCCCAGTCGGCATGCAGCTGCTCGGCCAGGTGATCGAGCAGCTGTTCGCGCACCGCGTGGATGCGCTGCGGGTCGACCACCGCCAGCTGCTCGGCGACATAAGCCTCGCCCGGCAGCGCCAGCACCATCGCCTTGAAGGCAGGGTCCAGCGCCGGGTCGCGCAGCACACTGCGCAGCGCCTGCACGTAGGCATCGTCCGGCAGCGGCGGTGCATCGGCCTGCACGGCCGCCAGCAGGCGGCGCAGGCTCAGGCGCTGGGCGGCCTCCCAGCGGTTGAAGGGGTCGGTGTCGTGCGCCAGCAGCGTCAGCAGCGCGGCGTCGTCCAGGCCGTCGTCGAGCGCGACCGGCGCCGAGAAGCCGCGCAGCAGCGACGGCACCGGTGCGCTCGGCACATCGACGAAGGTCCAGCTGCTCTCGTGCTGGCCCAGCACCAGCAGCGCCTCGTGGCCGTAACTCGTCGGGTCGTCGGCGAACTGCAGCGGCATCGGCCGGCCATCGCTGCCGAGCAGCGCGACGCTGACCGGGATCAGCAGCGGCGGCCCGTCGGGCGAGCGCTGCAGCTGCTGCGTCAACTGCAGCGTGTAGCGGCGCGACTCGGCGTCATAGTGGCCGCGGGCGATGAGCCGCGGCGTGCCGGCGCGGGCGTACCACTGCTTGAAACTGTCCAGCTGCCGCCCCAGCAGCGAGCCGGGGTTGGCGTCGGCAATGGCCTGCGCGAAGTCGTCGCAGGTCACCGCCTGGCCGTCGTGGCGCTCGAAGTACAGCTTCAGCCCGCGGGCGAAGCCGTCGCGGCCGACCAGCGTGTGCATCATGCGCACGACTTCGGCGCCCTTCTCGTAGACGGTGGGCGTGTAGAAGTTGTTGATCGCCATGTAGGCGTCGGGGCGCACCGGGTGCGCCATGCTGCCGGCGTCCTCGGGGAACTGCACGTTGCGCAGCCTGAGCACGTCCTCGATGCGTTTGACGGCGCGGGCCGATGCGCTGCCCGCCATGTCCATGCTGAATTCCTGGTCGCGGAAGACCGTCAGCCCTTCCTTCAGCGACAGCTGGAACCAGTCGCGGCAGGTCACGCGGTTGCCGGTCCAGTTGTGGAAGTATTCGTGGGCGACCACGCTTTCCACGGCGAAGAAGTCGTCGTCGGTGGCGGTGTCCGGGCTGGCCAGCACGAACTTGGTGTTGAACAGGTTCAGGCCCTTGTTCTCCATCGCGCCGAAGTTGAAGTCCTCGACTGCGACGATCATGAAGCGTTCCAGGTCCAGCGGCAGCCCGAAGCGCGCCTCGTCCCAGGCCACCGAGGCGATCAGCGAGTTCATCGCGTGTTCGGTCTTGCCCAGGTCGTTGCGCTTGACGTAGACCTGCAGCAGATGCTCGCTGCCCGACCGGGTGCGGATCTTCTGCTCGCGCGCCACCAGGTCGGCCGCCACCAGCGCAAACAGGTAGCTCGGCTTCGGGAACGGGTCGTGCCACTTGGCAAAGTGGCGGCCGTTGTCCAGCTCGCCCTGTTCCACCAGGTTGCCGTTGGACAGCAGCACCGGGTACTTCTTCCTGTCGGCCCGCAGCGTCACGCTGTACACCGCCATCACGTCGGGCCGGTCGGCGAAGTAGGTGATGCGGCGGAAGCCTTCGGCCTCGCACTGGGTGTAGAAGCCGCCGCCGCTGGTGTACAGGCCGCTGAGCTCGGTGTTCTTCTCCGGCGCGCAGGTGTTGCGGATCTCGAGCGTGAAGCGCTCGGCGGCCGGCGGGTTGTCGATGACCAGCAGGCCGCCTTCCTCGCGGAAGGACACGCTCTCGCCATCGGCCAGCACGCGCAGCAGGGTCAGCCCTTCGCCCTGCAGCTGCAGCGGCGCCGCGGGCGCGGTCGGGTTGCGCTCGATCTGCATGCGGCTGCCGACGATGGTCTTCGCCGGGTCGAGGTCGAAGCTCAGTTCGACGCTGCGGATCCAGTAGGCAGGCGGCGCATAGTCTTCGCGCCGCACCGCGGTGGCAGGGCCTTCTCGCATGGGGTGGATCACCTTCCTATGGCTACAGGTCTACAGGCCTTGCTTCAGGCTGGCCTCGATGAACATGTCGAGGTCGCCGTCCAGCACCTTCTGCGTGTTGTTGACCTCGACGTTGGTGCGCAGGTCCTTGATGCGGCTGTTGTCCAGCACATAAGAGCGGATCTGGTGGCCCCAGCCGACGTCGGTCTTGCTGTCCTCGAGCTTCTGCTGCGCCTCGCGCTGCTTGCGCATTTCGTGCTCGTACAGCCGGCTGCGCAGCATGGCCCAGGCCTCGTCGCGGTTGCGGTGCTGGCTGCGGTCGTTCTGGCACTGCACGACGATGCCGGTCGGGATGTGCGTCAGGCGCACGGCCGAGTCGGTCTTGTTGATGTGCTGGCCGCCGGCGCCGCTGGCGCGGAAGGTGTCCACCCGCACGTCGGCCGGGTTGACCTCGATCTCGATCGAGTCGTCGATCTCCGGATAGACGAACAGCGACGCGAAGCTGGTGTGGCGGCCGCCCGAGGCGTCGAAGGGGCTCTTGCGCACCAGCCGGTGCACACCGGTCTCGGTGCGCAGGTGGCCGAAGGCATAGTCGCCCTCGACCTTGATCGTGGCGCTGCGGATGCCGGCGACGTCGCCTTCGGTCTCTTCCATCACCTCGGCCTTGAAGCCCTTGCGCTCGCAGTAGCGCAGGTACTGGCGCAGCAGCATCTGCGCCCAGTCCATGGCCTCGGTGCCACCGGCGCCGGCCTGGATGTCGATGAAGCAGTTCAGCGGATCGGCCTCGTTGCTGAACATGCGGCGGAATTCGAGCTGCGCCACGGTGTCGCGCAGGCCTTCGGCGAACTGCTCGATGTGCTGCAGCGCGTCGAAGTCGTCCTCGGCCTTCGACAGCTCGTACAACTCGCTGTTGTCGGCCAGTTCGCTGCTCAGGTGGTCGATGGTGCCGACCACGGTGTCCAGCGACTTCTTCTCGCGGCCCAGTTCCTGGGCGCGCTTCGGCTCGTTCCAGACGGCCGGGTTCTCGAGGGCGGCGTTGACTTCCTTCAGGCGGAGCGATTTGCGCTCGTAGTCAAAGATACCCCCGGAGCTGCTCGGTGCGGGCGCTCAAATCGGCGAGCAGCGAGCCGATCTGATTGATGCGTTCAATGTCCATGGCGGCGATTTTCTCATGGCCACCGCCGGGAGCCGCTTGCAGGCGCCCCGCAGCCCCGCGATGGGGCGCCGCACGGCACACTATTCCGAACGCAAGGCCTCCACCGGATCGAGTCGTGCCGCGCGCCGCGCCGGCAGCACGCCGGCCACCAGGCCGATCAGCGCGCTGCTGCCCACCGCCAGCAGCACGTAGAGCAGCGGCGTGCTCACCGGCAGCGCCGGAATCGCCAGGCGGATGGCCTGCGCCAGGCCGAAGCCGACGGCCACGCCCAGCAGACTGCCGAGCACGGCCAGCACCACCGCCTCGCCCAGGAACAGCCGCAGCACCGTGCCGCGGCGACTGCCCAGCGCCAGCAGCAGACCGATCTCGTGCGTGCGCTCGGCCACCGCGATGGTCATGATCGTCACGATGCCCACCGCGCCCACCAGCAGCGAGATGCTGCCCAGCGCGGCCACCGCCATCGTCAGGATGTCGAGGATGTTCGACAGCGTGCTCAGCATCTCTTCCTGCGTGGTGACGGTGAAGTCGGCGCGGCCGTGGCGCGCCTTCAGCACGGCCTCGGCCGCCGCCGCCACCGCCTTGGCCGACGCACCTTCGGCATAGGACAGGTTGATCTCGGTCAGGCCGTCGCGGTTGAACAGCTCCAGGGCCCGTGCCGCGGGGATGAAGGCGGTGTCGTCCAGATCGATGCCGAGGAACTGCCCCTTCGGCGCGAGCACACCGACGATGCGGAAGCTCTGTCCGCCGACGCGCAGCCGCTCGCCGAGGGCGTTGTCGCTGCCGAAGAGCTCCTGCTTCAGCTTGGAGCCGACCACCGCGAAGGCGCGCGCGTCGTCCGTGCCCTCGCCCGGCAGGAACTGGCCGACCGCGACGCGCATGCCGAACAGCGGCAGCGCGTCCGGCGACACGCCATAGATCGTGGTGCGGCGCACGCGCCCGCGCGCCTGCGCCTCGGCATTGCCCCAGGCGGTGGGCACGACGCCGACGACGCCCGGCACGTGCTGCAGCGCCTGCGCGTCTTCCAGCGTCAGCGGCCGCACCGAGGTCGGCAGGCCGCTTGGCGCGCCGCCGCGCGCGCTCGAACGGCCCGGTGCGATGCCGATCACGTTGGTGCCGAACTGCGAGAACTCAGCGAGCACGAAGCGGTGGATGCCTTCGCCGATCGAGGTCAGCAGGATCACCGCGGCAATGCCCACGGCGATGCCGGCCAGCGTCAGGAAGCTGCGCATGCGCTGCGCGGCGATCGAGCGCCAGGCGAAGCGGGCGGCATCGGCGGCGATCATCGTGCAGTCATCGCCGTGCCAGCGCCACCACCGGATCGAGCCGCGCCGCGCTGCGCGCCGGCAGCACGCCGAAGAGCAGGCCGGTCAGCAGCGCAGTGCCCAGACCGGCCAGCACCGCCCAGGCCGGCGGCCAGGCCGGGAACTGCGGATAGAGCCAGCGGATCAGCGCCGCACCGAGCAGGCCGAGCGCATAGCCGACCAGCGCGCCGGCCGCCGACAGCAAGGCCGCTTCGACCAGGAACGCCGCCAGGATGGTGCGGCGCGTGCCGCCCAGCGCCTTCAGCAGACCGATCTCGCCACGCCGCTGCGACACCGACACCAGCATCACGTTCATCACCAGGATGCCGGCCACGCACAGGCTGATGGCGGCGATGCCGGCCACGCCCAGCGTCAGCGTGCCCAGCAGCCGGTCGAAGGTGGCGAGCATCGCGTCCTGCGTGATCACGGTCACGTCCTCCTCGCCGTCGTGGCGCGCGCGCAGGATCTCGGTGACCTGGCGCTTGGCCGGCTCGATGGCGTCGCGGTTGCGCGCCTCGACCAGGATGCGGAACAGCGTATTCGTGTTGAACATCGCCTGCGCGGTGGACACCGGCACGATGGCCAGTTCGTCGGTGTTCATGCCCAGGCCGCTGCCGCTCGCCGCCAGCACGCCGATGACGCGGAAGCGCCGGTCGCCGACACGCACGAACTGCCCCAGCGCCGGCGCGCCAGGGAACAGTTCGGCGCGCACCTTGGCGCCGAGCACCATCAGCGGCGAGCCGCGGTTCCAGTCCTCGCGCGGCAGGAACTGGCCCTGGGCCAGCGCGTACTGCCGCACCTCCATGAGCTCGGCCGTCGCGCCGAGCACCATGCCCTCGCGCAGGCGCCCGCCGACCGACAGCTCCGAGGTGCCGGCCGTCAGCGGCGCGACGCGGGCCACGGCCGGCGCGCGCAGCAGCGCCTGCGCGTCGTCGACCGTCAGGTCGCGCGGGGTGCCGCTGACGAAGCTGCCGGGGTTGATGCCGCCGGTCTCGGTGCGCCCGGGCAGCACGATCACCAGGTTGCTGCCGATGGCGCTGAACTCGCGCACCACGTAGCGCCGCGCGCCGTCACCCAGCGCGGTCAGCGTCACCACCGCGGCCACGCCGATGGCCATCGCCAGCATCAGCAGCACGGTGCGCACGCGATTGCCGCGCGCGGCGCCGAGCGCGAAGCCGAGCAGATCCGACGTGCGCATGCGGCTACGGCGCGCCGCGGCGCTCGTCGCGCCGGATGGCACCGTCCTCCATGCGCAGGCAGCGCCGCGCCCGCGCACCCAGCGCGGCGTCGTGCGTCACCACCAGCAGCGTGACGCCACGCTCGTTCAACTGTTCCAGCAGGCGCACCACCTCGTCGCCGGTGGCCCGGTCCAGGTTGCCGGTCGGCTCGTCGGCCAGCAGCATCGCCGGCTGCATGATGGTCGCGCGGGCAATCGCGACACGCTGGCGCTGGCCGCCCGACAGCTCGTCGGGCCGGTGGTCGGCGCGTGCCGCCAGGCCGAAGCCTTCGATCGCGTGGCGCACACGCTCGTCGCGCTCGCGCGGCGCGATGCCGGCCAGCACCATCGGCAGCGCGATGTTCTCCGCGGCCGTCAGGCGCGGCACCAGATGGAAACTCTGGAACACGAAGCCGATGCGCTGGCTGCGCACCCGCGCCTGCTCGTCGGGCGACAGCGTGGTCACGTCGCGGCCTTCGAGCCGGTAGTGACCGGCGTCGGGCCGGTCCAGCAGCCCGAGCACATTCAGCAGCGTGGACTTGCCCGATCCCGATGGGCCCATCACCGAGATGTATTCACCGGCCTCGATGCGCAGATCCACGCCGGCCAGCGCGTGCACCACGCTGTCGCCGAGATGGAACACGCGCTCGATGCCTTCGAGCTCGATCTGCGCCGCCGCCATCGCGCTGCGCGTCACTTCGGCGCCGCGGTGTCCTCCACCGCGGCGGCACCGGCGACGACGCCGGCGCGGTCGAGCGAGGTGACGATGCGTTCGCCGCCCTGCAGTCCTTGCGTGATCTCGGTGTGCTCCCAGTTGGCCAGCCCGGTCTTCACCGGCCGCTCGACCAGCCTGCCGTCCTGCAGCAGCAGCACGCGGTCACCGTGCAACAGCGCCGAGCTCGGCACGCGCAGCACGTCGTCGCGCACGTCGAGGATCACCTCGACATCGGCGCTGTAGCCCACCAGCAGCCGGCCCGCGGACTGCGGGTCGATGAAGTCGACCTCGATCTCGACGGTGCGTGCCTGCTTCTCCACCGCGGTCACGTAGGGCGCCACGCGCCGCACCTTGCCGGCGAAGCTGCGGCCGGGCAAGGCATCGAGCGTGATGCGCACCGGCTGGCCGACCTTGATCTTCGGTGCATCGACCTCGTCCATCGGCGCGTTGATGTACAGGCAGGAATCGTCGATCAGGTCGATGGCCGGCGGCATGGCCACGCCCGGCGGCGACGGCGTCGAATACTCGCCCACCTCGCCGACGATCTTGGCGACGGTGCCGTCGAAGGGCGCCACCAGCACGGTGCGCTGGCCGGCCGTCTCGGCCACCTTGACGCGGGCCTGCGCGGCGCCGACGTCCGAACGCGCGGTGGCGCAGGCGGCGATGCGCGCGTCGGCCTGCGTGCGCACGGTGTCGAGCGCGCCTTCGGAAATGAAGCCCTGCTTGTACAGCTGCTCGTCGCGCTGCAGGTCGCGGCGCGCCAGATCGGCCAGCGTGCAGGCCTCGGTCACGCGCTTGCGTGCCGTGTCCATCTGCGCCTGCGCCAGGGCTTTGTCGGCCTGCTGGTCGTCGCTCCACAGCCGCATCAGCAGCTGCCCCTTGTGCACGCGCTCGCCCTCCTTCACCGCCAGCACCTCGATCCGGCCGCCGGCGATGGTGGACAAGCGCGTGCGCTGGCAGGCCTCGACGCTGCCGGCGCGCGTATTGGCGACGCTGGCCTCGACGCTGCCGCGGCCGACGCTGTCGGTCAGCACCGCCACCGGCTTGGGCCGGCCCAGCCGCCAGACGGCGCCGCCGAGCAGCGCCAGCAGCAGCAGGGCCACCAGGACACGGCGCAGCCAGACCGTGGTCGACGCGCGTTCAGCCATGCCCAAGCAGGGTCTCTAAGGCGTCGCGCCGGCCGTGCCTCAGGCCTGCCGGGGGGTGCCCAGCTCGTCGCCGAAACGTGCGCGCAGCCGCTCGACGATGTCCGAGATGATGGCCATCGTTTCCTGCTGACCGATCGCCACCACGGCCCTGTCGCGCACCGAGTAATGCATCATCAGCAGCTGCCGCAGCTTGCTGAATGCCCGCTCGTTGTGGTGTCCGCACACCAGCGCATCGTTGTGCAGCACACGCTCGATCACACCCGGGTCGAGCAGCGGGATCTGGCAGACCTTGGCCAGCTGGCCGATTTCCAGATCGATGCCCTCGAAGTGCTTGCTCCAGCGCTGCGTGTGGTACGCGGGTTCTTTGTCGGCCATGGCGGTTCCTTCCGTGTCGCATCCGCTCAGTACACCTCGGCAACGAGGCGGAACGGATAGTGGCTGTCCTGGTAGTCGCCGGGCTTCTGGCGCTTGGGCAGTTCGATCTTCTCGCGCGGCAGCTTCTTGTGCGGCACGCTGTCGAGGATGTGCTGGATGATGTTCAGCCGCGCGCGCTTCTTGTCGTCCGAACGCACCGCGTACCACGGCGCCCACGACGAGTCGCTGGCCTTGAACATGTCGTCGCGGGCACGCGAGTAGTCGTACCAGCGGCTGTAGGAGCGCAGGTCCATCGGCGTCAGCTTCCACAGCTTGCGCGGGTCGTCGATGCGGTCCTTGAGCCGGCGTGTCTGCTCCTCGGGGCTGACCTCGAGCCAGAACTTCAGCAGGATCACGCCCGACTCGACGATCGCCTTCTCCACCAGCGGCACGGCCCGCAGGAAACCCTGTGCCTGCTCCTCGGTGCAGAAACCCATCACCCGCTCGACGCCGGCGCGGTTGTACCAGCTGCGGTCGAAGATCACCACCTCGCCGGCCGCCGGCAGGTGCTTGATGTAGCGCTGGATGTACATCTGGCTCTTCTCGCGCTCGGTCGGCGCGGGCAGCGCCACGACGCGGAACACGCGCGGACTGACACGTTCGGTGATGGCCTTGATCGCGCCGCCCTTGCCGGCACCGTCGCGACCCTCGAACACGATGCAGACCTTCAGGCCCTCGCGCTGCACCCACTGCTGCAGCGCGACCAGTTCGCCGTGCAGCGCCTTCAGCGCCTTGTCGTAGACCTTGGTGGCCAGCGGGCCGCTCGCCGCGGCCTCGGCCGGCGTGCCCTCGGGTGCGGCGCCGGCAGGAGCCGCCGTCTGGCCCTGCGCGACCTTGCCTTTGGCCTTGGCCTTGTGCGCCTTGCTGGACTTCATCGTCGGGTCTCCTGATTACGTCGACCGGGCGGCTCCCGACCTCATGGCGTCAGGTCCGATTATTCGCCTGCCGCACCGACGGCAGTTGACTCCCGTCAATGCGCGGGTCGCAGGTGCAGGTGCGCAGGCCCGTCGCCGGCGCCCTTCTTCGATGCCGCAGCGCCGGGCGGCGCCCGGTGGCGGTGCGGCTGATGCGCTTCCATGCTGATCAGGTTCAGCTTGCCGTGGCGCACGCCGCGCTGCGCACACAGCAGGTGGGCGAACTGCCGCACCAGCGCGGTGGCACCACGCAGCGTCAGCGTCTCCAGCCGGTACTCATGGTCCAACGGCAGCATCGTGCTGCTGACCACCAGGTCGTGGTGGTCGTGCTGCAGCGTGCTCAGCCGGCGCGTCACGTCGAGCTCGCCGCGCCGGTACACGTAGGACAGGCTGGCCACGCAATCGGCCGACTCCTGCACGCGCTGCGCCGCGCGTTCCAGCTCCGAGCGCAACAGGTCGCGCACCGCCTCCGAGCGGTTGGCATAGGCCCGCTGCGCGATCCAGGCATCGAAGTCCTGCGCCAGCTTGTCGTCGAGCGAGATGGTGAAGCGTTGCATGGGGTCTCTGTTGCCGCAGCCGGGATCTTCAGGCTAGCAGAGGGCGGGACGGCCGGCACGATGTATGCGATATTTCAGGAACTTCATACCGACGTCAGTCCGCCATGCCGCCACGCCGCTCTCTCGCCGTCAAGAGACCGACCCTCGCGGGCAGCAGCCTGCTGCTGGCCTGCAGCGCCTGCTGGCCGCAGACCGACGCCCCGGAGCAGGTGGAAGTCACCGGCCACTACATCAACAGCCTGGGCAGCAGCGATGCCGCCAGCGCCGGCACCATCACGCCGCAGCTGATCGAGAGCCGGCCGCTGCTGCGGCCGGGCACGCTGCTGGAGCTGATCCCCGGCATGGCGGTCACGCAGCACAGCGGCGCCGGGAAAGCCAACCAGTACTTCCTGCGCGGCTTCAATCTGGACCACGGCACCGATTTCGCCACCTGGGTCGCCGGCATGCCGGTGAACCTGCGCACCCATGCCCATGGCCAGGGCTACACCGACCTGAACTTCATCATCCCCGAGCTGATCTCGCGGGTGGACTACTGGAAAGGCCCGTACTACGCGCAGATCGGCGACTTTTCGTCCGCCGGCGGTGCGAAGATGGCCTACACCGAGGCGCTGCCGCAGCGCATCGCGCTGGCCACGCTGGGCGACTTTGGCTACCAGCGCGCCCTGCTGGCCGGCTCGCCGGAACTCGGCCCGGGCGCACTGACCTATGCGCTGGAGTACCAGCACAGCGACGGCCCATGGGAGGTGCCGGCCGACTACGTCAAGTGGAACGGCCTGCTGCGCTACGCCCAGCCGCTGGGCGCCGGTCAGCTGTCCGTGACGGCCATGGGCTACGACGGCCGCTGGAATTCCACCGACCAGGTGCCGCTGCGCGCCATCGACGCCGGCCTGATCGGCCGCTACGGCACGCTGGACGCCAGCGACGGCGGCGTCTCCAGCCGCTACAGCCTGTCGGTCGACTATGCGGCGCCGCTGGCCGGCGGCGACTTCCAGACCACGGCCTACTGGTTCAAGTACCGGCTGAACCTGTACTCCAACTTCAGCTTCTTCCTGAACGACCCGGTCAACGGCGACCAGTTCGAGCAATCGGACGACCGCAACGTCTACGGCTGGACCGGCGAATGGTCGAAACGCGCGACGTTGTGGGGCCGCCGGACACTGAACACACTGGGCTACGAGTTGCGGCAGGACCGCATCAAGCCGGTGGGCCTGTACGCCACGCGCCAGCGCGAGCGCCTGTCGACCACGCGGCTGGACGACGTGGTCGAAGGCAGCGCCGGCGTCTTTGCGTCGAACGACACGCAATGGACCGACTGGATGCGCAGCATCGTCGGCCTGCGCTACGACCGCTACCGCTTCGATGTGGACAGCCTGAGCACGCCGCAGAACTCCGGCGACGTGACGGCGGGCATCTGGTCGCCGAAGCTGTCGCTGGTGTTCGGACCCTGGGCGCAGACCGAGTACTTCGTCAACGCCGGCTACGGCTTCCACAGCAACGATGCGCGCGGCGTGACCATCCAGGTCGACCCGGCCACCGGCAGTGCGGTGGACCCGGCGACGCCGCTGGTGCGCAGCAAGGGCGGTGAACTGGGGCTGCGCACCGAGGCCATTGCCGATGTGCAGTCGTCGCTGTCGTTGTGGTACCTGGCGCTGGACAGCGAGCTGGTGTTCATCGGCGACGCCGGCAACACCGAGGCGGGCCGGCCGTCGCGCCGCTATGGCGGCGAATGGTCGAACCGCTGGCGTGCGCTGCCATGGATGCTGGTGGACCTGGACGTGGCCTGGAACCACGCACGCTTCACCCAGGACGCGCCGGAAGGCAACTACGTGCCCGGCGCGCCCGATTGGGTGGTGGCGGCCGGCGTGTCGGTGCCGCGCTACGGGCCGTGGTCGGGCGCCGCCTTCCTGCGCTACATCGGCTCGTACCCGCTGACCGAGGACAACAGCGTGCGCGCCGACGCGCAGACCGTGGTCGATGCGCAGGTGGCCTACGAACTGGCACGCGGTCTGCTGCTGCGGCTGGACGTGTTCAACCTCTTCAACGCCAAGACCAACGACATCAGCTACTACTACACCTCCAGGCTGCCCGGCGAACCGGCGGCCGGCGTCGACGACCGCCACGTCCACCCCGGCGAGCCGCGCAGCTTCCGCGTCACGCTGAGCTACCGCTTCTGAGCCTCAACCTATGCAGGTGCGGTTCTTGCCGGTGTGCTTGGCTTCGTAGAGCGCCTCGTCGGCCCGTTCCAGCGCCAGCTCCAGCGGCTCGTCGTCGCGCAGCGCGGTCACGCCGGCGGAGAAGGTGACGAACACTTCCTTGTTGTCGTGCATGAACAGGCTGGCCGTCAGCTGCCGCTGCAGCCGGGTCAGCACCTTCTGCGCCTCGTCCGCATCGATGTCGGGCAGCAGCACGACGAACTCCTCGCCGCCGAATCGCGCCACCGTATCGCGCGGCCGCAACTGCTCGCGCACCTGGGCGGCCAGTTTCTGCAGCGCCGTGTCGCCGGCGGCATGGCCGAGCGTGTCGTTGAGCTTCTTGAAGTTGTCGATGTCGATCAGCCCGACCGCCAGCGTGCCGGGCGTCCCGTCGTGGCGCGAGCGCTCCAGCCGCGCGCGCTCCACTTGGAACGCCTGGGCCAGGCCACGGCGGTTGGCCACCTGCGTCAGCGCGTCGGTCGAGACCTCGTCGGACAGGCGGCGCAGTTCGCCTTCGAGCTCGCGCACGCGCAGTTGCATCGCGCCGGCGCGCTCCTGTTCGGCCTGCAGCCGACTCTGCGTCTGGCTGACCAGCGCCTGCACCTCGGAGCTGTCGTGCAGCATCTCGCGCACCACGTCGGCCAGGCTGCCAATCGAGTCGGCCTTGGCGATGGCCTCGGCATGGCGGCCGACACTGGCATGGAAGCGGCCGGTGTGCTCGCTGAACTCGCCGAGTTCGGTGAGCATGCCCTGGATCAGTTCCTTCAGCGCGTCGCGCGCCTGGTTGCGCTCGCTGCGCAGCAGCGCCTGCTGCTTGCGGGCCTTGGCCAGCAATTCGCTCGCGGCGCGCACGCTGCGCACGTTCAGGCCTTCGGTCAGCCGCGCCTGCAGCATCTGGCACTGGCCGCGGGCCCAGCTGTCGTCCTCGGCCAGCTCGGTCAGCCCTTCGGTGAGTTCGACGCACAGCTTGCCGAGCTCGTCGACCAGGTGATGGCGGTGGCCCAGCAGGCGGCGCGCGCGCTGGCACAGGTCCTCGGCCTCGCGCAGCAGCTCCGGCGTGGCACCGGCCGCGGCCACCTGCTCGGCCAGCCGTGCAAGTGCCTGCGCCAGTTCATCGGCACGCGCTTCACCCGTGGGCAATGCGGCGCGCACCGTGCGCTCCAGGTCCTGCACCAGGGCCGGCCAGTGGCGCGACACCTCGGCGGCGGCCGCTGCCGGCGGCACGGCCTCGGCCGGGGTGGCCGGCGACGGCGCGGCCTGTACCGCCGGCGCCTCGTCCAGCGCGCCGGAGACGGTGTCGACGCCGCTGTGCTCGGTTTCCGACTCCCAGGAGTTCAGCAGGTGGCGGACGCGCTCGCGCAGCCGGCGCGCGTCGCTGCGGCTGCCGCCGAGCACGCGCGTCAGGCTGTCCTTCTTGCGCGCAGCGGGCCACACGCGGCTGCCGCGCTCCAGGCCCGTGGCCAGGCGCTGCAGCAGGTCGGCCCAGTCCTGGGCCTGACCCGCCGACTTGGTCGCCGCCTGGTCGAGCACGTCCTGCGCCTCGTCCCAGCGGCCGCCCATCAGCGCCTGCACCACCGCGTCGCCCGGACTGCCGGCCTCGTCGGCCAGCGGCCCGGCCAGGCGCTGCAGCAACGGCCGCGCGCGTTCCGGCAGGCCTTCCTGCACCTGGCCGCCTTCGGCCGCATAGGCGCGGGCATAGTTCTCGGGGGTCGGCTCCACCTTGGCCAGCGCCAGGCGGCGCAACGCCGCCTTGGCGACCTGCACCGGCGACAGTGCGGTGGCCGCCATCTGTGACGCGCCGTGTGACATGTCCATGCTTGCGGTCCTCAGGATGAACGGCCGCCGGCCGTGCGCGCCATCGGTGCGCCCAGATCGAGCTCACCGGCCTGGCCGATCCACGGCGCGCGGCGCGGCAGCACCGTCTGCTGCAGCCAGCGCTCCAGGTCGTCGGGCGGAATCGGACGGCTGAACAGGAAGCCCTGCATCAGGCTGCAGCCCAGCCGATGCAACACCTCCATCTGGCGCAGGTTCTCGACGCCCTCGCCGATGACGCGCAGGTTCAGCGAGCGCGCCACGGCGATGATCGCGGTGACGATGCCCGAACTCTGCGGCGTCACACCCAGGTCGCGCACGAAACTGCGGTCGATCTTCAGCTCGGCGATCGGCAGGGTGGTCAGGTAGGCCAGCGACGAGTAGCCGGTGCCGAAGTCGTCGATCGAGACCTCGACATTGATGTCCTTGAGCTGGTGCAACGCCGGGATGACGCTCTGCAGCTCCTTCATCAGGCCGGTCTCGGTGATCTCGAGCTGCACCATGCGGTGCGGGATGCCGTAGGCCAGCGCGTTGCGGTGGATCTGGTCGACCAGGTCCGAACGTTCGAACACGCGGCTCGGCAGGTTGACCGCGATGGCATCGGCGAAGCCGAAGTTGTTCTGCCAGATGCGCGCCTGGCGCGCCGCCTCGCGCAGCGCCCATTCGGACAGCTGCTGGATCAGCCCCGTTTCCTCCGCCAGCGGGATGAAGTCGCCGGGCGGCACCAGCACGCCGCCACGCTGCCAGCGCATCAGCGCCTCGGCACCGACCATGCGCGCCGAGCGCACGTCGACCTTCGGCTGGTAGTGCAGCACCAGTTCGTCGCGTTCGATCGCCTTGTGCAGCGCGCTTTCCAGCTCGAGCTTCTCGCGGCCGCGGCCGGCCAGCAGCGGGCTGTAGATGGCCGACGCGTCCTTGCCCTGCGACTTGACCGAGAACATGGCCACGTCGGAATTGCGCATCAGGTCGGCCACCGAGTTGCCGTCGCGCGGGAAGATCGCGATGCCGACGCTGGCGGTGACGAAACACTCCTGCCCGCCGACCAGGATCGGCGCGCGCATCACTTCGAGGATGCGGTCGGCCACGCGCTGCGCGTCGCGCTCGTCGCCGACCTCGGGCAGCAGCGCGATGAACTCGTCACCGCCCAGCCGCCCCACCGCCTCCAGCGTGCGGTGGGCACGGGAGCCGACGGTCTCGAGCGAGCCTTCCATCACCTGGTCGCTGTGCCGCACGCAGGCGCGCAGCCGCTGTGCCACCTCGACCAGCAGATCGTCGCCGGCGGCATGGCCGAGCGTGTCGTTGATGACCTTGAAGCGGTCCAGGTCGATCATCAGGAACGCGCACGGGTGGCCGAGCCGGCGCGCATGGTCGATCGCCCGCTCCATGCGCCACACCAGGTGCCGGCGGTTCGGCAGGCCGGTCAGCGAGTCGTAGTTCGCCAGGTGGCGGATGCGGTCTTCGGCATTGCGGCGGTCGGTCACGTCCTGCACGATGCCGGTGTAGCCGATGCCGTGGCCGTGCTCGTTGAACTCGGGCTCGGCCTCGACGTGGATGATGCGCTGGCGGCCGTCGGGCAGCGTCATCGGCACGTCGCTGTCCAGCACCGAGTTGTGCTGCACCTCGCCGCGCAGCCGGCGCAGCACGGGGCGCCGCTCGCTGCGCTTGATCAGCCGCAGGATGGCGCGCACGCCGGTGTTCACGCCCTGGCCGCGGCCGAGCACGCCGAGCGCCTGCTTCGACAGCACCAGCGAGCCACCGCTGCCGGGTGCGCCGGTGCGGCGCCAGTCGAAGCTGCCCATGCGCGCCAGATCCTGCGCGCGCGCCAGCCGGGCCTGGCTGCGCACCAGTTCGAGCCGCGTGCGCGACGCCCGCAGCAGGTACTGCAGACGCCCGGCGAGCAGGCTCCACTGGTTGGCCTTGACGAAGAAGTCGGTCGCCCCCGCCTGGTAGGCACGGGTGATCGAGGCGTCGTCGTCCAGTCCGGTGAGCATCAGCACCGGCACGTGCTCGAAGCCTGGCATGGCCCGCAGCCGGCGGCAGGTGGCGAAGCCGTCGAGCCCCGGCATCATCGCGTCGAGCACGATCACGTCCGGCGCCCACTCGGCCAGCAGCTTCAGTGCCTGCTCGCCGCTGCCGGCTTCGGTGATGTTGAAGCCGCGCTCGCGCAGCGCGGCGCCGGTCAGCAGCAGGTTGACCTCGTCGTCGTCGACGAGCAGCACCTCGGGCGGGCCGGCGGCCGGGTCGTCGGCCAGAACTTGAACGGGCGTCATCGGCAACAGCCGCTCAGTGCGGCAGGCGGTCATGCACCGCGCGCAGCACCCGCTGGCCTTCGGCGCTCAGCGCCGCCAGCCGCGGGCCCAGGCCGTCGACCTGCTGGGTCCGCAGCCGGTTCTCGATCTCGCTGTAGCAGCGCGACAGTTCCAGCGCGCCGACGCTGGCCGACGACGACTTCAAGGTATGGACCACGTGGCGCACGCCCTCGTGGTCACCGCTGGCCTCGGCCTGCAGCGCCTGCGGCAGCAGCCGCGTCAGCGACGCCTCGAAGGCGCGCAGCACACGCTCCACCACCTTGTTCTGGCCCTGCGGGTCGAGCTCCTGCAGCCGCTGCAAGGACGCCTCGTCGAGCACGGGCACCCCGGGCAGCGACGAAGAGCTGTTGGCGTCGGACATGTTCAGCATGGACTGCAGCGATGATAAGTAGGCCGGTCGTGGCCGCAAGACCGCAAATGTCACGCAAAAGCCCGCGAGCTCTGCGCTTCGTGGTGTTTCGGAGCCTGACGGCCGAACTTGAGGGCCGGGACGACGCGACCGCGCGGCGGGACGCACGATGCCCGCTACTTACAATCCCGCGCATGCCCGAGCTCAGCCCAGCGCCCAGCGCAGCCGTGTGGCTGTTTGCCTGCCTGGCGCTGCTGCTGGTGGCGCTGGCCGGCTTCGTGCTCGGCCGCGCGCGCGAGCGCGGCCGTCAGACCGAGGCGCTGCGCG
>JBGAII010000036.1:0-31148 GCA_044225625.1 Rubrivivax sp.
GGTCACGCACCACGTGGGCGGCTACCTGAAGATCGCGCCGGAGCACACCGAAGGCGGGCCGCTGTCGAAGATGATGAAGCCGGGCATCGGCAGCTACGACCGCTTCAAGCAGCTGTTCGACAAGTTCAGCGCCGAGGCGGGCAAACAGCAGTACCTGATCCCGTACTTCATCGCCGCGCATCCCGGCACCAGCGACGAGGACATGATGCATCTGGCGCTGTGGCTGAAGAAGAACGGCTTCAGGGCCGACCAGGTGCAGACCTTCTATCCCAGCCCGATGGCCACCGCGACGGCGATGTATCACTCCGGGCTCAACCCGCTGAAGGGCATCAGCCGCGACGCGCGACGCGGAGAGAAGGTGGACGTCGTGCGCGGCGAGCGCCGACGCCGGCTGCACAAGGCCTTCCTGCGCTATCACGATGCCAACAACTGGCCTTTGCTGCGCGAGGCGCTGCAGGCGATGGGCCGCGCCGACCTGATCGGCAACGGCAAGCACCACCTGGTGCCTAGCTACCAGCCGGTCACCGCCGGTGGCTACCGCAGCCCGCGGCGCACGAACTCGACGCCGGCCAGCGCGCCGTCGCCGCAGGCGGGGCGGCTGCTGACACAGCACACCGGGCTGCCGCCGCGCCGGAAGCGCTAGCACACGGCGCCGGTCGAGGGCCGCAGCTGCCGCGACTGCGGCGTGCAAACCACACATTCCCATCGGCGAGGTGCATGCGCAGGGTCACTTGTGCCTGCGCCCAGCAGGTCTGACTTATGCTTGTCTGCAGCACGGCAGCCGGCAACTGGGCTGCACGGACAGAACAATCGTTGGGGGATGCTCGATGAGCAGTTGCACTTTGGGGTTCATGCTCCGCCCGGTGGCATCGCACGAGGATCTGCTGGATGCGTGCCAGGTGCGGGCGCAGGCCTACGGGCATCACATGCCTGAACTGCGGCAGCGCTTGTCCGAGCCGGACGCACTGGACTATGCGGAAGGCACGACCGTGTTCCTCTGCCGGGACAAGGCCTCTGGACGGGCCACCGGCACGATGCGCATCCAGACCAGCGCACGCGGGCCGCTACGCATGGAGGACAGCGTGGTGCTGCCCGAGCACCTGCGCTCCGCGCCACGTGCCGAAGTGACGCGGCTCGCTGTCAACATCGGCGTCGATCCGTTGACCAAACTGTGCCTGATGAAGGCGAGCTATCTGTTCTGTATGGCGCAGCGGGTGCACTGGATGGTCATCGGCGCGCGCAATGAGGCGCTGATCCGCAACTACCGCCGCCTCGGCTTCACCGACGCACTGGGCCACGACGAACTGGTGCCTCTGGCCCACACGGGTGGTTTGCTGCACCGCATTCTGGCTTTCGACGTGCTTGCCGCCGAGGCAACCTGGGCCGCGATACGGCACCCGCTTTACGCGTTCATGGTGCGGACGCAGCACGACGATATCTCGATCGACCTGCCTCTGTCCGTGGTCCGTCGGCCCGCGACGGCGCTGGTGCAACTGGCGGCAGGCTGACCGGCGAGAGCCGGCCTCAGGCGGAAAGCGGCTCGCGTTGGCGCAACCATCGGCCCAGGATCTGGCTCAACTCGTCCTTGGTGTACGGCTTCGACATGAAGTCGTCCATGCCGGCATTGAGGCATAGCTGACGGTTGATGTCGGAGGTCGTGGCGGTGAGCGCCACCACCGGCACGCGGGGCAGCCCGAGGTTGCGTTCTTGGGTGCGAATCTCGCGGGTTGCGGCCATGCCGTCCATCGCAGGCATGCGGCAGTCCATCAGCACCAGGTCCGGCCGGTCGACATCGCGCAGCGCATGGCGCACCGCCTGGCGGCCGTCCTTGACGCGCTCCGCCGTCACGCCCATGTGCTCCAGATAGGCCGTTGCAATCACCGCATTGACGTCGTCATCCTCGGCGATCAACACGCGGCAGGTGCGGGCGGCGGGAACTGCGCTGCCTTGCTGTGGCGACGGCTGTTCGGCCTGCTCCGGCGCGGGCGATTCGGGCAGCAGCGCCGTGAACAGCGCGCAAGTGCCGACTCCGACGGTGCTGCGGATGCTGATGTCGCCACCCATCGCCAGCGCGATGTCCCGTGCAATGGTCAGGCCCAGACCTGTGCCTTCGAACGGTCGTGCAGACGCCCCACCGACCTGTCGGAAGGCTTCGAAGACATGCACCAGATCGGCCGCGTCGATGCCCGGCCCGGTGTCCTGCACCTCGGCGGACAGAAGCCCGCTCTCGGCATCGCGCATCAGCGTCAGAGTGATCGAGCCCCGTTGCGTGAACTTGACCGCATTGCCCAGCAGGTTGTGAAGCACCTGACGCACCCGTGCTGGATCGCCGAGCACCCAGCAGGGGTCCTGCAGCTGCAGGTTCAGCGTGAACTCCAGCCCCTTGTCGGAAGCCCGAACGGTGTAGAGGTCGGCCAGGTTCTGCACCACGGCTCCGAGTTCGAAGCGTTCCTTGCGCATGACAAACTGGCCCGCCTCGATGCGTGAGATGTCGAGCAGGTCGTTGATCAGGCCCAACAGATGGGTGCCGGACGATTCGATCAGTTCGACGCGGCGGGCAACGGCGCTGTCGTGGGCCTCCAGATGCAACAGCCGGGCCACGCCCAGGATGCCGTGCAACGGCGTGCGCAGTTCATGGCTGACGTTGCTGATGAACTGAGTCTTGACGGCGCTCTGCCGCAACGCCAGTTTCAGCGCTTCGTCCTTGTCGACAGTCAGCGACTGCGCATGCAGGCGCAGCATCAGTCCGTCGACCAGGCGCCGCTCCGAGGTGGCTGCGGTCACCAGGAGCAGGCCCAAGAGCATCAAGATGCCGGTGCCGGCAATCGAGCCGAACTCATCGCCGCGCAGCACCAGTCCCAGCGCGACGAGCGAGATCATCGGCGCTGCATAGGCTGCGGTGGAACGTTTGCTGAACTGAAGGCCGAAGGTCGCAATGCAGGACACGCCGACGATGCCCGAGCCCACCAGAGAGGCGATCGGGATCTCGGCCGACATCATGACGAAGCCGCCGATGCCCCAGACGAATCCATCGGCCAGCAGCCAGCCGTCGGTCAACAGCCACCAGCGTGGCCCGCCAGGCCGGCCCAGCCGGACGTAACGCAAGCTGAGGTAGATCCGCGCTCCCGCCACGCCGATCTTGGCCGCCAACCACCCGTCGACGAGCCAGGCGGGCAGGTAGGTGCCACGCAACTGCAGTGCCATGAAGATGGCGAATGCCGTGGCCATCACCGTGCCCAGGCGGGTATGCCCGAGCACCATGTTCAGCTGTTCGTCGCGCACCTCGGGCATCAGCGCCGCGTCGACTTTGGCACCGAACCGCTCGCCAAAGCGCGAAGGACGGAACGGCGCAGGCACCTCGCCCTGAGCGTGGATCGAGGTGCTGGGGGCGTTGCTCACGACACCGTGGTCAGGGCATCGAAGCCCGTGGGGACGTCGATCTGCAGCGTTTCGCAGGCCGATCGGAACAGTTCCATCCGCTCACCGGCTGCCAGACCGCTGGTGCCGCCGGTCAGCTCGCGGGCGAACTGTGCCATCGCTTCGTGGCGGTACTGCGCCAGCGAGCGTTGCCAGTCGCGGATCAGTTCCAGCTTGACCAGGCTGGGGCAGGCCAGCACATCGTCCGTCAGGCGGATGGAGCCTCGTCCCAGTTCCAGGTCGGCATACAGACCGGACAGCGGCATCTGGAACTCGTCGGGGTCCGACGTTCCTTGGCGTCGAATCGGCGTCGCGCGGCCTGCAAGGTGCTTCATGGCGGTGATGTTCTCGCTCGATGTCTTGCGATGGTCCGATTCTGCGGCGCGGCCGTGATGCCGGAGTCGTCCTTTAAGCGTGGATTCTGGGCCCATCTTCGCGGTTGACGCGATCGAGGGTCGGCGCCCAGCGACGGGCGCTCCGAAATCATGCCATCCGACTGCCACCCCTGGCGTCAACTATTCCGCGTTATCGCCTTCGCCTCGTCACGGTGTTGCGAACAGGTCGGGTTCGCCGCTCGGGCTTGCGCCTTCGACGGTCAGCAACTGCAGCTTCGTGCGCAAGCCGCCGTGGGCGGAGAAGCCCCCCGGCCGGCCGCCGGCACCCAGCACGCGGTGGCAGGGCACCACCGGCGCGAACGGGTTGCGTCCCAGCGCCCGGCCCACAGCACGCGCCAGTTGCCGATCGCCCAGGCGTTCGGCCACCTGCCCGTAGCTCATCGTCGAACCCGGCGGAATGCCACGCACGATGTCGTAGACGCGACGGTCCATCTCCGGCACGTGGCGCAGGTCCAGCGGCACCTGCGACAGGTCCACGACCACGCCGCGGAACAGCGCGTCGATATCGCCGATCAATTGCCGCACCCAGCGCGGCGGCTCCCGTTCCGGCATGCCGGGCAGGCGTCGTCGCAGACGGGTGCGCAGGGCGGCCGCATCGCCTTCGGGCAACTGCGACGCGCACAGGCCGTGCGCATTCCAGGCCACGCCGCAGGTGCCGAGCGGCGTCTCGAAGACGGCGATGCCCTCGGACTTCATGGGTGCCGAACCCATCGCCGGCGCAGGCGCCAGGCCAATGGCAGCAGCACCGCGGCCACCAGCAGCGTGGCCAGAACCGCCTCTTCGGCCGCGTGGATGCCAGGCGCCCAGCGGTGCACGGCCATGCCGAAGTGGTAGCCGACGAGGCTGAAGCTCACGGCCCACAGGGCGGCACTGAGCATATTCAGCAACGCGAACTTCCAACGCGGCACACCGAGTGTGCCCAGCGCGATCGGCCCGGCGGTGCGCAGGCCGTAGAGGAACCGCATGCCGAAGATCGCCGCGGACGGATGGCGCTGCAGCATCGGTTCGACGCGCTGCATCTTGGCCTGCAGTGTCGGCCATCGGGCAAGCATCCGCGGCCCGTACCGCCGCCCGAGATAGAAGAAGAACTGGTCGGCGCAGGTGCTGGCGGCGAAGGCGATGGCCATCACCACCGGCAAATGCAGCAGTCCGCGGTGGGCGGCAAAGCCGGCCGCCAGCAGCACGGACTCGCCTTCGGCCAGCGCGCCGACCAGGACCATGGCGTAGCCGTACTGTGCGACCAGATCGGACACGCTCACGTTGCGGGCTCCGGGTGGCAGCAGGCGATCGGCGGCATGCGGCATTCTGCAGTCTCGCAGGCCTGGGCGGCAGCGATCGGCTACGCTTGCCGGCCGCCGCCGTGCGGTACGGGAGTCCGTGTTGTTTGCCGTCTTCGAAAAGCTCGTCGCACCCTATCCGCCGCAGGCGCCGATGCGCCCGCCGCGCGGGTTCCTGCCCTTCGTCTGGGCCTGCAGCGCCGGGCTGCGCCGCTACATCGCGCTGATGACGCTGTTCACCGCGGCGATCGGCGTCTTCGAGGCGCTGCTGTTCGCGCTGCTCGGCAAGATCGTCGACTGGCTGGGCCCTCTGTCCGCCGACAAGCTTTGGTCCGAGCATGGCGGCACGCTGCTCTGGCTGGGTCTGGTGCTGCTGGCCAGCACGCTGCTGGTGGCGCTGCAGACGATGCTCAAGCACCAGGCGATGGCCGGCAACTTTCCGATGCGGCTGCGCTGGAACTTCCACCGCCTGCTGCTGCAACAGAGCATGGGCTTCTACCAGGACGAGTTCGCCGGCCGCATCGCCACCAAGCTGATGCAGACCGCGCTGGCGGTGCGCGACGTCTGGATGATCCTGGCGGACATCCTGGTGTTCGTGCTGATCTACTTCGTCACCATGGTGGCGGTGGTCGGCGGCTTCGACCGCTGGCTGCTCCTTCCGTTCGTCGCCTGGGTGCTGCTGTATGGGCTGGCGCTGCGCTTCTTCGTGCCGCGCCTGGCGAGCAGCGCCAAGCGGCAGGCGGATGCGCGCTCGCTGATGACCGGGCGCATCACCGACGCCTACACCAACATCGCCACCGTCAAGCTGTTCTCGCACGCCGGCCGCGAGGCGACGTACGCGCGCAGCGCGATGCAGGAGTTTCTGGTCACGGTGCATGCGCAGATGCGTCTGGTCAGCGGCTTCGAGGTCATGAACCACCTGCTCGGCATCGGCCTGATCCTGGCCACCGCCGGAGCCACGCTGTGGTTGTGGACGCAGGGCCAGGTCGGCGTCGGTGCCGTGGCGGCGGCCACGGCGATGGCGCTGCGGCTGAACGGCATTTCGCACTGGGTGATGTGGGAGATGGCCAACCTCTTCGAACAGGTGGGCACGGTGCAGGACGGCATCAATACGCTGTCCAGGCCGCAGACCGTCCTCGACCGGCCGGATGCCGTGCCGCTGCGGGTGACGCATGGTGAGTTGCGTTTCGAGGACCTGGGCTTTCGCTACGGCGCGCGCCAGGGACCGCGGGTCGTCGACGGCCTGACGCTGCAGGTGCGGCCGGGCGAGAAGATCGGCCTGGTCGGCCGCTCCGGCGCCGGCAAGAGCACGATCGTCAACCTGCTGCTGCGCTTCTACGACCTGGAGTCGGGCCGCATCCTGGTCGACGGCCAGGACATCGCCGGCGTCACGCAGGACAGCCTGCGCGCGCAGATCGGCATGGTCACGCAGGACACTTCGCTGCTGCATCGCTCGGTACGCGACAACATCCTCTACGGCCGGCCCGACGCCACGGAGGCCGAGATGATCGCCGCCGCGAAGCGGGCCGAGGCGCACGATTTCATCCTGACGCTCAGCGACCCGGCCGGCCGCAAGGGCTACGACGCGCACGTGGGCGAACGTGGCGTCAAGCTGTCCGGCGGTCAGCGCCAGCGCATCGCCATCGCACGGGTGATGCTGAAGGACGCGCCGATCCTGCTGCTGGACGAAGCCACCAGCGCGCTGGACAGCGAGGTCGAGTCAGCGATCCAGGCCAGCCTCTACCGACTGATGGAAGGCAAGACCGTGGTGGCGATCGCTCACCGGCTGTCGACCATCGCCGCGATGGACCGGCTGGTGGTGCTGGACCGGGGGCGCGTCGTCGAGACCGGGGACCACCGCAGCCTGCTGGCCCAGGGTGGGCTGTATGCCCGGCTGTGGGCTCACCAGAGCGGCGGATTCCTGGTCGACGACGACGACGGTGATGTGCCGGCAGGGGATGCCGCGACCGACGATCCCGAAGCGCTGGCCGACCGGACGCTGACGGTGCCACCGGCATTTCGGTGACAAGCTGCGCGCATCGCGGCGCATCCCGCATCCGGGCCCTCAAGCCGCCGCCGATGCGGCCGAAGAGGCGCCAAAGCCGCTGCCGCCGGACGCATGCAACTCACCTTGCCCGCCCAGACTCAGGATTGGCTGCTCGGCAGCGATCCGAAGCAGCGCATCCGCGTGCGTCGCACGCTGGTGGCTTCGGGCGTGTACCTTCTCGCCGCAGTCGGCCAGTGGTGGTCGGCGCAGATCGGGCTGGCTCAGCCACAGCTTGCCCACGCGTTGATCGCCTGCCTGGCGCCGGGCATCTTCGGCTTCTACCTGCTGATGCGCAGCGGCTGGACGCAGCATTTCGCCGACCCGGCGCTGACGTTGCAGCAGATGGTGTTCGCGATCGTCGCCATGTCCGCGGCCTATGTCATCAACCCGCCGCTGCGTGGCATGCTGCTGATGATGGTGGCGCTGGTGCTGATGTTTGCCGCCTTCATCCTGAGCCCGCGCGCCTCGCGTGCGCTGGGATTGCTCGCCGTCACCCTGCTCGGGCTGGTCATGCTGGCCATGGCGACCTATGCGCCGCAGGTCTTCGATCCGACGATCGAGACCATCCATTTTGTCTTCGCCGCCGTCATCCTGCCGGTGATCTCGATGCTGGCCGGTGACCTGTCGTCGATGCGCACGCGGCTGAAGCTGCAGAAGTCGGAACTTCAGGACGCGCTGGCGCGGATCCACAAGCTGGCCACACGAGACGATCTGACCGGCCTGATCAACCGGCGCCACATGGAAGAACTGGCTGCGCTGGAACAGCGTCGCGCCCAGCGCAGCGGCAGCCAGCCCTGCCTTTGCCTGCTGGACATCGATCACTTCAAGCGCATCAACGACGCCCACGGCCATGCGGCCGGCGACGACGTGCTGCGCCTGTTCGCACGCCATGCGGCCGCCTCGATGCGCGAGACCGACGTGCTGGCGCGGTGGGGCGGCGAGGAGTTCCTGGTGATGCTGCCCGACACCCGGCCCGACGAGGCCCGCGTGGGGGTGGAGCGACTGCGCCGCGTGCTGTCGCGTGACGAAGCCTGGGGACCGCAGGCGCACATGCGCGTCAGCTTCTCCGCCGGCCTGACCGCCTGGCGCCCGGGCGAGCCGCTGCGCGACGCGCTGGCGCGGGCCGACCACGCCCTCTACCAGGCCAAGGCGTCGGGCCGTGACCGGCTGGTCGAAGGCTGAGGCCCGGTGCCGCGACCGCGCTTTGTTAAGCGCAGGTAAATAGCGGTGCCCCGGCAGCGCTGATCCGCTGCTGCTTCCGGCCTCCAGGCCGTGACACTGGGGCCATGATGCCGAGCACCGTCCCCGCTGCGAGCCCCTGTGTGCTGCTGGTCGCGCCGGCCACCGACGCTGCGGCCGATCTGGCCGACCGCCTATCGGGGCTGGGCTGCGAGGTCCTTCGCGCGACCGACAGCCTGACGATGACACGTTGCATTGCACAGGCGCCGCCGCAGGTGCTGCTGTTCGACGGACCCAGCGCGCTCGATGCCCTGTGTTCGCTGCGCCGTCAGTCCCGGCTGCCGGCACTGATGCTGGTGCCGCCGGGCTCGGCGATCGAGCGGGTGATCGCGCTGGAAAGCGGTGCCGACGACGCGATGGCCCACCCGGTCGAGCCGCGGGAACTGCTCGCGCGGCTGCGCGCGCTGCTGCGGCGCGCCCGGCCCGTGGCAACGCGCGAGCGCCATCTGCGCTTCGGCGGTTGGTGGCTGGACCTGCAGACGCGGCAGCTGCATGCGGCGACCGGCCTGCGTGTGCCGCTGTCGCATGCCGAGTTCCGTCTGCTGCAGACCTTCCTGGAGCATCCGGGCAGCGTGCTGGGGCGCGACGAACTGATGGACCTGGCGCGCGGCCGTTCGATGCAGGCCTTCGAGCGCAGCATCGACCTGCTGGTCTCGCGCCTGCGTGCCAAGCTGAACGACGACCCACGTGACCCGCGCCACATCCGCACTGTGCGCGGCGTTGGCTACCTGTTCGACATCTTCGGCCTCGAGCACGGCGCGCCGGCGACGACGGCGGTGCCGGCGCCGATGTTTCCCGCCCGATACCAAGCCGACAAGTCCGCTTGAGGCGCTGGTCGCAAAGTGCCAGACGGGCGGCTGGCGCACATGTCGTGCACCTGGCGGGCCCGACAAGGAGATCATCACCATGTCTTCCATCAGTTCCGTCGGTGGCTCGTCCAGCGCCGGCCTTGAGGCCATCGCCGCGCGCTGGAAGCAGGCCGGCGCCAGCAGCAGCACTGAGTCGCCCGCCGACCTGTTCAAGCTGATCGACACCGACGGCGACGGCACGCTCAGCAAGACCGAGTTCGACGCCGCGACGAAGTCGGCTTCGGCGCAGCGCTTCGACCTGTCGGGGCAGTCGACGCAAAGCTTCGCCGGCATGCGCGGCACGCCGCCGCCGGACCCGATCGCCTCGCTCGACACCGATGGCGACGGTTCGGTGAGCGGCGAAGAGTTCGGTCTGGACGGCGCGTCCGAGGATGTGCAGGCGCTGTTCAAGGCCGTCGACGCCGACGGCAGCGGCGATCTGTCAAGCGACGAGATCAGCAGCTTCCGCGATCAGTTCATGCAGAAGACCGGTGGTGCCGGCCGCCCGCACGGGCCGCCGCCGGGGCCGCCGCCGGACGAATCGGCGCAGGCCGACGCCGGCAGCAGTTCGTCGTCGGCCGACGCCTCCAGTACCACGTCGACCGAGGACACGCGCCTGCGCGGATTCCTGCAGCAGCTGGCGGAGATGTTCGCCAGCCAGTACGCCCAGGTCGCGAACGGTTCGGGCCAGGGTGCGGCGTCCATGCTGTCGGCGAGCGCCTGAGCACGCCCCCCGGCCCTGTGCAACTCCAAATAGGGCCCAGGGCCGGAAGCCGTGCGCCGGCGCATTGCCGCGCGACGTGCCGTGTCAGGCCGTGGGGGCGCCCAGCAACCGCGCCGCCTCGTCGGCCGATTCCTCAGTGCGCTGGCGCGCCAGCAGCACCATTTGTTCGACATCGCCGCGTTCCAGCGCCCTCGCGGCCTGTTTCCACAGCTTGACCGAACGGCGGCGACGTTCGATCGAGGCCAGGCCGAGCTTGCTGTAGCGCAGGCTCTGCAGCGACAGCGCGGCAATCATGCGGCGCAGCCGCTCGTTGCCGGCGAAGCGCGCGCTGATCTGGATCAGCCGGTGCGTGGTCTCGGCATACGCGTCGCCAGCCTCCGGGTCCTCGGCCAGCGCCTCCAGCCGGACGGCGCCGGCGCGCATCACCGCCAGCAGTTCGGGAGGGCGCGTGACCGCCACCTTGCGGATGACGATCTCGAACAGACCGGCACGGATCTCGAACAGCTCGCGCAGTTCCGCCGCCGACAGACTGGTGACCACCGCGCCACGACGCGGCAGCACCACCACCAGCCCCTCGCGCTCGAGGATGCGGATCGCCTCCCGGACCGGGCCGCGGCTGATGGCGAACTCGTCGGCCAGTTCCTGTTCGCCGATGCGCGCGCCGGGGGCCAACTGCCCGCCGATGATGCGGTCGCCGACCTTGGCCGCGACCTGCTCGGGCACGGTCAGCGTAGGACCCGCCGCGTCGGCGAACAGGCGGAAGGCCACCGAGTGTTCCCAGCGGGCGAAGATCTCCTGGTCGGCGGTGGGGTTGCGCATGCGTTGCGTCGTTTGTTGATCCTCGCATTGTCAACAAAAGACGGCCCGCTGGCGAGCCCCGACGGCGAGGCTCAGTACGAGCGCGGCAGGTCCAGCACCTTTTCGGCGATGAATGACAGGATCATCTGCTCGGTGACCGGCGCGATGCGGGTGATCATCACCTCGCGCAGCAGCCGCTCGACGTGGTATTCCTTGGCGTAGCCGAAACCGCCGTGCGTCATCAGCGCCTGCTGGCAGGCGTCGTGGCCGGCCCGCGCGCCCAGGAACTTGGCCGTGTTGGCCTCGGCGCCGCAGGGTTGTCCTTTGTCGTACAGCCAGGCGCCCTTGAGCACCATCTGCCACGCGGCTTCCAGCGCCATCCAGCGTTCGGCGAGCGGATGCTGGATGCCCTGGTTCTGGCCGATCGGCCGGTCGAAGACCACGCGCTCGCGGGCATAGCGGGTGGCGCGCTGCAGCGCGTCGCGGCCAATGCCGATGGCCTCGGCGCCGATCAGCAGGCGCTCGGGATTCAGGCTGTGCAGGATGTAGCCGAAGCCCTTGCCCTCGTCGCCGATGCGGTCGTCGTCGGGAACGAACAGGTCGTCGATGAAGATCGCGTTGCTGTCCACCGCCTTGCGACCCATCTTGGCGATGCGGCGCACGTCGATGCGGCCGCGGTCCAGGTCGGTGTAGAAGATCGTCATGCCGTCGGTGGGCCGGGTGCAGTCCTCGAGTCGCGTGGTACGGGTCAGCAGCATGATCTTGTTGGCCACCTGCGCGGTGCTGGTCCAGACCTTCTGTCCACGCACCCGATAGCCGCCGTCGACCCTCTGAGCGAAGGTCTTGATGGCGGTGGTGTTCAAGCCGGCGTCGGGCTCGGTGAAGCCGAAGGCCACCTGGTCCAGGCCTTGCACCAGACGCGGTAGCCAGCGCGCCTTCTGCGCCGGTGTGCCGAAGACGACGATCGGATGCGGACCGAACAAGTTGATGTGCACCGACGAAGCCGCTGCCATGCCGCCGCCATGGCGGGCTGCCTCGTGCATCATCAATGCGGCCTCGGTGACGCCGAGCCCGGCACCGCCGTACTCCGGCGGCATCGTGATGCCGAGCCAGCCGCCTTCGGCCATTGCGCGATGAAAGGCGTGCGGGAACTCGCCGTCCGTGTCGCGCGCCAGCCAGTAGGCATCGTCGAAGCGCCGTGCCACGGCGGCCACGCCGTCGCGCACCGCGCACTGCTCTTCGCTCAGGCCAAGGTCCATCGGCTCGTCTCCTGGGTCATCGCGTCGGCCGGCCGGCGAGGTGCGCAAGAGTCTGGCTGCGACTCGCGTCCGCCAAGGCCGGCGGCGGCCTTCAGCCCGAGCGGGCGGCCCGCAGGGCCGAAGCCAGTGTGCCCAGAGCGGCCAGGACGCCGGCCACGCTGCTGCGGGCACGTTCTTCCTTCAGCCCGCCGTCTGCGTCGAAGCCCTCGTGCGCGCGGCTCAGCGCGAACTGCTGCGGCACGACGAGCATCGCGAAGGCCATCTGCAGGTACTGCCGCAGGAAGTTCATCGAGCGCAGCGCACCCAGCGGGCCGGGCGATGCGGACAGCAGCGCTACCGGCTTGCCGGCGGTGATCGCCAGGCCGGCGGGCCGCTCGCCCTCGGCGCCCAGCCGCGACAACCAGTCGAAGGCATTGATCAGCAGCGGGGTGGGAAAGCCGTTGTATTCCGGCGTGACCAGCAGCACGGCATCGGCCGCGCGCAGCGCGTCGGCCAGTGGACGCACGGCGGCCGGGACGCCGGCGGCGGCCTCGAGGTCACCGTCGTAGACCGGCAGCTGCAGCGCACGCAGGTCCAGCTCCTGCACGTCGGCGCCAGCCTCGCGAGCGATCGCGACAGCCGCCGCCGCGAGCCGTCGGTTGAGGGACCCGGCGCGTGCGCTGCCGGCCATGACGAGCAGTCTGACTCCCCGCATCTTGTCCCTCAGTTGCAGCTGACCACGATGTCGCTGAAGGTCGCGGCACGGAAGATGCCGACACCGCCGCTGACACTGCAGTTGGCGCCGAAAGGCTGCACCTGCACGAGCAGGTTGAAAGCGGCACCTTCAGCCAGTGTGTCGGGGAAGGCGAACGGCCCGTTGGCTGCCACGACCAGCGTGCTGGCACCGTTGGCCAGCGTGAGGGCCATGCCGTCCGACAGGCCCGACACCGTGCCGCGCAGGCCGGAAGAGAAGGCGCAGCTCACCCGCACGTTGTCCACGCCGTCGCCGTTGGTGTTGATCGTGCCGCTGCCGTTGGCCACCGTGCAGACCTGGCCCACCGGCTGCGTCCGCACCGTCACCAAGAAGGCATCACCGGGATCGAGCAGATCCTGAAAGGCAAAGGTGCCGTTGGCGCGCAGCGTCAGCGTGTCGCTGCCATTGTTCGCCAGCGTCACGGTCAGCCCGGTTCCCAGCCCGCTCAGTTGGCCCGATACCTCGCCGCCACCGCAGGCGGCCAGGCCCAGGGCGAGCGCGCCGACACCGATCAGCCGCGCGAGGCGTTGCGGTCGGGGACTCATGGCAGCGAAGCGCATGGTGGGCAATCTAGCACGTGCGCGCGCGGCCGGCTAAGCTGCATCGCCTGCAGCCTTGCGCGGACCAGGCAGCGTGTTCAGCAGGTTGCCGCCCAGGATCAGCGCGGCGCCGAGCACGGTCAACAGGTCCATGCGTTCGGCATAGATCAGCCAGCCGGCCAGTGCAGTGAGCGGCACGCGCAGGTAGTCCATCGGAATGACCACGGTGGCCTCGGCGTGCTGCAGCGCACGGGCCATGCAGTAGTGCGAATAGCTGCCGCAGACGGCGACCACCAGCACCCAGACCCACGTCGTGGGCGCAGGCCAGTGCCACAGCCACAGTGCCGGCACGAGTCCGAGCAGCGACTGGATGACCAGCATCCAGAACGTGATCGCCACGGCGCTGTCGCTGCGTGTCAGCGACTTGACCAGGATCACCGAGATGGCAAAGCCGAAGGCCGCCGCCAGCGCCACCATCTGCCCGACGTTGATGCCGCTGCCCGGGCGCACGATCACCGCGACGCCCAGCAGGCCCAGGGCCACCGCGAGCAGCCGTCTGGCGCTGATGCGCTCGTGCAGAAAGATCGCAGCCAGCAGCAGCGCCCAGATCGGCATCGTGAACTCGATGGCAATCAGCTGCGCCAGCGGGATCAGCGACAGGGCGGCCAGCCAGGCGTACTGCGCGGCGTAGTGCACTACGTTGCGCATCGTGTGCTCGCGCAGGTGCTGTGTGCGCATCGCCCTCAGGCCGCCGGCGGCGTGGATCAGCGGCGACAGCAGCAGCAAGCCGATCAGCGAGCGCATCTCCATCACCTGGAACACGGCCAGCTCGCGCGTCGCTTCGCGGCCCGCGATGGCCATCACCAGCATCAGGCTCAACCAACCGGCCATCCATGCGGCGGCCTTGGCAATGGACTGTGGGGCTTGCATCGGTACGATCATCGTGGGCGGGCTCGCACTCTAAGCGATGCCCTGTTTCGGTGCGTTGGTGCGGCGGTCGAATCGGGAGAGGACGAGATGCAGGCGATGGTGCTGAACTTCATCGGCGGTCCGCTGGCGTGGACCGAACTGCCCGAACGTCAGCCCGGGCCCGGCGAGATTCGGGTGCGGGTGGCAGCCTGCGGCGTGTGTCGCACCGACCTGCACGTGCTGGACGGCGAGCTGCCCGACATTCCGCTGCCGATCATTCCGGGCCACGAGGTGGTGGGGCGCATCGACGCCCTCGGTGCCGGCGTGCAGGGCCTGCGGCTCGGCGAACGCGTCGGCCTGCCCTGGCTGGGCCACACCTGCGGGGTCTGCCCGTACTGCGTGGGTCGGCAGGAGAACCTGTGCGACCGGCCGCTGTTCCACGGCTACACCCGCGACGGCGGTTATGCCACCGCGGTGATTGCCGATGCGCGTTTTGCCTTTCCGCTGGGCGAGCAGGGCAGCGACGAGGCACTGGCCCCGCTGCTGTGTGCGGGCCTCATCGGCTGGCGTGCTCTGGTGATGGCCGGCGAGGGAAAGCGGATCGGGCTCTACGGCTTTGGCGCGGCCGCGCACATCCTGGCGCAGGTGATCGCCTGGCAGGCACGTGAGGTCTATGCGTTCACGCGCCCTGGCGACACGGCGAGCCAGGCTTTCGCCCGCGGCTTGGGCGCGGTCTGGGCCGGTGGCTCCGACGAGCCGCCGCCGCAACCGCTGGATGCGGCCATCCTCTTCGCCGCGGTCGGCGCGCTGGTGCCGCCAGCGCTGCTGGCGGTGCGCAAGGGCGGGCGCGTGGTCTGCGCCGGCATCCACATGAGCGACATCCCGTCCTTCCCGTACCGGCTGCTGTGGCAGGAGCGGCAGTTGCGGTCGGTGGCCAACCTGACGCGACAGGACGGCATCGACTTCCTGAGCCTGGCGCCGCGCGTGGGCATCGTCACGCACACCACGCGCTATGCACTGGCGCAGGCGAACGAGGCGCTGGCCGACCTGCGGGCCGGCCGGTTCGACGGCGCGGCGGTGCTGGTGCCCTGATGCCGTGCGCTCTCAGCGTGCGGTCTTGCGCACGCGCACGGCAGTCGGCTTCGGCGCCGCAGCGGGTGCATCGGCGGAACCGGCCGCCAGCGCATCGGCCAACGCGCTCTCCGGTGTGGCTGCGGCCGGTGCAGCCTCGGCGGCCGGCGCCTCGGCGATCACATGCGTGTGCGGCGCGAGCAACTGCACCAGTTGGCCATAGACCTTCGGGTTGCCGGCCACCACCTCGCGCTGGTACAGGAAGTCGGCATCGCCGGTGAAGTTGCCGATCAAGCCGCCGGCCTCACTGACCATCAGCGAGCCCGCCGCGATGTCCCAGGGCTGCAGGCCGGTCTCGAAAAAGCCGTCGTACCAGCCGGCGGCCACGTAGCACAGGTCCAGCGCGGCAGCGCCCGGCCGGCGCAGGCCGGCGCAGTTCTGCATCACCTCTTCGAAGATCTTCAGGTAGCGCTTGAAGTTGTCACCCTTGCGGAAGGGGAACCCGGTGCCGACCAGGGCGTCGGTCAGGCGGGTGCGCCGGCTGACGCGCAGCCGCCGGTCGTTGAGGAAGGCGCCGCGACCCTTGGAGGCGTAGAACAGGTCGTTGCGCGCCGGGTCATAAACCACCGCCTGCTGCATCTGGCCGCGGTGCGCCAGCGCGATCGAGACCGCGTAGGTCGGCAGGCCGTGGATGAAGTTGGTGGTACCGTCCAGCGGATCGATGATCCAGACGTAGTCGCTGTCCTTCGCGCCGTGCGTGCGGCCCGATTCTTCGGCCAGGATGCCGTGGCCCGGATAGGCCTCGAGCAGGGTCTCGATGATCACCCGCTCCGACGCATGGTCGACTTCGGTGACGAAGTCGTTCGGGTTCTTGACGTTGACCTTCAGCAGGTCGACGTCGAGTGCGGCGCGGTTGATGATCGCGCCTGCCGCGCGCGCCGCCTTGACGGCGATGTTGAGCATGGGATGCAGGGCTTGTGACATGGCGTGACGGCGCGAGGCGAGGGGCGGGCAGCGGTGGCAAAGAGCGCGAGCAGCGAGAATGCTGCGGCGATCTTCGATTTTAACTGCCGATGCACACGCCGCCGTCCGACACCACCCGCTTCGTGCTCGTGCGCACCAGCCATGCCGGCAACATCGGTGCTGCCGCGCGGGCGATCAAGGTGATGGGCTTCTCCGACCTGGTGCTGGTGCAGCCGCGTTTCGCCGATGTGCTGTCGCGGGAGGAAACGGTGGCGATGGCCAGCGGCGCGGCCGACATCCTGGTGCGTGCGCGCATCGTGGCCACGCTGGACGAGGCGCTGGACGGCGTGCACCACGCCTGCGCCACGGCGATGACGCCGCGCGACTTCGGACCGCCGACCTACGCGCCGCGCGAGCATCTGCCGACGCTGCGCGAAGGCTCGCGGCGCGTGGCCTTCGTCTTCGGTTCAGAAAGGCACGGGCTCGGCAACGAGGACGTGTACCGCTGCCACGCCTGTTTGAGCATCCCCACCGATGTGCGCTACGGCTCGCTGAACCTGGCGCAGGCCGTGCAGCTGATCGCCTACGAATGGCGCATGGCGCTGGGCGGCTTCGCGGTCGAAGCGCGCACGCCGGACCCGATACTCGCCGACATGGTGGCTGTGCAGGGCGCGCTGGCGCACTGGCAGCGTGTGCTGCAACAGGTCGGCTTTCTCGACCCGGCGGCACCGAAGAAGCTGATGCCGCGTCTGCAGCAACTGCTGAACCGCACGCAGCTGACGACGGAAGAAGTTCACATCCTGCGCGGCATCGCGCGGGCCATCGAGTCGCGGCGCTGAGCGCGCGATGTGACATCGCTCACGCCGCGGCACGGGGTTGCGGGGGTGATCCCCGGAGCGCGGGGATGCGCGGCGCGGTCCGGGGCTTCAGCATTCGTTCCACAGCAGCGGCACCGCACTACGGTACCGCACCGAATGAACGTCGTTGAAGGAAAAACCATGAAACTGATCCCCTCGCTCATCGCGGCTGCGGCCGCACTGGCCGCCGGCGCGGCTTCCGCGCAGGTCGCCGGTGCCATCGGCGGGCTCGACAACAGCGCGAACTTCCTGGCGCTGAGCAGCGCCAACGTCAGCGGCGGCGCCATCTATTCGGATGTGCAGAACTTCCCGTCCACCGCGGCGCGGCCGCAGAGTGCAACGCCGTCGATCGTCACCGTCGGCAACTGGGTGGCGGCCGGCCCGTCGAACAGCAACAACGGCGGCGGCGATGCCACGCTGACGCTGGCGGCAGGCACGACGTGGGTCAGCTTCCTGTGGGGTTCGCCGGACACGTACAACAAGTTGACGGTGAACACCGACGCCGGTTCGCTGTCGTTCACCGCAGCGGCGCTCGGCATCCTGCCGGTCGGTGGCAGCCAGTCGCAGGCCAACTACGTGAATTTCTCGGTGGCCGGCGCGGCCACCGCCATCACGTCGCTGGTCTTCTCCAGCCCGAACACCAACGCCTTCGAGATCGCCAATGTCACGGCCGTGCCGGAGCCCGGCTCGTATGCGTTGATGGCCACGGGCCTGGCCGTGCTCGGCTTCGTCGGCCGTCGGCGCCGCCAGCGCGGCTGAGCGAAGTCGGGGTCAGATGACCCCGTCCTTGCTCATCGCAGCCACCAGCAACTGCACGAACTGGTCGATCTGCTGCAGCAGCGTGCTGTAGCCGGTGGATGTCGTGGTGGCGGCGGACCAGAGCACGTCCGCATTGGCGGCGTCGAACACGCGCGTGTCGATCTGTACGTTCTGCGAGGTCGTGAACTGCGGCGGGATCGCCGCCCAGGTTGCGTTCTGGTAGCTGACGAAACCGCCCCAGCCCCAGCCCCATCCGGGGCCCCATCCCCACCCGGGCCCCCAGGCAGGACCGATCATCGTGCCGGGCGTCGCGTTGATCTGGGTGGTGACGCCGGTGACGCGGCTGACCAGCGCGTGCGTGACGCCGGCCTGCGCCAGCACGCTGCGCAGGCGATCCTCCGCCACGGGCCCCTCTTCGGGAATGAACTTGTAGGACTGCAGCGCCTTCACGCCGGCGCCGTTCAGCGCTGCCGCCATGCGGTCCTCGAACAGCCGGCGGGTCGTGGCGTCGCGTACCGACGACATCACCATCAGGCTGCGCACGCCATGCTGGCCCTGCGCCTGGGGGTCGACCCATTGCGCGTCCAGCGTGGTCGGCGCGCTGGCGCATCCTGCGAGCAGGCTGCCGGCGACCAGCAGCGAGAAGCATCGACGATCGAGCATGCAGCATTCCAGCGAGGGAGGCGCCATCGCCCGCCCAGGCTGCAAGCGTAGCGCATGGCCGGCAGGTTTTTGCTCACCGGCATACACTTCCCGGCCGTTCATCGGAAAGCGATCATGTTCAGCCGCCTTCGTGAAGACATCGCCTGCATCCTGGAGCGCGACCCCGCGGCGCGTTCGGCATGGGAGGTGGTGACCTGTTATCCGGGCCTGCATGCGCTGGTGATGCACCGCTGGGCGCACGCCTGCTGGCAGCGGGGCTTCCGCTGGCTCGGGCGATTCATCTCCCACACGGCGCGCTTCCTGACCGGTATCGAGATCCACCCCGGCGCCGTGGTCGGCCGGCGCGTGTTCATCGACCACGGCATGGGCATCGTCATCGGCGAGACGGCCGAGATCGGTGACGAGTGCACCATCTACCAGGGCGTCACGCTCGGTGGCACGACGCTGTACAAGGGTACGAAGCGGCATCCGACGCTCGGGCGCGGCGTGGTCGTCAGCGCGGGGGCCAAGGTGCTCGGCGGCTTCACCGTCGGCGACGGTGCGCGCGTCGGCTCGAATGCCGTGCTGCTGAAGCCGGTGCCGCCCGGGGCCACGGCGGTCGGCATCCCGGCGCGCATCATCGAGGCCAAGGCCGATGCGGCGCGTGAGGAAGCGTCGGCCCGCATGGGCTTCTCGGCTTATGGCCTGACGCAGGGCGACGACCCGGTGTCGCTGGCGATGAAGGGGCTGATCGACAGCACCGCGTCGCAGGAGCACCAGATCGCGCTGCTGTGGCAGGCCGTGGAGAAGTTGTCCGCCGGCGCTCGCGAACTGCCGCTGTCGGAATGCGTGCCGCAGGATGCTCACACCACCGAGCGCTTCGACGCCGAAGGTCTGAACCGGCTGGTGCGCTGAGTGCCGGGGCGTGCCGGACGACGGCGCGCCCAGCGGTTCAGATGCGCGCCGGCCGCTGCGCGTTTTTCGGCCTGAAGGCCTTGCAGACCGAAGGGTCGGTCTCGAGGTAGGGGCCGCCGATCAGGTCGATGCAATAAGGCACGGCGGCGAAGATGCCCGGCACCGGCGGCGTGGCCTGGGGCAACCCCTGCAGCGTCTCGGCGATCGACTTCGGCTGGCCCGGCAGATTGATGATCAGCGCCTGGCCGCGAATGACCGCCACCTGGCGCGACAGGATCGCTGTCGGCACGAAAGCCAGGCTGATCTGGCGCATCTGCTCGCCGAAGCCCGGCATCACGCGGTCGGCCACCGCCAGCGTCGCTTCGGGCGTCACGTCGCGCGGCGCCGGTCCGGTGCCGCCGGTGGTGAGCACGAGGTCGCAGCGGGCCGTGTCGACCAGTTCGCGCAGCGTGGCGCTGATGCGTTCCTGTTCGTCCGGAATCAGCCGCGTTTCCCAATGGATCGGGTTGTGCAGCGCGCCGCCCAGCCACGACTGCAGGGCAGGGATGCCTTCGTCGGCGTAGACGCCCGCGGCCGCGCGGTCGCTGGCCGAGACGAGGCCGATGCGTACGGTGTCGAAGCTGCTCATCCGGATGCCTCGGACAGCAGCGGACGGATGAACTGGAACAGTTCGCGGTGACTGCGCGGGTTGCGCTGCTCCGGCGGCAGAGCCGCCTCGCGGCGCGCGGCGCGCACCAGGCTGCGCAGGCGCTGGGCGTCGCAGTCCGCGTGCGCCTGCAGCCAGCGTGTCATGGCGTCGTCGTCGGCCAGCAACGCGTCGCGCCAGCGTTCGGCCTCATGCAGCAACAGCGTATCGCGGGCCGAGCCGAGTCGGGCTTCTGCCACCGCTTCGCGCAGCGGCCCGGCGTCGACGTCGCGCATCAGCTTGCCCACGTACTGCAGCTGGCGCCGACGGCCTTCGTGGCTGCGCGTGCGCCTGAACTCGGTGATGGCGTCCCGCAGCCGCTCCGGCAATTCGAGCCGGGACAGCCGCTCGTCGGACAGTTCGGACAGGGCTTGCCCCAGCTTCTGCAGGTCGTGCGACTGCTGTTTCAGCTGGGTCTTGCTGGGGTGCAGGCCGTCCGCGCCGACGGGCGGGGCATCTGCGGTGTCGGGAGCGCGGGGCATGCAGCGGGCGAAGCAACAGGGGTGCTCGGTATCATAGTGCCCACCCCATTCTCACCCTGGCTTCTACATGTCGCGTTCCCGTGCCGAGCATGGCTTTTCCTACCCGCGCGAGCAGTTCCAGCAGATTGTCGAGGACTGCCTGTCGATGGCCCGCGAACTCGGCGCCACCGATGCCAGCGTCGAGGTGTCGGAGGGTGCGGGCCTGTCGGTGTCGGTGCGCAAGGGCGAATTGGAGAACGTCGAGCGCAACCGCGACAAGTCGGTGGGGGTGAGCGTCTACGTCGGCCAGCGCCGCGGCAATGCGAGCAGCTCGGATTTCTCCGCCGATGCCCTGCGCCAGACCGTGCGCGCGGCCTACGACATCGCCCGCTTTACGGCCGAGGATCCGGTGGCAGGCCTGCCCGATGCCGAGGACCTGGCCACGCCACAGGAAGCGGCGCGCGACCTGCAGCTGTTCTTCCCTTGGGACATCGACGCGCAGCAGGCCGCGGAGCTGGCGCGGCGCTGTGAAGATGCCGCGCTGTCCACCGACAAGCGCATCACCAATTCCGAGGGCGCCGGCGTCTCGGCGCAGCAGTCGCACTTCTGGGCCGGCAACACACGCGGCTTTCGCGGCGGCTATGCCACCTCGCGCCACTACCTGTCGGTATCGCCGATCGCCGGCAAGGGTGCGGGCATGCAGCGCGACGCCTGGTACAGCTCGATGCGCGACGCCCGCGAGCTTGCAGCGCCGGAGGCGGTGGGCCGCTATGCGGCCGAGCGCGCGCTGTCTCGGCTGCGTTCGCGCAAGGTATCGACCTGTGAGGTGCCGGTGCTGTTCGAGGCGCCGGTGGCCGCGGGCCTGCTCGGTGCCTACGTTCAGGCGACCAGCGGTGGCGCGCTGTATCGCAAGGCCAGCTTCCTGCTCGACAGTCTGGGGCAGCGCATCCTGCCGGAGCATGTCGACGTCGACGAGGACCCCCACGTGCCGCGCGGCAAAGGCAGCGCGCCGTTCGATGACGAAGGCGTGCGCACACGGCCACACAAGGTGGTCGAACGTGGCGTGGTGCAAAGCTACTTCCTGTCCAGCTATTCGGCGCGCAAGCTGGGCTTGCGTACGACAGGGCACGCGGGCGGCGCGCAGAATCTGGCGCTGCGCAGCCGCCTGACCGAGGCGGGCGACGATCTCGACGTCATGCTGCGCAAACTCGGCCGCGGGCTGTTCGTCACCGAGCTGATGGGCCAGGGCGTGAACTTCGTCACTGGCGACTATTCGCGCGGTGCCGCCGGTTTCTGGGTCGAGCAGGGGCGCATCGCCTTTCCGGTGCACGAGGTGACGATCGCCGGCAATCTGCGCCAGATGTTCGATGACATCGCGGCGGTCGGTGCCGACGTCTACACGCAGGGCAGCAAGTCCACTGGATCGGTGCTGGTCGCGCGCATGAAGGTCGCAGGTACCTAGCTCCGGCGCGGGGCCGCGGCTCACCGTGGAACGAGGGTTTTGGAGCGGGGCGGCGCGCGGGTAAATACCACGCGGGCCCGCTAGGGCGCTACCTAGAATTTCGCTCGCTCAATTCCCCCTGTCGAGAGGAGATTCAATCCATGGAGCGTCGCAAATTCGTTCGCAGCGCCGGTCTGGCCGGCGTCCTGGCCGCCGGGTCCGCGCCGGCCATCGTTCATGCGCAGACCACTCTGCGCTGGCGCATTGCTTCCAGTTTCCCGAAGTCGCTGGACACGCTCTTCGGGGTGTGCGACGTGTTCGCCAAGCACATGAGCGACATGAGCGGCGGCAAGTTCGTCATCACCACGCATGCGGCCGGCGAACTGATGCCGGCATTTGGCGTGCTCGACGGCGTCAGCAACGGCACGGTCGAGATGGCGAACACCGCGCCGTACTACTTCTTCGGCAAGGATCCGACCTACGCGCTGGATTGCGCCATTCCCTTCGGCCTGAACGCGCGCCAGTACAACGCGTGGATGACCGAAGGCAACGGCCTGAAGCTGATGCGCGAGTTCTATGCCAAGGTCAACATCGTCAATTTCCCGATGGGCAATACCGGTGCCCAGATGGGCGGCTGGTACCGCAAGGAGATCAAGTCGGTCGCCGATCTGAAGGGTCTGAAGTTCCGTGTCGGTGGCTTCGGCGGCAAGGTCATCGAGAAGCTCGGCGTGGTGCCGCAGAACATCCCCGGCGGCGAGATCTATCAGGCGCTGGAGAAGGGCACGATCGACGCCGCCGAGTGGGTGGGACCCTACGACGACCTGAAGCTCGGCTTCAACAAGGTGGCACCGTTCTACTACTACCCCGGCTGGTGGGAAGGTGGTCCGCAGCTGTCGCTGTACGTGAATCAGAAGTCCTATGACGGCTTGAGTTCGGAGTACAAGGCCATGATCGCGGCCGCAGCAGCCGCGGCGGGTGCCGACATGATCGCCAAGTACGACTACCGCAACCCGCAGGCGCTGAAGCAACTGGTTGCGTCGGGCACGAAGCTGCAGCGGTTCCCCAAAGACGTGATGGATGCGTCCTTCAAGTCGGCGCAGGAGGTCTATGCCGACCTGAATGCGACCAACCCGAACTGGAAGAAGATCTACGAGGACTACGCGACCTACCGGCGCGATGCCAACCTGTGGTTCCGCTTCCCCGAGGCAGCGTTCGACGACTTCATGCAGCAGCAGAAGCTGTAAGCCGGGCGGCGCCGGTCCAGGCCGGTCCGACCGACAACGCACGTGACAAGGCCCCGCCGTTCGGCGGGGCCTTGCTGTTTTCAGATGCCGGGTGGCGGCGGGCCGAGCCGGCCCGGCCACGGATCAGGGCTTCTGGGCCTTCTGCTGGTCGGACTTGATCGAATCCAACAGGCCCTTCATCGGGTCTTCTCGGTCGGCCTCCGACGCCGCCTCGGACGCCGCGGCGCCGCCGCGGGTCGCGCGGTCGATGTCCTGTGCCGAATCCCGGGTGGCGTCCATCTGCTGCAGCAACTGGTCGGCATCGAGCTTCGGCCCCTTGTCTCCGCCGGTGGTGACGATGCCGGGGAAGATGATGATCAGCGCGACCATCAGGATCTGGATGATCACGAACGGCACCGCGCCCCAGTAGATCTGCTCGATCGTCACCTTGCGGATCGGGCGCCCGGTCAGCTTGTCCGTGTAGTCGTTGGCCGGTGCCACGCTGCGCAGGTAGAACAGCGCAAAGCCGAAGGGCGGATGCATGAACGAGGTCTGCATGTTCACCGCCAGCAGCACGCCGAACCAGACCAGGTCGATGCCCAGTTTGTCGGCCACCGGCCCGACCAGCGGGATGATGATGAACGCCAGCTCGAAGAAGTCGAGGAAGAAGGCGAGCAGGAAGATGAGTATGTTGACGACGATCAGGAAGCCCAACTGGCCGCCTGGCAGCTTGGTCAGCAGGTGCTCCACCCACTTCGGCCCGTCGACGCCCTGGAAGGCGAGGCTGAAGACCGTCGCGCCGATGAGGATGAACAGCACGAAGCACGACAGCTTCATGGTCGAGTCCATTGCCTGCTTCAGCAACTGCATATTCAGCCGGCGGCGGCTGATGGCCATGGCCAGCGCGCCGACGGAGCCCATCGCGCCACCCTCGGTCGGGGTCGCGACACCGAGGAAGATCGTGCCGAGCACCAGGAAGATCAGCGCCAACGGCGGGATGAGCACGAAGGTCACGCGCTCGGCCATGTTCGACAGCAGCCCGAGACCGGTGACGCGGTTCAGCACCGCGGCGGCAAAGGCGATGCCGACACCGACGCACATCGACAGGACGATCAGCTCATCGGTCGGCATCGTGTCCGGCCGGGTCTTCGCGAACAGCAGCGCGGCCGCAAAGGAGACCGCGGTCAGCACGCCGAGCGAGCGCAAGCCCGAGGAGCCGTCGTCCTGGCGGATCGTGCGTGCTTCGGGTGGCAGGGCCGGGGCGTGCGCAGGCTTGACGACGGCGACCAGTATCACGTAGCCGATGTACAGGCCGGTCAGCACGAAGCCGGGGATGAAGGCGCCCTTGTAGAGGTCGCCCACGCTGCGTCCCAGCTGGTCGGCCAGCACGATCAGCACCAGCGATGGCGGGATGATCTGCGCCAGTGTGCCGGAGGCGGCGATCACGCCGGTGGCCAGGCGGCGGTCGTAGCCATAGCGCAGCATGATGGGTAGCGAGATCAGGCCCATCGAGATCACGGACGCGGCCACCACGCCGGTCGTCGCGGCGAGCATCGCGCCGACCAGGATCACCGCGAAGGCCAGACCGCCGCGGATCGGGCCGAAGAGCTGGCCGATGGTGTCCAGCAGGTCCTCGGCCATGCCCGATCGCTCCAGGATCAGGCCCATGAAGGTGAAGAACGGAATCGCCAGGAGCGTGTCGTTCTGCATGATGCCGAAGATGCGCAGCGGCAGGCTCTGCAGGAACGCTGGGGTGATGACGCCGAGTTCGATGCCGACGATGCCGAACAGCAGTCCGCAAGCCGCCAGCGAGAAGGCGACCGCATAGCCGAACAGGAGGAAGATGATCAGGCCGACGAACATGATCGGCGCCATGTTCTCCGTCAGGAAGGCGATCATGCGCGCTCTCCCTTCGTACCGGCACCTTGTTGCGCGAGGGCTTGCTCCTGCTGCTTCAGGAATTCGGCCAGTTCCTCTTCGGCCGTCTTGCCGCTGCCCTTGACGGTGGGATCGGGTATCAGGCCCTGCAGGAACGCAAAGCGCTTGATCAGCTCGGACACGGCCTGCAGCCCCAGCAGCGTCAGGCCGATGGGCAGCAGGGCGTACACCGGCCAGCGGATCAGCCCCCCGGCGTTCTGCGACATTTCACCGGTGACGTAGGCATTGATCACCAGTGGCATCGCCAGCTTGATGATGTAGACGACGAACGGCAGCACGAACAGCGCAAGGCCGATGATGTCGATCCAGACCTGCGTGCGCTTGGAGAAGCGGCCGCTGAGCACGTCGATCTTCACATGCTCCTGGCGCAGCATCGTGTAGCCGGAGGCCAGCAGGAAGACCGCCGCGAACAGGTACCACTGCACCTCGAGGAACGCGTTCGAACTCAGGTTGAGCGTCTTGCGCGAGATGGCGTTGGCGGCGCTGACGAGCACTGCCGCCAGCACGAGCCAGGCGACCCAACGGCCGATGAATTCGCTCAGCCTGTCGATCAGCCGAGACAAAGGTAGCAACAAGGACATGGGCTCTCCGTAGGCGAGCGAACGCTCTGGGCGCGCCGACTGTACGGGTGCCGTCTGCCGTTCACATCAGCAGGAACGTTTGGTCTAGGGAAAGCCCTGAGCTCCGCGAGTCAGGGGCGGGCGTGTTCAGCCGGGAAGCTGCTGCGCCTGCATGTACAGCCGGGTCGAGCGGGCACCGGAGCGGCAGAACATCAGCATCGGCCGCGGCAGTTCGGCTGCCAGTCGCGCGAAGGCTTCGATCTCTTCCGGTGACTGATACGCGCCGCTGACCGGAAGATGGCGGTACTCGAGGCCGGCGGCTCGCGCAGCGGCCTCGACCTGTGCGCTGGTCGGCTGCTCGGCGCCCCCTTCGAAATCGGGGCGGTTGTTGACGACGCTGCGAAAGCCCAGCCGCGCCACCTCCGCCATGAACTCGGGTGACAACTGCGGGGCCACGCAGACATCGGCTGCGATGGGGCTGATCGGAGGAAGGGACATGGCCGCGGGCCCTTGTGTGCTACTTGCTCAACGATTGTTTCACGGCAGCGGAGACCAGCGCCATTTCCGCCTTGCCGCCGAGGCGGGACTTGGCGGCGGCCATCACCTTGCCCATGTCGCCGGGGCCGGTGGCGCCGACTTCCGCCACGATGGCGGCCACCTCGCGGGCGATTTCGTCGGTCGACAGGCGCTGCGGCAGATAGGCAGAAAGTATCTGGATCTCGGCGCTTTCCTTGGCCACGAGATCGGCGCGTCCGGCCTGCTCGAAGGCGGTGATCGAGTCCTTGCGCTGCTTGATGAGCTTGTCGACCAGACCCACCACGGCAGCGTCGTCGAGCACGATGCGCTCGTCCACCTCGCGCTGCTTGCACGCGGCCAGCAGCATGCGGATCGTCGACAGGCGATCGGCTTCCTTGGCCCGCATCGCGGCCTTCATGTCTTCGGTGATGCGGTCTTTGAGGCTCACTGTGTCTTCCCGGAGAAACGAACAAGCCCGCAGCACGACAGGAGCTGCGGGCTCGTGGCGGGCGGAAACGTGCTTAGAACAGCTTCTTCGGCAGCTGCATGCTGCGCACGCGCTTGTAGTGCCGCTTCACCGCCGCGGCCTTCTTGCGCTTGCGCTCCGAGGTGGGCTTCTC
The DNA here is from genome assembly GCA_044225625.1 of Rubrivivax sp. Classification (GTDB taxonomy): domain Bacteria; phylum Pseudomonadota; class Gammaproteobacteria; order Burkholderiales; family Burkholderiaceae_C; genus Rubrivivax. The sequence goes on from JBGAII010000036.1 coordinate 26,837, forward strand.
GTAGAACTCGCGCGCGCGCAGTTCCGTGAGAAGACCGATCTTCTCGATCGTCCGCTTGAAGCGGCGCAGGGCAACGTCGAAGGGCTCGTTTTCTTTGACGCGAATCGTGGTCATGAAACCTCGGGTTCTTGTAGATGGGCTCGTGCCGTGAACGCCTTGCGTGGCGCTCGGGCCGTATGCGGCCGTAGAAAAACCCCGGATTGTATCGCGAAAGCCGGCTGCCGCCAAACGGGCCCCCACGGGCGGTGCGCTGCCGCAGGCAGTGACTTTCTGCGCAGGGAAACGGTCGCACGGCATCCGAGCAGGCGCAGAACGGGACCTAACATCCCGATCTGTTCAAGCTAGGGGGTGCCCGGCCCGTACGGGTGCCATTGGCTTGATCCGCAACAGCTGACGAAACAAGATCACAATCCGATGCCCTGAGTGTTCGCGGTGGCCTGTGCCGCGCGTCCTGGGGCCGCCGCCCGTCACCGATGACCATCCCCTCTCCGCGATCCGACTCTCCGGGCGCCGCAGCGATCGGGCGGCACCTCACGCCTGCCTTGGCGGCGGCGCTGGAAGCCTGGCTGGCGCGACAGGGCGCGTTGCTGGCGGTCAAGGACGCGGCGAGCGGGCGCTACGTCTACGTCAATGCCGGCATGGCGCGCTTCTTGGACCGGGACGCCGATGACGTGCTGGGGCGTAGCGACGTCGAACTGGTGGAGCCGGCCGTCGCCACGGCCTGGCGCGCGGCCGAGCAGACGGCGATGGCACAGGCCCAGCCGCTGAACACCGAACATCGTTTCGAGATGGGCGGGGTTCGCCACGACTATTCGGTGCTGCGCCTGCTGATCGACGACGGCAGCGGTGACGGGCGCTGGCTCTGCAGCATCTGGACGGATCAGGCGCCGCAGCGGCAGAAGGATGCGCAGTTGCGCGCTGCGCTGGAACAGCTCGAGCAGCAGCAGCGTGCCAACGAGAAGCTGCGGCTCGAGCTGGCGGACCAGGGCCTGCGCGACGGCGCTACCGGGCTCTACACCCGGCCCCATTTCGAGGATCAGCTGCGTCGCGAGGTCGACCTGTCGACGCGTGAGCATCGAGAGTTCGCGCTGGTATTGATCGAGATCGACCCGTTCATCGGCCGCACGCTTGAACTCGGTGCCGCCGCCGAGGGCCGGATCTTCGAGGCCATGGGCCGCCTGCTGCGCGGCAATACCCGCGCGATGGACGCGTCATGCCGGCTCGAGGGGCGTCGGTTCGGCGTGTTGCTGTCCGGCGTCGGGCTGGCCACTGCCCATTCGCGCATGGAAGGGCTGCGGCGGCAGTGCGCTACGCAGATCGTGGTGCTCGACGGCCAGGAACTCGGCTTCAGCGTCTCGATGGGCGTGGCGAGCTATCCGCACACGGCCGCGTCGCAACACGATCTGCTTGCTGCCTGCGAAGGCGCACTGGCCGAGGCACGCCGCCGCGGCGGCAATCACCACACGCTGGCCAGCATCCGCTTCGAATCCGGCGGCTGAGGACGGTCAGCGCGTCAGCAGACGCTTCACCGCACGCCACTCCTCCGGCGTGACGGGCGTGATCGAGAGGCGGTTGCCGGTCGCGAGCACGCGCATCGTCGCCAGATCCGGCGCGGCCCGCATCTCTCGCAGCGACAGCAGCCGCGTCTTGCGTACCAAGGCCACATCGATCTGCACCCAGCGCGGCTTGTCCAGCGTGGACTTGGGGTCGTAGTAGTGATCGGCCGGGTCGAACTGCGTCTGGTCCGGGCCGGGCGTACCGGCGATGCGTGCCAGGCCGGCGACGCCTGGCTCGGGGCAGGACGAGTGATAGAACAGCACGCCGTCGCCGATGCGCATGTCGTCGCGCATGAAGTTGCGCGCCTGGTAGTTGCGCACTCCCGTCCACGGCAGCACCTGGCCCGGCGCGGCCGCGAGGTCGTCGATCGAGACCTCCGAAGGCTCGCTCTTCATCAGCCAGTAGCGTGTCATCGGTATGGAGGCAACGGCAGTGCAGGAATAGGTGTCCGCCACGAACCAGGAGCCGCATTCCTGAACCCAGGTGAAGTTCAGGTGGGCGAGGTCAGCCGGGCATCGGGTTCATCTGACGCGAGACGATCGCACCAGCCCGGCGATGTTCCAAGCCCTTGCTCAAAGAGCATCGGTTCAAGGAAATATAAAACTCCCGCGAACGCGACGGACGGACGCATTCTAGGCTGCACGCCCGTCCGGCTGCAGCCTAGTTCACAGCAACTGGCCGTCGCTGCCGAGTGCGGCATCGACGCGCTGGATCAGTGCGTCGATTTCAGCTTGTGTGCCCCGAGCGCCGGCTTCTCGTACCGGTGCGGCCCCCGTGCCTGCGTCGGCCACGGCGCGTGGCGGTCGGTCCGCCAGCTGGTACGCCAGGTTCAGCGCGGCGAGCACGGCGATGCGCTCGCGCGCCTTGACCTTGCCGGCATCGCGGATCGCGCTCATCTCGCGGTCCACGCTGGCGACGGCGGCCGCCAGCAGCGCCTCGCCGCCGTCGGGGCAGCCGAGGATGTAACTCTGTCCGAGGATCGTGACCTCGTGCTGCTTCATTCGCTTACTCCGGCCGTGCCATGGCCCGAAGGCAGCCGCTCCAGCAGCACGTCGATGCGCGCCCGCGCCGCGCTCAGGCGCGAGCGCAAGTTGTCGCGCTCGGCCGCCAGCGCCGCCACCTGCTGTTCCAGAAGCGTGTTGGTGCGCTTCAGTTCCTCATGCCGCAGCACGAGGCGTTCAACGCGTTCGGCAAGGTCTTCGAACTTGGACATCGGCGGGCGGCAGCTTGCGGCCCATTGTAGGGGCCGGACGCCCGCGAGGCCGCGTCAATCCGCCACGTGCAGCGCGCGGCCGGTATCGCACTGCGCCGCCACGCGGCATTGGCTGCACAGCGGCTTGCGAGCCAGGCAGACGTAGCGTCCGTGCAGGATCAGCCAGTGATGCGCATGGCTGCGATAGCGCTCGGGCACGCGCCGTTCCAGCCCGGCTTCGACCTCCAGCGGTGTGCGCCCCGGCGCGAGTCCGGTGCGATTGCAGACGCGGAAGACGTGGGTGTCGACCGCAAAGGTCGGCTCGCCGAAGGCGACGTTCAGCACCACGTTCGCGGTCTTGCGGCCCACGCCGGGCAGGGCCTGCAGCGCTTCCAGGCTGCGCGGCACCTGACCGCCGTGGCGCTCCATCAGCAAGCGGCAGGTGGCGATCAGGTTGCGCGCCTTCGTGCGGTACAGCCCGATGGTGCGGATGTAGGGCTCCAGGCCCTCGACTCCCAGCGCCAGCATGCGCTGCGGCGTGCCGGCGACCTTGAACAACTGTCGCGTCGCCTTGTTCACGCCGGCGTCGGTGGCCTGGGCGGACAGCAGCACGGCGGCCAGCAACTCGAACACACTGCTGAACTCCAGTTCGGACAGCGGTTCGGGATTGGCGGCCGCCAGCGTGGCGAAAAAGGTCTCGACCTGGTCGTCGGTCATGTCAGCAAGTCGGGTGCGAACGGTGGATCAGGATTTTCGTCCCGCCCGCGCCCTGGCGAGCGCGGCTTCGATCACCGCACGCTTGCGCTGCAGCGTCTGCGGGTCGGTGATGGCCGAATGGCCGGACAGGTCGGCCAGCTTGGCCTGCGCCTTGGCGGCCAGGCGTTCGTCGTTTTCCCGCTTCTCGCGCTCGTTGCGCAGGCGATGGAAGGCATAGCGGTCGCGCGCCTCGTCGGCCTGCTCGCTGCTCCATGCCTGCCAGCCGGTGCGCGGCCCGCTGGCGTCGAGCATCGCGATGCAATCCACCGGACAGACCGGCACGCACAGGTCGCAGCCGGTGCAGAGTTCGTCGATCACGGTGTGCATCTGCTTGGGCGCGCCGACGATGCAGTCCACCGGACAGGCCTTGATGCACAACGTGCAGCCGATGCACCAGTCCTCGTCGATGCGTGCCACGCGACGCGGGCCTTCGCTGCCGCAGTCGGGGTTCAGCGGCTGAACCGGGCGGCCAGTCAGTGCCGCCAGGCGGACGATGCCTTCGGCGCCGCCTGGCGGGCAACGGTTGATGTCGGCTTCACCACCGGCGATCGCCTGGGCGTAGGAATGGCAGTCCGGGTAGCCGCAGCGGGTGCATTGGGTCTGCGGCAACAGCGCATCGATGGCGTCGGCGCTGGCCTGCGGCGCAACGGCCGGGACTTCCGTGGGCCGGCTCACCGCAGGCCCTCGGTGCTCAGCGCCGCCGCGCGGCGGCGCGGGCACGCGTTGCCGGCACAGCCTGCTTGTCGTAGTCGGCGATGAAGGCGCGCACCCGCGGGTAGACCTGCTCGCGCCAGCGGCGGCCGGAGA
>JBGAII010000037.1:0-32680 GCA_044225625.1 Rubrivivax sp.
GCCGTACTCGGCCTGCCAGGCCTGCGCCTTGGCGGCGCTGCGGTTGTAGACGGTGACCTGGTGCCCGGCACGCGCCAGGTGCCCGGCCATCGGAAAGCCCATCACGCCCAGCCCGAGAAAGGCCACGCGGCGCGAAGGCACGGAATCGTAGGTTTTGGTCGTCATGGAAGAAGTATGCCGCCGGCCACCGACCGCATGCCTTCCCCAAGAGGGGAAATGTCGCCGCAGGCGACGAGGGGGAGCGGCATACGCAAGCGCGCCGAACCCGATCCGGGTCCCCCGGTCGGGTTCGGTAGCCCCCACGGGGGGCGGCCGCCAGGCGGCCGGGGGCTCAAACGATCGTCAGATGTTCTGTTCCCGAAGCCAGGTCGGGGTTGCGTGCCCGCTGGCTGTGCAGCTTGATCTGCAGCCGCAGGTCGTTGACCGAGTCGGCGTTGCGCAGCGCGTCCTCGTAGCTCACCGCATTCGCTTCGTACAGATCGAACAGTGCCTGATCGAAGGTCTGCATGCCGAGTTCGCGGCTGCGCTTCATCAGCTCCTTGATCTCGCCGACCTCGCCCTTGAAGATCAGGTCGGCGACCAGCGGCGTGTTCAGCAGGATCTCGACCGCCGCCACCCGGCCCTTGCCTTCCTGGTGCGGCAGCAGGCGCTGCGAGACCAGCGCCTTCAGGTTCAGCGACAGGTCCATCAGCAGCTGCGCGCGCCGCTCTTCGGGGAAGAAGTTGATGATGCGGTCCAGCGCCTGGTTGGAGCTGTTGGCGTGCAGCGTGGCCATGCACAGGTGGCCGGTCTCGGCGAAGGCGACCGCATGGTCCATGGTCTCGCGGTCGCGGATCTCACCCATCAGGATCACGTCCGGCGCCTGGCGCAGCGTGTTCTTCAGCGCCGATTCCCAGCCGTCGGTGTCGATGCCGACCTCGCGCTGCGTGACGATGCAGTTCTTGTGCGGGTGCACGAACTCCACCGGGTCCTCGATCGTGATGATGTGGCCGTAGGAGTTCTCGTTGCGGTGGTCCACCATCGCCGCCAGCGAGGTGCTCTTGCCCGAGCCGGTGGCGCCGACGAAGATGACCAGGCCGCGCTTGGTCATCGCCACGTCCTTCAGCACCTTCGGCAGTTTCAGCGTGTCGATGGTCGGCAGCGTCTGCGGGATCGTGCGGAACACCAGGCCCACGTGACCCTGCTGCAGGAAGGCGTTGACGCGGAAGCGGCCGATGCCCTGCGGCGAGATCGCGAAGTTGCATTCCTTCGTCTTCTCGAACTCGGCCGCCTGCTTGTCGTTCATCACCGCGCGCGCCAGCTGCAGCGTGTGCTGGCCGGTCAGCGGCTGCGGGCTGACCTTGTTGATGCGGCCGTCGACCTTGACGGCCGGCGGAAACTCGGCCGTGAGGAACAGGTCCGAGCCGTTGCGGGCCAGCAGCAGGCGCAGCAGGTCATTGATGAATTTCGAGGCTTGATCGCGTTCCATGGTGGTCCTCGTGGGGGCTCACGGTGACGTTCGGTCATCACCGGCGTGGCGTCGCCACATGCGTGATGTCGAATGTCCCGGGCTAGCCGGGGAAGTTTTCGGGGAACTTGGCCTTGGCGCGGGCCTCGGCGGCGGAAACGACGTTGCGCCGCACCAGGTCGGTCAGGTTCTGGTCCAGCGTCTGCATGCCCAGGCTCTGGCCGGTCTGGATCGAGCTGTACATCTGCGCGATCTTGTTCTCGCGGATCAGGTTCTTGATGGCCGAGGTGGCGATCATGATCTCGTGCGCGGCCACGCGGCCCGAGCCGTCCTTCAGCTTGCACAGTGTCTGCGAGATCACCGCCACCAGCGACTCGGACAGCATCGCGCGCACCATGTCCTTCTCGGCCGCGGGGAAGACGTCGACCACGCGGTCGATGGTCTTGGCCGCGCTGCTGGTGTGCAGCGTGCCGAACACCAGGTGGCCGGTCTCGGCGGCGGTCAGCGCCAGGCGGATGGTCTCCAGGTCGCGCATTTCGCCGACGAGGATGGCGTCCGGGTCCTCGCGCAGTGCCGAGCGCAGCGCGTTGTTGAAGCTCATCGTGTGCGGGCCGACCTCGCGCTGGTTGATCAGGCACTTCTTGCTCTCGTGCACGAACTCGATCGGGTCTTCCACCGTCAGCACGTGGCCGTACTCGTTTTCGTTCAGGTGGTTGACCATGCCGGCCAGCGTGGTGCTCTTGCCGGAGCCGGTGGGGCCGGTGACCAGCACCAGGCCGCGCGGGCGCAGCGCCAGATCGGCGAAGACCTTGGGCGCGTTCAGCTGCTCCAGCGTCAGGATCTTGCTGGGAATGGTGCGGAACACCGCGCCCGCGCCGCGGTTCTGGTTGAAGGCATTGACGCGAAAGCGCGCCAGGCCCTGGATCTCGAACGAGAAGTCGCACTCCAGCGTGTCTTCGTAGTGCTTGCGCTGGGTGTCGTTCATGATGTCGTACACCATGGCATGGACCTGCTTGTGGTCCAGCGGCTCGATGTTGATGCGCCGCACGTCGCCGTGCACGCGGATCATGGGCGGCAGCCCGGCCGACAGGTGCAAGTCCGAGGCCTTGTTCTTGACCGAAAAGGCCAGCAGTTGCGTGATGTCCATGGGTGGGTGCGGCCCTGGAGGCGCTAAGCTCAGGGCATTATGTCGAGCATCGCAGCGAACTTACAACAAGTGCGTCGGCGGATCACACGCACCTGCGACGACGTGGGCCGCCCCGCGCAAAGCGTCACGTTGTTGGCCGTGACCAAGACCTTCGGCGCCACAGAGATCCGCGAGGCGCATGCCGCGGGCCAGTGCGACTTCGGCGAGAACTACGTGCAGGAAGCGCTGCCCAAGATGGATGCGCTGGCCGACCTGCGGGCCGGCCTGTGCTGGCATCTGATCGGCCCTTTGCAGAGCAACAAGACCCGCGTCGTCGCCGAGCGCTTCGATTGGGTGCATGGCGTGGACCGGCTGAAGATCGCGCAGCGCCTGGCCGAGCAGCGGCCCGCCGGCCTGGCACCGCTGCAGCTGTGCCTGCAGGTCAACATCAGCGGCGAGGCCAGCAAGAGCGGCCTGCAGCCCGCCGAGGTGGCTGCGGTGGCGCATGCGGTGGCCGCGTTGCCGGCCGAGCGCGTGCGCCTGCGCGGACTGATGGCGATACCGGAGCCGGCCGAAGGCCTGGACGCGCAGCGCCGGCCGCACCGTGCGCTGCATCAGCTGCTGCAGGCGCTGAATGCCTCCGGCCTGGCGCTGGACACGCTGTCGATGGGCATGAGCGCCGACCTCGAAGCGGCGGTGGCCGAAGGTGCGACGATCGTGCGCGTCGGCACCGCGATCTTCGGCGCGCGGCCGCCGCTGGCGCCGCGCGAAGCTTCGCCGTGCCGTTGGGGCGAGGCCGGCCCTAGTTGAGGTACATGCCCAGGTAGCGCCGGCCGCGGCTCACCGCCTCGGCGTCGGTGCACAGCGTGAACCACTCGATCAGCTGCAGCCGCGCCTTCTCGCGCCATTCGCCCTTGTCGCGCAGCACCACTTCGAGCAGCTGGTCGAAGGCGGCATCGAAGTCGCCCGCATGGGCCTGGATCGCGGCCAGTGCGAAACGGGCCTCGAAATCCTTGCCGTTGGCGGCGATGCGCGCGGCCAGCGCGGCCGGGTCGCCTTCGGGCTTGTTGCGCGCGAGTTCGATGCGCTTGCGCAGCGCGGCCAGACGCTCGCCGCCCTGGTCCGCCGACAGCTTGCCCAGCAGCTTGTCGGCGCCGTCGATCTCGCCGCGGTCGATCCAGCGCGCCGCCAGGTCCAGCAGCACCTCGGCGTTGCCGGGCTCCAGGCGCAGCGCCTCGCTGAGCAGCATCTCGGCCTGCTGCGGGTCGGCCGCCTCGGCCGCCTCGGCGCGCAGCGCATCCACTTCCGACACCTGTTCGCCCAGGTGCTTGTCCAGGAAGGCGCGCACCTGGCCTTCGGGCAGCGCGCCCATGAACTGGTCCACCGGCCGGCCGCCGACGAACAGCACCACCAGCGGAATGCTGCGGATCTGCAGCGCGGCCGAGATCTGCGGCGCCTCGTCGGTGTTCAGCTTGGCCAGCAGGAAGCGGCCGCCGTATTCCTGGACCAGCTTCTCCAGCACCGGCTTCAGGTTGCGGCACGGCCCGCACCACGGCGCCCAGCAATCCACCAGCACCGGCACGTCGAGCGAGCGCTCGAGCACGGTCTGGCGGAAATCGGCCTCGGTGACGTCGAAGGAAAGCCCAGGGTCGGCGGATGGAACGTTCATGGTCGGCAGATCGGGGTGGATGCGGCCGTTGCAAGCCTGCAGCGGCGAAGGCGCGCATCTTAATCACCCCGGGCGCTGGCTACACTGGCCGCATGCAAGCATCCACCATCGTCTTCGTGGGCGGCGGCAACATGGCCTCGGCGCTGGTCGGCGGCCTGCTGCGCAGCGGCCACGCGCCTGCCTCCATCGTGGTCGTCGAGCCGATGGCCGAGCAGCGCGGGCGTCTGGAGCGGCAGTTCGGCGTGCGCACGCTGGCCGTGGCCGACGCGTCGTTGGCCTCCGCCACGCAGCTGGTGTGGGCCGTCAAGCCGCAGGTCTTCGCCGAGGCCGCCCAGGCCTGTACCGGCCAGGTGGCCGCAGCGCTGCACCTGAGCGTGATGGCCGGCATCCGCTGTGACGCCATCGCGCGGGCCACCGGCGCCGAACGCATCGTGCGCAGCATGCCGAACACGCCGGCGCTGATCGGCCAGGGCATCGCCGGCCTGTACGCCACGCCGGCCGTCAGCGCCGCCGAGCGGGCGCAGGTCGAGGCGCTGCTCGCGCCCACCGGGCGCACGCTGTGGGTGGCGCAGGAAGCCGACCTGGACGCGGTGACCGCGCTGTCGGGCTCCGGCCCGGCCTATGTCTTCTATTTCATCGAGGCGATGCTGCAGGCCGCGCAGGAGATGGGCCTGGACGCCGAACAGGGCCGCGCGCTGGCGCTGGCCACCTTCGCCGGCGCGACCGAGCTGGCGCGCCAGTCCGACGAGCCGGTGTCGGTGCTGCGTGAACGGGTCACCGTGAAGGCCGCGCTGGTCAGGGCCATCCGCGCGGCGCAGCAGCGGGCGCGCGAGCTGGGCGCATGAGCCGGCTGCGCGTGCACTGGCGCCACCGGCTCGCCGCGCTGGCGGCGGCAGGGGCCCTCGTCGCCTGCGGCGGCGGGTCGTCCGACGCGCCGGCCGCCGCCGGCCCGCTGGTGGCGATGAGCGTGCCCGGCTATCCGCATGCGATCGACGTCTACGAAAGCGAAGGCGCCACCCGCGCCATCGTCGTGCTGCACGGCGGCGCCGGCAACAAGAGCTCGGTCGTCGCGCAGCTGGGGCTGAGCCGCGACGCGCAGGTCTCGGGCACCGATGCGGCCACCTGGGACTGGTTGCGCGCGCAGCGCACGATGCTGGTCGTGCCGCAGGGCCAGCACGTGGCGTCGCAGCCGCGGGCCTTCACCTGGAGCAACTACGCGATGAGCTCCGGGCAGGACGACAAGGCCTTCCTTCAGGCGCTGGCCGCGCAGATCCGCGCCCGCTACGGCACGGTGCGGCAGCTGGTGCTGATCGGCCATTCGATGGGCGGCGTGATGACCAACCGCATGTGGTGCGAATCGCCCGCCACCTTCGACGTGCACGTGGCCCTGTCCGGCCCCGCGTCGGCCACCTTCCTCGACCCGGCCACACCCTGTGCGCCGGGCAGCGCGGCGCGGCCCTACATGGCCATCCTCGGCGACAGCGACGACATCCTGCGCAACCGCGGTGCCTGGGAGGCGGACACCTGGACGCTGGACCCCGGCGTGGTCTCGGCCTCGGCCGGCGCCTGGCTGAACGACGTGGTGCAGGGCGAGTTCCGCCAGCTGCAGGCGCGGGCCGCCAGCCTGTGCGGCGAGACGGTGACCCGCGGCGGTTACAGCACGGCCGGCAACGTCGACACCTGGCGCGCCTGCGGCGGCCGGCTGGCGCTGCAGCGGGTGCGCGGCGCGCCGCACGGGTTGGCCTCGATCGATGCGCTGATGGGTGCGCAGGCCCCGCTGAACGTGATCAACGCGGTCGCTGCCTTCGCGGACAGCGCGCGCTGACCGCCCGCGCGCCCGCTCAGCGCAGCGCCAGGTCCAGCGCGACGCCGACGAACACGGTGAAGCCCAGCCAGTGGTTCAGGCGGAAGGCGCGGAAGCAGCCTTCGCGCGTGCGGCCGCGGATCAGCCGGTAGTGCCAGGCGGCCTGCGCCGCCGCCACCAGCAGGCCCACACCGAACACCGCGCCCAAGCCGAGCGCGCGGCCGAGCAGCGCCCAGCCGGCCAGGTGCAGCACATAGAAGGCCATGACCGCGGCCACGTCGTGCCGGCCCAGCGTGATGGCCGAGGTCTTCATGCCGATGCGCAGGTCGTCGTCGCGGTCGACCATCGCATATTCGGTGTCGTAGGCCAGCACCCAGAACAGGTTGGCCACCAGCAGCGCCCACGCATGCCACGGCACGGCGGCACCGATGGCGCCGAGCCCCCAGTCGAGGCCGCCCAGCGCCGCGGCGAAGGCCATCGGGATGCCGAAGCTGAAAGCCACACCGAGCACCGCCTGCGGCATCGACACCACCCGCTTGGCATACGGGTACAGCAGCGTGATCACCAGCCCGGCAAAGGACAGCAGGATCGTCGGCGGGTTGGTCGTCAGCACCAGTCCGAAGGCGGCCAGCGCCAGCGCCGCGCCCAGGCCCAGCGCCTGCTGCACCGACACCGCGCCGCGCGTCACCGGCCGTTGCGCAGTGCGCTTGACATGGCGGTCGAACTCGCGGTCGGCCACGTCGTTGACGCAGCAGCCGGCGCTGCGCATCAGGACCGTGCCGAGCACGAAGACCAGCAGCAGATGCCAGCCCGGCCAGCCGTCGGCGGCGATCCACAGCGCCGCCAGCGTGGGCCACAGCAGCAGCAGCCAGCCGGCCGGCCGGTTCCAGCGGATCAGGTCGAGGTACAGCGCCAGCCGCGAGGGTGGCAGCCGCAAGGCGTCGGGCATGTCGTGGATTGTGCCGCGCGGCCCGCGGGCGGCAGGGTCCCTGGCCGCGCCGCCGATGTCACACTGGCGGGTGCTGCCCCAGCGCCCATGGACCCGACCACCACCGTCATCCTGATGACCCTGAACCTGGCCGTCACCGGCGGCCTGGTGGCGCTGGTCGCCTGGCGCGGCCCGGCGCAGCGCGTGCTGCTGCAGTGCGCGGCCAGCACCGGCCTGTTCGCGCTGGCCTACATCGCCCGGCTGGCCCTGGGCATCGACACGGACCAGCCGGTGGTGCTGGTGGCCGATGCGCTGATGGTCTATGCCGCGGCGCTCTTCCTGCGCGGCCAGCGGCAGTACATGGGACGGCCCGTGCCGGCGATGAGCCGCGTCGTGCTGGCCTGCGCGGTGCTGGGCGTGGCGCACGCGGCGCTGGCGCTGCTGGCCGGCCAGAGGGCCCGCCACATCAGCCTGAACACCGTGCTGGGCCTGCTCTACCTGGGCATGGCCTTCAGCGCCTGGCAGGGCCAGCGCCAGCTGACACCGGCCGAGCGCCCTGCGCAGCGGCTGATGCTGCTGACCGCCAGCCTGCTGGGCGCGGCCACGCGGGCGCGCGCCGGCGTGGGCGCCGGGCAGGGCGTGGTACCGCTGTTCAGCGGGCCCGCCGCGCAGGCCAACTACGCGCTGTCGTCGATCTGCATCCTGCTGATGGGGCCGTCGGTGCTGTGGTGGATGTTCACCCGGCTGCACGAGCAGTTGCGCGAGCTGGCCACGCACGACCCCTTGACCGGCGTGCTCAACCGCAACGGTCTGGTGCAGGCATTGCAGTACCACTTCCGCGCGCGCGAGCCGGCGCCGCTGGCCTGGCTGATGCTGGACCTGGACCATTTCAAGCGCGTCAACGACACGCTCGGCCACCGCGGCGGCGACCGCTTGCTGCAGGCCGTGGCCCGTGCGCTGATGGACCATGTGCGCGCCGGCGACTTCGTCGCCCGACTGGGCGGCGAGGAATTCCTGGTCGGCGTGGTCGATCCGCCGGCCGGCAGTGCCGCACAGCTGGCCGAGCGGCTGCGGGCCGCGGTGGCGGCGCTGCCCTTTGCCGATGCCTCGGGCGGGCGCTGGCCCTGCTCGGTCAGCATCGGCGTGTCGCCGGCCTTCCTGCGCGAGGCCGAGTGGGAACCGGCGCTGCGCCAGGCCGACACCGCGCTGTATGCCGCCAAGGCCGGCGGCCGCAACCGGGTGGCGCTGGCCGTCGCGGCCTGAGGCCGGCGACGGCTCAGCCGTCGAGCTGCTTCTGGAACACCAGGCCCGCGTGCTCGCGCAGCGCGTGGAAACGGATCTTCGGCCAGTTCTCCTGCATCGCGCGCAGCTCGCCGGCGTATTCCAGCAGCACACAGGGTGCATCCACCGCATCCAGCGCGACGCGGTGGTCGTTGGCATCGATGAAGCGCTTCAACTCGCGCTCGTCGGCGGCGGCGCCTTCGCCGGTGTCGGCCGTGACCCAGCGCGCCACGTTGTAGCGCGCCGGCATGATGCGTGCCTTGCAGCCGTATTCATGCTCCAGCCGGTGCGCCACCACCTCGAACTGCAGCTGGCCCACCGCGCCCAGCAGCAGCATGCTGCCGGCCACCGGGCGGAAGACCTGGATCGCGCCTTCCTCGCCCAGCTGCGTCAGCCCGGCGCGCAGCTGCTTGGTGCGCAGCGGGTCGGCCACCTCCACGCTGCGGAACATCTCGGGCGCGAAGAAGGGCAAGCCGGTGAACTGCAGCGCCTCGCCTTCGCTGAGCGTGTCGCCGAGCTGCAGCACGCCGTGATTCGGGATGCCGATGATGTCGCCGGCAAACGCCTCCTCGAGCAGTTCGCGGCGCTGGCTCAGAAAGCTGACCACCGTGTTCGGCCGCAGTTCCTTGCCCGAGCGCGTCACCTTCAGCCGCATGCCGCGCTCGAAATGGCCGCTCGCCACGCGCAGGAAGGCGATGCGGTCGCGGTGGGCCGGGTCCATGTTGGCCTGGATCTTGAAGACCACGCCGCTGAACTTGGGCTCGGTCGGCTGCACCGTGCGTTGCAGCGCGGTCTTCGGGCCGGGCGGCGGCGCCAGTTCGACCAGCGCGTCCAGCACCTCCTGCACGCCGAAGTTGTTGATGGCGCTGCCGAAGAACATCGGCGTCTGGCGTCCCGCCAGGAACTCGGCTTCGTCGAAGCCGGGCGCCGCTTCGCGCACCAGCTCCACCTCGCCGGCGGCCTGCTCGTAGGCCATGCCGAAACGCTGCGCCAGTGCCGGGTTCGTGATGCCCTCGATCGTCTCGTCACCGCCCTTCAGCCGGTCCTCGCCGCCGGAGAACACACGCATCTGGTCGCGCCGCAGGTCGAGCACGCCGCCGAAGATCTTGCCCATGCCCACCGGCCAGGTGAAGGGCACCACGCTCATGCCGAGCTCGGATTCGATCTCGTCGAACAGGTCCAGCGGCGCCTTGACCTCGCGGTCCATCTTGTTGACGAAGGTCAGGATCGGCGTGTTCCGCGCGCGGCACACCTGCAGCAGCCGCCGCGTCTGCGGCTCCACGCCGTTGGCCGCGTCGATGACCATCAGCGCGGCGTCCACCGCGGTCAGCACGCGGTAGGTGTCTTCGCTGAAGTCCTGGTGGCCGGGCGTGTCGAGCAGGTTGATGACGCAGTCGCGGTATTCCATCTGCATCACCGAGCTGGCCACCGAGATGCCGCGCTGCTTTTCGATCTCCATCCAGTCGCTGGTGGCGTGGCGGCTGGCCTTGCGCGCCTTCACCGAGCCGGCGATCTGGATCGCGCCGCTGTACAGCAGCAGCTTCTCGGTCAGCGTGGTCTTGCCCGCGTCGGGGTGGCTGATGATCGCGAAGGTGCGGCGTCGCCGCACCTCGTGCGCGATGCGTTCGACGGTGTCGTTCATCGGCCGCATTATCCGGTGGCACACTGGCCCGATGCCCGAGCTGCCGGACGTCACCGTCTACGTCGAGCGCCTGGCGGCACGCGCCGTCGGCCAGACGCTGCGGCGGGTGCAGTTGCTCAACCCCTTCGTGCTGCGCACCGCGCTGCCGCCGATCGCCAGTGCCGAAGGGCGGCGCGTCGTCGGTGTCGAGCGCCTGGGCAAGCGCGTGCTGCTGTGCCTGGAGGGCGAGCTGTTCCTGGTGCTGCATCTGATGATTGCCGGCCGCCTGCGCTGGCTCGCCACGACGGCGAAGAACCCGGGAAAGATCACGCTCGCGCGCTTCGACTTCGACGCCGGCAGCCTGCTGTTCACCGAGGCCGGCAGCCAGCGGCGCGCGTCGCTGCATCTGGTGCAGGGGCGCGACGCGCTGGCGGCGCTGGATGCCGGCGGCATCGACCTGATGCAGTGCGACCACGCCGCCTTCCGCGTGCGGCTGCTCGGCGAGAACCACACCCTCAAGCGCGCACTGACCGACCCGCGCCTGTTCAGCGGCATCGGCAATGCCTACTCCGACGAGATCCTGCACCGCGCCCGCCTGTCCCCGCTGGCGCTGACGCGCGCGCTCGATGACGATGCCTCGCGCCGGCTGCACGACGCCGCGCGCGCCGTGCTGGACGAATGGACCGAGCGCCTGCGCGCCGAGGCCGACCGCGCCGGCGGCTGGCCCGACAAGGTCACCGCCTTCCACCCGCAGATGGCGGTGCACGGCCGCTACCGCGAGCCCTGCCCGGTATGCGGCAGCCCGGTGCAGCGCATCGTCTATGCCAGCAACGAGTGCAACTACTGCGCGCGCTGCCAGACCGGCGGCCGGCTGCTGGCCGACCGCGCGCTGTCCAGGCTGCTCAAGTCGAGCTGGCCGAAGACGCTGGACGACGCATGAGCGGCTCGGTGTCGCCGTTCCAGCCCAGTTGCGCCCGGTCGCAGCCCGGACCGCAACGCTGCACCAGCGCCAGCAGCCGCTCGAAGTCGATCGGCTTGGTCAGGTAGCCGTCGAAGCCGGCCGCACGGGCGCGCTCGATGTCGTTGCGCATCGCGTTCGCACTGACCGCCACCACCGGCACCGCCTGCGTCGCACTGGCCGCACGCAGCCGGCGCAGCACCTCGAAGCCGTCGATGCCCGGCAGCTGGATGTCCAGCAGCACCAGGTCCGGCGGCGCGGCCTGCGCCAGTTCCAGGCCGACCTCGGGCAGCGCCGCGCAGACCAGTTGCAGGCCGGGCACGCGCTCCAGCACCGCTTCCATCAGCATCGCATTGACCGGGTTGTCCTCGATGTAGAGCACCCGCCGCGCGGTCGTGCCGCCCGCCGGCGCCAGCGGCTGTGCCGCCGCGTGCGCCGCTGCGTCCGCCGGCAGCGGCGCCGGCTCGCGCCGCAGGCAGATGCGGAACGTGCTGCCGACGTCGACTTCGCTGCGCACCTCGATGCGGCCGTTCATCAGCTCGAGCATGCGCCGCGACAGCGCCAGCCCGATGCCGGCGCCGGGGATCGGGCCGTCCTCCGCACCCAGGCGCTCGAAGGCGGTGAACAGGCGTTCGCGCTGCTCCTGATCCAAGCCGATGCCGGTGTCGGAAATGGCGAGCCACAACTCTTCTGCACTGCCGCCGCAGTCCAGCCGGACCTCGCCACCTTCGCGGTTGTACTTGATGGCGTTCGACAGCAGGTTCAGCAGCACCTGCTTGAGCCGGGTGCGGTCGGCGGCCACCCAGCCGATGGCGTCGAGCGCGGCGTCGCCTTCGAGATGCACGCGGCGCTGTGCGGCCAGCGGCTGCACCAGCGCCAGGCAATCGCGCACCAGCGGACCGAGCGCGACCGGCTCGAGCACGATCGGCTGCTTGCCGGCTTCGACGCGTGCCAGGTCGAGCACGTCGTCGATCAGCGTCAGCAGGTGCGTGCCGGCCTGCAGGATATGACGCACCTGGCTGCGCTGCGGCTCGGCCAGCGGCCGCCGCGCATCGGTGTCGAGCAGCTGCGCGAAACCGAGGATCGCGTTCATCGGCGTGCGCAGTTCGTGGCTCATCGCCGAAAGAAACTCCGACTTCGCGCGGCTGGCGCGCTCGGCCTCGTCGCGTGCGGCACGCAGCGCTTCTTCGGCTTCGCGGCGCGCACTGACGTCGCGGCCGATCGACAGGTAGCGCTGCACCGAGCCGTCCGACCCGAGCACGGCATGCGTCTCCAGGGCCAGCCAGCGCGTCCGGCCGTCCTTGAACTGGTAGCGCAGCTCGGCCGACGCCTTGTGCTGGCGGCGCAGGTCGGCGTCCATGCGCCGCAGCGCGTCCAGGTCGCTGTGCACGCCGCGCAGCAATTCGGCCATGCGGCGTCCGGCTGCGTACTCCAGCGCATGGCCGGTCATGCGCACGAAGGCCGGGTTGACCCATTCGATGCGGTCTTCCGGGTCGGTGATCGCCACCGCGTTGTCGGTGTGCGCGGCCACCAGCGCCAGCTTGCTTTCTTCGGCCTGGCTCAGCTGCAGGCGTTCGCGCGTCTCGAAGAAGGCCGTCACATCGGAGAAGGTGCGTACCAGTCCCGCACCGGGCAGGTAGCGGGTCTTGACCTCCACCATGCGGCCGTCGGGCGTGCGGCGCAGGTAGGTGTCGGGCAACGGCTGCGGGCTGCCGGCGAGCCGGCCCTCCAGCGCACGGCGCAGCCGTGCATCGACGAGGCCATAGTCGGGCCCGAACTGGCCGTGTTCGATCTGGTAGCGGACGATCTCCTCCATCGTCGGGCGGGTGGCCAGGAACGATTCCGGCAGGCCGACCAACTGGTGCAGCCGCCGGTTGTAGACGCGGGTGCGACCGTGCTGGTCGACGCTGAGAATGCCCTGATCCATGCTGTCCAGCGTCAGCGCCAGGGCCTCGCTGCGTTCGCGCAGCGTGGCGGAAAGCTGTTCCAGGCGGCCCTGGTTTTCCAGCAGCACTTCGGCGCGCAGCCGTTCGGCCTCCCGCGCCGTCACCATCTCGCGCACCTGCGCCTGGCCGCGCCGGCCCGTCAGGCCGAGCAGCGCCACGAACAGCAGCGCCATCACGCCCATCGTCGTGTCGGCGCTGTTGCCGGTGGCGATCATGCGCAGGCCGATCGGCGCGAGCGTCAGCGCGACGAAGCACGACGCCGCGGACAAGTCGAAGGCGGTCATCGACAGCGAACCGGCCGCCACGCCGGCCAGCACGAAGGCCAGCAGCGTCTGCGAGGGCAGGTCCGACGCCGTGTAGAGCAGCAGCCCGGCGCTGCCCCAGGCGGCACCGGAGCCGGCGACGGCCAGGCGGCTGGCCCAGAGCCGCCGGGCCACCGGCGCTGCCTGCCGGGCCTGGGCTGCGCGCAGCTGCAGGCCGATGACCAGGCGCACGACCAGGCTGAACACGATGATGCCGACCCAGGCGGCCAGGATGCCGGCGCGGCGCTCTGCCAGAAAGCGCCGGCGACGACGGCGGTGACGGCGCTCTGGCTGGCGACGGCCGGCCAGACATTGGTGGCGTACAGGTGCAGCCGCTCGCAGCAGCGCCGCCTCCACATGGGCGGCGTCGACGGGGGCAGGCGCGGAGCGGGCGGAAACAGGCATCGAGCGGCGTGCGGCGTGCGGCGGGCGTCTGCCCGGCGGTACCGCCGGAAGCGGCCAGCGCGAACGCTGGCCGCCATTGTGGCGTGCAGCGCACGGTGCGCTCGACCCCGGCGGCCGCCGGCGTGAAAGTCGCCGCGCGGCGGCTGAACGCCGTCGCTTCTGCGCGAGTGTTCCGCCGGACCGCAGCGTCCGGGCCTACGCCACCCGCGGCGACCGCAACATCCAGTCCGTCTTGCGCCTTCGCTCGCATTCTTCCAACAGCGACCTGAGCATCCAGGCGGTTTTTTCGTGCACGTCCAGGCGCTGCGTCAGCAGGTCGGCGGTGGGCTGGTCGCCGGCCTTGTCGGCCAGCGCAAAGACCGC
Source organism: Rubrivivax sp. (assembly GCA_044225625.1). GTDB lineage: Bacteria > Pseudomonadota > Gammaproteobacteria > Burkholderiales > Burkholderiaceae_C > Rubrivivax. The sequence goes on from JBGAII010000037.1 coordinate 13,851, forward strand.
GCGGGCGGTGCGCGCCACCGCCTCATGGCCTTCGACCAGCACGCGCACCATCTCCAGCGCCTTCGGCGGCTTGGCGGGCGCGTCCTTCAGCGAGCTGAGCTTGCCGAACTGGGCGTACGAGCCCGGTGCCGCCTGGCCCAGCGCGCGGATGCGCTCGGCAATCGGGTCGACCGCGTTCCACAACTCGGTGTACTGGGCCATGAACATCGCGTGCAGCGTGTTGAACATCGGCCCGGTGACGTTCCAGTGGAAGTTGTGCGTCGTCAGGTACAGCGTGTAGGTGTCGGCCAGCAGCTTGGACAGGCCGGCCGCGATCGCCACGCGATCCTTTTCGCCGATGCCGATGTTGATCGCCGGCGCGCCGTCGGACTTGTTCTTGCCCATGGTTTCCTCCTTGTTTCAGCTCAGGTCGAAGCGGTCGAGGTTCATCACCTTGACCCAGGCCGCCACGAAGTCGGCCACGAACTTCGGCTGCGCGTCCGCACTGCCGTAGACCTCGGCCAGCGCCCGCAGCACCGCGTTGGAGCCGAAGACCAGGTCGGCGCGGGTGGCGCTCCACTTTGGCGCGCCGGTCTTGCGGTCCGTTCCCGCAAAGGACTCCGGGTCCGCCCCTTCGGCCTTCCAGACCGTGCCCATGTCGAGCAGGTTGACGAAGAAGTCGTTGCTGAGCACGCCGGGCCGGGTGGTGAACACGCCGTGCGGCCGGCCGCCGACGTTGGCCCCGAGCACACGCAGGCCACCCACCAGCACCGTCATTTCGGGCGCGGTCAGCGTCAGCAGCTGTGCCTTGTCGACCAGCAGCGCCTCGGTCGAGTCGCCCGGCGCGGCGCTGCGATAGTTGCGGAAGCCGTCGGCCACCGGCTCCATCACCGCGAAGGACTCGACATCGGTCTGGCCCTGGCGTGCGTCGGTGCGGCCGGGCGCGAAAGGCACGCTCACCGTCTGTCCCGCGGCCTGCGCGGCGGCCTCGACCGCGGCGCCGCCGGCCAGCACGATCAGGTCGGCCAGCGACACCTTCGTGCCGCCGCCGGACCGGGCGTTGAAGTCGGCCTGGATGCCTTCCAGCACCTTCAGCACCCTGGCCAGCTGCACCGGCTGATTGACCTCCCAGTCCTTCTGCGGAGCAAGGCGGATGCGAGCGCCGTTGGCGCCGCCACGCTTGTCGCCGCCGCGGAAGGTGGAGGCCGAGGCCCAGGCCGTGGACACCAGCTCGGCCACGCTCAGCCCCGAGGCCAGCACCTTGGCCTTCAGTGCGGCCACGTCCTGCGCATCGACCAGCGCATGGTCCACCGGCGGCAGCGGGTCCTGCCAGATCAGCGCTTCCTTCGGCACCTCGGGGCCGAGGTAGCGGGCGCGCGGCCCCATGTCGCGGTGCGTCAGCTTGAACCAGGCGCGCGCGAAGGCTTCGGCGAAGGCCTGCGGGTCGTGCAGGAAGCGGCGCGAGATCTTCTCGAACTCGGGGTCGAAGCGCAGCGTCAGGTCGGTGGTCAGCATCGTCGGCCTGCGCTTCTTGGCCGGGTCGAAGGGGTCCGGGATGGTCTCCGGCCCGTCCTTCGCTTCCCACTGGATGGCGCCGGCCGGGCTGCGCGTCTGCACCCATTCGAACTTGAACAGGTTTTCGAAGAAGTGGTTGCTCCACTGCGTCGGCGTCTGTGTCCACACCACCTCGATGCCGGAGGTGATGGCGTCGGCACCGCTGCCGCTGCCGAAGCCGCTGGTCCAGCCGAGGCCCATCTGTTCGATCGGCGCGGATTCGGGGTCGGGACCGACGTGCGTCGCCGCGCCGGCGCCGTGCGTCTTGCCCAGCGTGTGGCCGCCGGCGATCAGCGCGACGATCTCCTCGTCGTTCATCGCCATGTTGCCGAAGGTGGCGCGGATCGCCGGTGCGGCCGAGCGCGGGTCGCCGCTGGCGTTCGGGCCTTCGGGGTTCACGTAGATCAGGCCCATCTCGGTGGCGGCCAGCGGGTTGCTGGCCAGCGCCTCCGGGTCGCGGTGGCTGAGCCAGGCCTTCTCGTCGCCCCAGTTGACGTCCAGGTCCGGCTCCCACACATCCTCGCGGCCCGCGCCGAAGCCGAAGGTGCGGAAGCCCATCGATTCGAGCGCCACGTTGCCGGCCAGGATCATCAGGTCGGCCCAGGAGATCTTCTGCCCGTACTTCTGCTTGATCGGCCACAGCAGGCGGCGCGCCTTGTCCAGGCTGACGTTGTCCGGCCAGCTGTTCAGCGGCGCGAAACGCTGCTGGCCGCGCCCGGCGCCGCCGCGGCCGTCACCGATGCGGTAGGTGCCGGCGCTGTGCCAGGCCATGCGGATGAACAGGCCGCCGTAGTGGCCCCAGTCGGCCGGCCACCAGTCCTGCGAATCGGTCATCAGCGCCAGCAGGTCCTTCTTCAGCGCCGCGTAGTCGAGCTTCCTGAACTCCGCACGGTAGTCGAAGCGCTCACCCAGCGGATTGGAGCGGCCGGAATGCTGGTTCAGCAACTCCACACGCAGTTGCTTGGGCCACCAGTCGCGATTGCTGGTGCCGGTACCGGCGGCATGGTGGAACGGGCACTTGGATTCATCCGACATCGTCTCTCCCTCTCAGGTCGGTGGCAGGGCAGCGCGCGGGGCTGCGGGCGAGACCGGAGCATAGGGCGGACCCACGACCGAGGCCAATTGAAAGCGCCCATGGCCGGCATAGTCGCCGGGCCATCGTCAGGACAGGCGGGTGACGCCGTCCAGCTTGCAGGCGTAGACCGCGTTGCGCAGCGCGGCGATGGCTTCGTAGCGGGTGAAGCTGCGGCGCCAGGCCAGCACCACGCGGCGCGTCGGCACCGGCGGCGAGAAGGGGATGTAGCGCACGTGCGGTTGCGACTCGGCATCGACGCTTAAGCGCGGCAGCACCGTCACGCCCATGCCCGAGGCCACCATGTGCTTGATGGTCTCCAGCGAACTGCCTTCGAAGCTCTTGCGGATGCCTTCGGCGTCGCTGGAGAAGCGCGCGAACTCGGGGCAGACCTCGAGCACGTGGTCGCGGAAGCAGTGGCCGGTGCCGAGCAGCAGCATCGTCTGCTGCTTCAGTTCTTCGGCGGTGATGGTCTTGCGCGCCGCCAGCGGGTGCGTCATCGGCACCGCCGCCATGAAGGGCTCGTCGTACAGCGGCGCGATCGCCAGCCCGGTGTCCGGGAAGGGTTCGGCCAGGATCGCGCAGTCGAGTTCGCCGGTGCGCAGCATCTCCAGCAGCTTGACGGTGAAGTTCTCCTGCAGCATCAGCGGCATCTGCGGGCTGCGCTCGATGACCTCGCGCACCAGCTCGGGCAGCAGGTACGGCCCGATGGTGTAGATGATGCCCAGCCGCAGCGGCCCGGCCAGCGGGTCCTTGCCGCGCTTGGCGATCTCCTTGATGGCCGCGGCCTGCTCGATCACCGCCTGTGCCTGGCGCACGATCTCCTCGCCCAGCGGCGTCACGGTGACCTCGTTGCCGCCACGCTCGAAGAGCTTGAGCTCCAGCTCCTCCTCCAGCTTCTTGATGGCCACGCTGAGCGTCGGCTGCGACACGTGGCAGGCCTCGGCGGCGCGGCCGAAATGCCGCTCGCGGGCCACGGCGACGATGTAGCGCAGTTCGGTCAGCGTCATGGAAGGTACCTTCGGCAGCGCCTCCGGCATCAGCCCCGAGGCCGGCCCGGCGGGCCCAGGTGCGCATTGTGCGGGCCTTCAGGCCTTGAGGAACTCGGTGCCGGCCCCCAGCCAGCGCTGCACGTGGCGCTGAGCCGCCTGAGGATGCCGCTCCAGCAGCAGCGCTGCCACGCGCCGTGCCTGTTGCAGCAGCTGGCTGTCCTCCTGCAGATCGGCAAAGCGCAGCAGCGCGTCGCCCGACTGGCGGGCGCCCATGAACTCGCCCGGGCCGCGGATCTCCAGGTCACGCCGGGCGATCTCGAAGCCGTCCTGCGTGTCCAGCATCGCCTTGAGCCGCGCCTTGCCGGTCTCGCCGAGCGGAGAGGCGTACAGCAGCACGCAGACGCTGGCTGCGCTGCCGCGGCCGACGCGGCCGCGCAGCTGGTGCAGCTGGCTCAGGCCGAAGCGTTCGGCATGCTCGACCACCATCAGGCTGGCGTTGGGCACGTCCACACCGACTTCGACCACCGTGGTGGCAACCAGCAGCTGCAGCGCGCCGGCGCTGAACTGCGCCATCACGTCGGCCTTCTGCGCCGGCTTCAGCCTGCCGTGCAGCAGGCCCACCGTGTGGCCGGGCAGCGCGGCGCTCAGCTCCTCGAAGGTCTGCGTCGCGTGGCGCAGGTCCACGCTTTCGCTCTCCTCGATCAGCGGGCAGACCCAGTAGACCTGGCGGCCCTGTGCCAGCTCGTCGCGGATGCGTGCCACCACCTCGTCGCGGCGCGTGTCGGCGAAGACCTTGGTCAGCACCGGCGTGCGCCCCGGCGGCAGTTCGTCGATGGCGCTCAGCTCCAGGTCGGCGAAGTAGGTCATCGCCAGCGTGCGCGGGATCGGCGTCGCCGTCATCATCAGCAGATGCGGCTCCAGTCCGCCTTCGGGTCCTGGATCACCGCGTGCGTGCCGACCACCAGCGCCGCATCGCCGTTGGCCACGCGCTGCAGCATCTGCGCGCGCTCCTTACCCTTGCGGCTGCCACTGAGCCAGGCGATGCCGACACCCAGGGGTTGCAGCCACTGCACCAGCTTGCGGAAATGCTGCTCGGCGAGGATCTCGGTCGGCGCCATCAGCGCGCATTGCCAGCCCGAGTCGATGGCGATGGCCGCGGCCAGCGCCGCGACCACGGTCTTGCCCGAGCCGACGTCGCCCTGCAGCAGGCGGTGCATCGGCTGCGCGCGCGCCAGGTCGGCCGCGATCTCCTGCCCGACGCGCTGCTGCGCCTGGGTCAACGCAAAGGGCAGCGCCGCCTGCAGGCGCTGCTGCAACCCACCCTGGCTGCGCCCGGGCAGCGGTGGTGCGCGCAGATGGCTGCGTTCCTGGCGCGCCTGTGCCTGCGACAGCTGCTGCGCCAGCAGCTCCTCGAACTTCAACCGCTGCCAGGCCGGGTGGGAATGGTCCGCCAGCGTGTCCAGGCCGGTATCCGGCGGCGGATGGTGCAGGAACTGCAGGGCCTCGCGCAGGCTCGGCAGGCCGGCCGGCAGCAGCTCCGGCGGCAGTACTTCCTGCAGCGGCGCACGTGCCAGCGCGGCGGCGATTGCCTTGCGCAGATAGGCCTGCGGCAGCTGCGCGCTGCTCGGGTAGACCGGCGTCAGCGATTGCGGCAGCGGGCTGTGCTCGGCCACCACCTTGACCGTGGGGTGCACCATCTCCAGGCCGAAGAAGCCGCCGCGCACCTCGCCGCGGACGCGCAGCCGCGTGCCCGCCGCCATGCTCTTCTGCTGCGACGGATAGAAGTGCAGGAAGCGCAGCAGCAGCTCGGCCGGCCCGTCGCGCAGGCGTACCACCAGCTGCCGGCGCGGCCTGGGCTCGACCCGGCAATCGGCCACCACGCCTTCCACCTGCGCCGGCATGCCGTCGCGCAACGCGGCCAGCGGCGTCAGACGGGTCTCGTCCTCGTAGCGCAGCGGCAGGTGCAGCGCCAGGTCGGTGTCGCTCAGCAGCCCGAGCTTGAGCATGGCGCGCGCCGGCGCCGACGCGGTGGCGGCGCGTGGGGCGTCGGCGGCGCGGGCCGGGGTCTTCGCGGGAATGGGAAGTCCTGCAGGTCGTTGGCGAGCCGGGTTACTCTACACACGCCGCCGGCGCGGGGAACATTTGCGGCCCAGGCGGCATCGATCCACCATGTCTAAGCGAGCCTATACCGTTGCCGATTTCGACTTCGAGCTGCCGCCGGAACTGATCGCCCAACATCCAGCGGCCGAGCGCAGCGCATCGCGCCTGCTCGATGGCCGCGGGCCGCTGCCGGCAGACCGGGTGTTCCGCGAGCTGCCGGCGCTGCTGCAGCCCGGTGACCTGCTGGTCTTCAACGACACCCGTGTCATCAAGGCGCGGCTGTACGGGGAAAAGAGCCCCAGCGGCGGCGCGGTGCAGGCGCTGGTCGAGCGCGTGCTGCCGGGCCACGAGGTGCTGGCCCACATCCGCGCCAGCAAGTCGCCGAAGGCGGGCAGCACGCTGCGCTTCGCCGGCGCCTTCGATGCCGAGGTGCTGGGCCGTGCCGGCGCCGACGATGCGCTGTTCCATCTGCGTTTTCCCGCCGATCCTCTGACGCTGCTGCAGGCGCACGGCCACGTGCCGCTGCCGCCTTACATCACCCATGCCGACGAGGCCGAGGACGAACGCCGCTACCAGACGGTGTTCGCCGCCCGTCCCGGTGCGGTGGCCGCACCGACCGCCGCGCTGCACTTCGACGAAGCGCTGCTGCAGGGGCTGGCGCAGCGTGGGGTGGGCCGCGCCGCCGTGACGCTGCACGTCGGTGCCGGCACGTTCCAGCCGGTGCGCAGCGCCACCCTCGAAGAACATCGCATGCACAGCGAGTGGTTCGAGGTGGGCCTGCAGACCGTGCAGGCGATCGAGGCTGCGCGTGCGGCCGGTGGCCGCATCGTCGCGGTCGGCACGACCACGCTGCGGGCGCTGGAATCGGCGGCACGGGCCGGCGCGCTGCAGCCGGGTGCGGCCGAGACCGACATCTTCATCACGCCGGGCTTCCGTTTCCGCGTCGTCGACCTGCTGATCACCAACTTCCACCTGCCGAAGAGCACGCTGATGATGCTGGTCAGCGCGTTCGCCGGGCACGAGCACGTGCGGGCGCTGTACCGGCACGCGATCGAGGCGCGCTACCGCTTCTTCAGCTACGGCGACGCGATGTTGCTGGCACGCTGAGCCGGCGCCGGGCCGCCCCAAGCCGGCTCGCGCCCCTCGGGGGCCGGCGCCCCAGGCGCCTTGGGGCGCCATGAGCCGGCGGCGACAATGCCGCCCATGCTGAAGTTCGAGTTGCTGAAGACCGAGGGCGCCGCACGCCGCGGCCGCCTGACGCTGAACCACGGCGTCGTCGAGACGCCGATGTTCATGCCGGTGGGCACCTACGGCACGGTCAAGGGCGTGCTGCCGCAGTCGCTGCTGGACATGGGCGCGCAGATCATCCTCGGCAACACCTTCCACCTGTGGCTGCGGCCGGGGCTGGACGTGCTGCGCCAGTTCGGCGGGCTGCACCGCTTCGAGGGCTGGTCCCGCCCGATGCTGACCGACAGCGGTGGCTTCCAGGTCTGGAGCCTGGGTGGCGCCGACGGCAGCGGCCGCAAGATCAGCGAGGAAGGCGTGCGCTTCGCGTCGCCGGTCAACGGCGACAAGCTGTTCCTGACGCCCGAAGTGAGCATGCAGATCCAGCGCGTGCTGAACAGCGACATCGTCATGCAGCTCGACGAATGCACGCCGTACCAGACCGCCGGCCGGCTGACGACCGAGGCCGAGGCGCGCCGTTCGATGGAGCTGAGCCGCCGCTGGGCGCAGCGCAGCCGCGACGAGTTCCAGCGGCTGGAGAACCCGAATGCGCTGTTCGGCATCGTGCAGGGCGGCATGTACGAGAACCTGCGCGCCGAATCGGCCGCGGCGCTGGCCGGGATGGATTTCCCCGGGTATGCGATCGGCGGCGTCAGCGTCGGCGAGCCGAAGGCCGAGATGCAGCGCATCATGGCGCACACGCCGCCGCTGCTGCCGGTGCACAAGCCGCGCTACCTGATGGGCGTGGGCACGCCGGAGGACCTGGTCGAGGGTGTGTCGCACGGCGTCGACCTGTTCGACTGCGTGATGCCCACGCGCAACGCGCGCAACGGCCACCTGTTCACGCGCTTCGGCGACCTGCGCATCCGCAATGCGCGCAACAAGAGCGACGAGCGCCCGCCCGACGAAAGCTGCAGCTGCATGACCTGCCGCGGCTTCTCGCGCGCCTATCTGCACCATCTGGACCGATGCGGCGAGATGCTCGGTCCGATGCTGGCCAGCATCCACAACCTGCACTACTACCTGAACCTGATGCGCGAGCTGCGCGAGGCGCTGGACGCAGGGTGCTTTGCGGCCTTCGCCGAGGGCTTCCGCGCGCAGCGCGCGCGCGGCGTCGACTGAACTCGCGCGCGGCCTACCAGAACTGCCACTGCCGCGAGGCCAGCACCCACAGGCCGAGCGCGCCGTTGGTCACCGCATGGGCGATCACGGACAGCCACAGTTTGCCGCTGCGGATGTACAGCCAGGCGTAGGCCAGGCCGGCGATCGTCGCCGCCAGCCACAAGGGGTGCACCAGCACGAACAGGAAGGTGGAGATCACCACCGCCCGCAGTCCCACACGCCGCGGGTCGACGCCGGTGAAGCCCGGCTGCTCGACCCAGCGCATCAGGAACGAGCGCCAGAACAGCTCCTCCATCACCGGCACCATCAGCGTGGCGCCGATCCAGCGCACGGCGACCAGCGGCCAGTCGATGCTGCCATCGGCGGCCAGCGGCTCGAAGCTGGCCGTGGCTTCACCAAGGGTCATCCAGGGCGCGTCGAGGTGGATCCACAGCACGAACACCCCCAGTCCGACCAGTACCGCCTGCATGGCCTCCCTGCCGTCGGGCAGCGTCTGGCGCGACAGCTCGCCATAGTCGCGGCGCCAGGCCAGCAGCATGCCGCCGACGAGCAGCACGCTCAGGCCATAGAGCCAGCGGCCATCGACGGCCGCGCCGGCGTCGGCAGGCAGCGCGCCGCGCAGCGCCAGCAGCAGCATGAAGGCCAGGAAGGGAAGGACACGCAGTCGCGCATCGCGGGACAGGCTCAGGCCCATGCGCCGTTGTTCTTGCTTGTTGGACGTGGCTCAGTATCGGCGAGCGACCGTCGGCAAGGCTGTGTGCTTCCTCACGCCCCGCTCAGGCGGCGCGCTGTTCCAGCAGATGGTGCGCCTGCGGGTACTGCGCCAGCCTGTGCACCAGCCATGGCAGCGCGGTCGTCAGCTGGCCGTGCAGCGTATAGGGCGGGTTGATGACGAACACGCCGCTGCCGGCCAGGCCGAAGCCCTGCGCATCGGTCGGCTGCACCACCAACTGCGCGTGCAGCCAGCCTTGCGGCGCCAGCGCCTTCAGTCCCTGCAGCATCGCAGCCGCGCCGGGCTTGCTGACCACCGGATACCAGACCATGTAGACGCCCTGCGCAAAGCGGCGCAGCGCGTCGCCGACGGCATCGAGCACGTGCCGATAGTCCGCCTGGCCTTCGTAGCTGGGGTCGATCAGCACCAGCGCCCGCCGGGTCGGCGGCGGCAGCTGGCTCTTCAGCGCGGCAAAGCCGTCGGCCTGACGCAACTCGACGCCCTTGGCAGGGCCGAGCCGCGCCTGCAGCGTGGGGGTTTCGGATGGATGCAGCTCGAACAGGCGCAGCTGGTCCTGCGGGCGCAGCTGGGCCTGCAGCAGCCAGGGCGAGCCGGGATAGCGCTGCAGCGCGCCGTCGGCATTCAGCTGCCGCACCTGCCGAAGGTAGTCGGCAACGGCCGGCGGTGGGTCGGCGGCATCCCACAGCCTGGCGATGCCGGTGCGGAACTCGCCTTTCTTCAGCGCTTCGGGCGCGTCGAGCGCGTACAGACCGGCGCCGGCATGGGTGTCGACATAGCGCACCCCCTTTTCCTTCAGCGCCATGTACCGGCACAGCTGCCACAGCACGAGGTGCTTGAGCACGTCGGCATGGTTGCCGGCATGGAAGGCGTGACGGTAGGCGAGCATGTTCGGGGCGGAGTCACGGCGGACTGTGCCACGGACCGCCGCGGCGCCTGCGTGCCGCTCAGCGGGGAGGTCGGCGCGCCTGGAACAGCTCGCGCAGGTTGACTTCGCGCGGGCCGGGCACCAGCGTGGCCTCGTCCCCCGCCTGGATGCTGCCGGTACCGATGACGCTGAGATAGGCGCCGCAGTAGGCCGACTGCTGCATCAGCCTGGCCGCCTGCTTGAAGCCCAGTGCATGGTTGAACTTGAAGCAGGGTTGCCGCGGCTCGCTGATGGCCAGGATGCAGTTCGGCAGCTTGAGGTAGTCGCCGATCCACATGTCGCCCTCGAGCAGGCCCTGCAGCGTCAGGTTCTCGCCCATCGCGCCGGCTTGGAGCACCTCGTCCCAGGGCGCGACGCGGGCCTGGGCCCGCACCACCTGCCAGAACGCATAGTGTTCGTGCGGATAGGCATAGATCGCCTTGCCCAGGCCGCCATGCACGCTCAGGTCGGCCTGTTCGTCGCCCGCCAGCCCGAGCGCGCGCACCGCCACCGGCCCCTCGACCGGCCGCTTGCCGATGGCACTGGACACCTCTCGGCCATCGATGCTGAGCAGCTTGGCGCGGGCGATGTTGACGCTGAGCACGCGAATCATGTGGGTCGTTCCCGCATGGCGGGATGCGATGGTTTCACAGTCCTATGTTGCGGTGCAGCATACCAGAATTGGGGTCGCTTTAGCGTGCGCGGGGTCAAAGGTGCTTTGCGCGGCGCGAACCGACATTTCCGGCAGCCCCTGCGCCCTGGTGATTTCCCCTCCACGTCAATGTGGCGACAATCACCCTCCTTCGCGTGGCATACCCGCGCGTCCCCGCCCTGCCACGCCGGGCGGATGCACAAGTTCTTGGTTCGACGATTGGAGTTTGTCAGATGAATCACCCCTCGATGGAAGGACAGCGTTTGAATGTGCCGCGGTACGTCAAGCATGCGCGGCTCGTGGCCTGGGTCGCGGAGATCGCGGCGCTGACCGAAGCCAGGGACGTGTACTGGTGCGACGGCACGACGGAGGAGTACGACCGGCTGTGCGAGCTGCTGGTCGCCGGCGGCACCTTCAGGAAGCTGAACGCGGCCAAGCGGCCGAACAGTTATCTGGCCTGGAGCGACCCCAACGACGTGGCGCGTGTCGAGGATCGCACTTTCATCTGCAGCCAGCGTCAGGAAGACGCCGGCCCGACCAACAACTGGGTGGCTCCCGCCGAGATGCGCGCCCTGCTGCAGACCGGCCAGGCCGACGGCACGCCCGGCTTGTTCCAGGGTTCGATGCGCGGCCGCACGTTGTACGTGGTGCCGTTCTCGATGGGCCCGCTGGGCTCGCACATCTCGCACATCGGCGTGGAGCTTTCCGACAGCCCCTACGTGGCGGTGAACATGCGCCTGATGACGCGCATGGGCAAGGCCGTGCTCGAACAGCTGGGCGACGACGGCCATTTCGTGCCTTGCGTGCATACGGTGGGTGCGCCGCTGCAGCCGGGCCAGGCCGACGTGGCATGGCCCTGCAACAAGACCAAGTACATCGTCCACTATCCCGAGACGCAGGAAATCTGGAGCTACGGCTCGGGTTACGGCGGCAACGCGCTGCTGGGCAAGAAGTGCTTCGCGCTGCGCATCGCCAGCACGATGGGCCGTGACCAGGGCTGGCTGGCCGAGCACATGCTGATCCTCGGCGTGACCTCGCCGCAGGGCAAGAAGTACCACGTCGCGGCGGCGTTCCCCAGTGCCTGCGGCAAGACCAACTTCGCGATGCTGGTGCCGCCCAAGGGCCTGCCGGGCTGGAAGGTCACGACCATCGGCGACGACATCGCCTGGATCAAGCCGGGCAAGGACGGCCGGCTGCATGCCATCAACCCCGAGGCGGGCTATTTCGGCGTGGCGCCGGGCACCAACCGCAAGACCAACCCGAACTGCATGGATTCGCTGCAGCGCGACGTGATCTTCACCAACGTCGCGCTCACCGACGACGGCGACGTCTGGTGGGAAGGCATGACCGACGAGCCGCCGGCGCACCTGATCGACTGGCAGGGCAAGGACTGGACGCCGGAGAGCGCGCGTGGCGCAGACGGCAAGCTGCGCCCTGCCGCGCACCCGAACTCGCGCTTCACCGTGGCCGCCACCAACAACCCGGCGCTCGACAAGGACTGGGACAACCCGGAGGGCGTGGCGATCGATGCCTTCCTGTTCGGCGGCCGGCGTTCGACCACCGTGCCGCTGGTGACGGAGGCGCGCAACTGGACCGAGGGCGTCTACATGGCGGCCACGATGGGCAGCGAAACCACCGCCGCGATGGCGGGCGGCAACGGCACCGTTCGCCGCGACCCGTTCGCGATGCTGCCTTTCACCGGCTACAACATGTCGGACTACTTCCAGCACTGGCTGGACCTGGGCGCCAAGCTCAAGGGCCAGGGCGCGAGGGTGCCCGACATCTTCTGCGTCAACTGGTTCCGCAAGGGCGCCGACGGCAAGTTCGTCTGGCCAGGCTACGGCGAGAACATGCGCGTTCTGCTGTGGATCCTGGGCCGCGTCGAAGGCACCGCCAAGGGACGCGACAACGCCTTCGGGATCAGCCCCGAGTACGAAGACCTGAACTGGGACGGTCTGAACTTCTCTCGGGAGCAGTTCCACACCGTCATCGGCCTGGACCATGCCGACTGGCGGCAGGAGCTGAAGCTGCACGACGAGCTGTTCAAACAGCTCGCCTACCATCTGCCGGCCGAACTCTCGTCCACGAAGGCGAGCATCGCCGGCAAGCTGGCCGCTTGAGCGCGCAGCGGCCCGCCAGCGGCGCAAGCGGGCCCTGAGTTGAAGCTGCAGCTGCTGTCCGACCTGCACCTGGAGACGGAAGCGTTCGATCCGCAGCCGGCGCCGGGCGCCGACCTGCTGGTGCTGGCCGGCGACATCGATGCCACGTGGGCCGGCTTCGAGCGCTTTGCCGGCTGGCCGGTCCCGGTGCTGTTCGTTGCCGGCAACCACGAGTTCGACGGGCGCGAGCTGGATGACGCATGGCCGGCGCTGCGCGAACGCTGCACAGCGCTCGGCTTCATCTGTCTGGAAGGCGACAGCATCGTGATGACCGATGCGCAGGGCCGACGGGTGCGTTTTGTCGGCACCATCCGCTGGAGTGACTTCGACCTCTTTGGTGACCAGCGGCGTGAGCAGGCCATGAGAGCGGCCGCTTACTTCATGAGACTGATGAAGTCCACGCGGCACGGCCAGCCCTTCGACGCGGCGGCGGTGCGCGACGAGTCACTGTCCTGCCGGCGCTGGTTGGCCGCGACGCTGGCGGAGCCCGCAGAGGGCCGCTGGGACCGAACGGTGGTGATCACTCACTTTTCTCCAAGTCTGCGCAGTGCGGACCCGCGCTTTGGTGCTCAGCCAGGGACAGCCAGTTTCTGCAATGCCGATGACGACCTGCTGCCGCTGGCCGACCTGTGGCTGCATGGACACCTGCACTGCCGTCACGACTACCGCGTCGACCATCCGCGCGGCAGCACGCGCGTCGTCTGCCAGGCGCGCGGACTGGCCGACAAAGGCGAAGCCGAAGGCTTCGAGCCGATGAGGCTGATCGAAATCTGAGACCAGGGCGTCAGGGCCGGCCGCGCCGGGCCGCGTCCGCGGCCGTCGCCGCCACGATGTCCGGGCCGGGCTCTGCGGCGGCGCCGGGCGGGTCGATGTCGGCGTCACCGCTCTCCGCTTGCAGCGACAGCTCCATGCCGAAGGCCGTGCCGACCTCGGCCGCGTCGGGTGGCAGCGGAGTCCGGCGACGGGTCCAGCCAAAGATCCGCTCGATGTTCAGCCTGCCGCCCATGGTCCCTCTCCCGAAGCACTTTGCTCGCCCGAGTCTCGCCGCCCGCTCGCCGCCGAAGCGCCGATGAGCCGGCATCGCGCCGCGCATTTCGCGTCGCGGTTCATCCCAGTTGAGGATGGGCCACTCCGGAAACGGGAATACGATGGGACTCCGCGTCGCCGGCAAGACCGGCACCAATCCATGCGCCTCGCCGCCATCCAGTTCCTGACCTGGGGCACCGTAGTCGGTGCCGTTGGCAGCGCGTTGCTGCTGGCCATGCTGGACCCCTCAGGCAGCGGGCGGGCCGTGAGCCGTGCGGCCTTCGTGCTGCCGCAGGCGCCGACCCAGGCCGGGCCCCTGCATCGCGCGCGCCGGCCGCAGCCGCCAGCTCGCCGACGGTGGCCGTGCGCTGAACCGCGCAGCTGGCTAGCGCCGCCGCCGGGTCGCCGGCCGGGAGACCGGCGCGCGTGGCCGCGTGACGTCGGCGATCAGCATGACGCTGCGCACCAGATCCTGCACCGCCTCGCCCAGGTCGGCCGGCGGCTCGATGGTCTCGATCACCGCCTGCAGTTCCGCTGCGTCGTCCAGGTCCTGTGGGTCGAAATGCAGGTAGATCAGCGCGAGCGGCTCCATCAACGCCGGGTCTCCGAGCCGCATCAGGGCCGGAAACCGGTCCATCGCGGCGGCAAAGCCCGCCACCCATGGCAGCACGCTTTCGGACGGGCTGGCCGCCTCGTCCAGCTCGAAGATCCACGGATCGAACCACTGGCGAGCGGCGATGGCGCGACGCAGTTCCGCGTGGCGGCGCAACACCAGTTCGTGCAATGGCGCAGGCTCGAAGCCTGCCGGCAAGGTGCGTCCCTCGAGATCCGTCACATGGGGCAGCCAGGTCGCCTCCGGGACGTCCTGCGGCATCAACAGCACACCGCAGAGGAAGCCGTCGAGCGCGCTGATGTCCAGCGGCTGCAGCGGCTCGGGTACCGCATCGAGGCGGTTCTGCAACAGCTGCAGGTCGCGCTCGGACAAAGCGGCGGGATCGTGCGAGGCTCGGTCCGTCATGGTTTCATTGTGGCGCCGATGTAACCGTTACACCGGAAGTGGGCACGACATTGCCTACACATTAGGGATGGCCCGCGCGGGGGGTGGACCCTAGAGTCCTTGGCATAAGCTGTCACACGAGCAATGGCTGCGCTGAGCGCACCAGACACTGCCCCGGGTGGGAAAGGCAGGTCTGCAACGGTCCCAACGACGTCCTTTCATTAGGACTTCTACAAGCCCGCCGGTCCGCCGGCGGGCTTTTTTTGTCGCCACGGGATCGTGTTCGGTGCCCAGGTTGTCAGAAGGTGTAGCCGACCGCCAGCAGACCGGAGATCGGCATGGTTTCGTTGACGATCGGGCTGGCCTTGACCTGATCTTGCAGCCAGCGCACGGTGGCGGCGGCCGTCAGGCTCCATTCGGCATTGAAGAAGTAGGTCAGCGACGCGGTGGTGCGCACGTCGCGCCAGCCGGCACCCGGGGAATAGACGCCGTAGCCACTGGTGGCCGACTGCGCCGCGCTGACCCCGTAGAACGCCCGCATGTAGTCACCGTTGACGTAGGTGGCGCCCACGCCGACGGCGCCGCGCCACTGCGGCGCCAGCTGCGAGGACCAGCCCATGCCCACGTCGGTTTGCGCGCCGTTGCGGTCGTTGCCGGCACCGTAGCGGAACGAGGTGGTCAGGAACCAGTCCTGCGTGATGAAGTAGTTGAAGAAGCCGCCGATCTCGGGACGCACCTCGATGTCGCCCATGCCGGCCAGCGCCGTCGCGGCGTTCTCGTTGCGGCCCAGGTCCAGCGTCACGCGCAGACCGTACTGCATGTTCGGCGGCGAATCGAACTTGTAGCCGACGCCGTTGTCGGTACCGGCGAACCAGCCGTTCTTCCACTGGTAGCTCAGCGCCGGGAAGACCCAGGTCTTGCGCTGGTCCGAGCCGAGGTACTCATGACCCTCGATCACGGCCAGGCCAGCCAGGCCCTGACCGTCGCCCAGAGGAATCGCGTACAGGCGCACGGCATCGAAGGCCTGTGCATGGGCCGCGCCTGCGGCCGACAGCAGGCCGGCGGCCCAGATCAAACGGGATAGGGGTCTGTTCATGCAAGCCTACTTGGCGAAAAGCTGCGAAGGGTCGGCAAAGGCCTTGAACTCCAGTGCATTGCCGCAGGGGTCGAGGAAGAACATCGTCGCCTGTTCGCCCACCTGCCCCTTGAAGCGCACGTGCGGTTCGATGACGAAACGCGTGCCGGCTGCCTGCAGCCGGTCGGCCAATGCCTGCCATTCGTCCATCGACAGCACCAGGCCGAAGTGGCGCACTGGCACTTCGTCGCCGTCGACCTTGCCGGTGCGGCGGTGGCCCGCCTCGTCGGGCGCCAGATGCGCGACGATCTGGTGGCCGTGCAGGTCGAAGTCGACCCAGGTGTCGGAGGATCGGCCTTCCGGGCAGCCGAGCAGCTTGCCGTAGAAGGCCCGCGCCTTGTCCAGCGAGGTCACCGGAAAGGCCAGGTGGAAGGGGTGTTTGACGCTCATGAGGGTGCCTTGGCGCGAGCCCCGCAACTTGGTTGTCACGGAAGGCCGCGCGGGATCAGTGGCCATTGTCGCCGGGCTTGGGCCGCGGGCCTGGCCGGTGCGTGGCCAGGTAGATCGCCGGCAGGATCAATGCCGCACCGATCGCGTGGTACCCGCGTGGCGCCTCGCCGAGCAGCCACCAGGCGGTGAAGGCCGCATAGACGGGCGACAGGTACATCACCAGCGACGAGCGCGCCGCACCCAGCTCGCGCAGCATGTAGGCATAGGCCTGGTACGACAGGAATCCCGGCAGCAGAGCGGCCAGCACGATCAGCCAGGCGGCCTTGGCGCCGAACGGCGGGCCGGGCCACTGCACGGCTTCCAGCACGGTGAAGGGCAGCAGCACCAGCACGCCGCCGAAGGTGATGGCGGCCAGCCGCGGCCCCGGCCCCAGCGCCGAGGGCCAGCGCTGCAGCAGCACCGTGTAAGCCACCCAGGAGATGGCGGCGGCCAGGATCCACAGGTCGCCGACCGTGAAGCGCACCGACCACAGGTGGCCCAGATCGCCCTTCACGATGACGAAGATCACGCCGGCCAGCGCCATCGCCATGGCCGCCTGCTGGCCGGCGCCGACGTGCTCGTGCAGCAGCCGCCTCGACACCAGCGCAATGGCCACCGGCGTGGCGGCATAGATCAGGCCGATGTTCACCGCGCTGGTGGTGTGCGCGCCCTGGTAGACGAAGGCGCCGCAGATCCACATGCCGAGCGCGCCCAGCAGCAGCATCTGCTTCCATTCGGCGCGCCAGCGGGCGAAGCCATGCACCAGCGCCGCCGCCGAGAAGGGCAGCATCAGCAGCAGGGCCAGCGTCCAGCGGCCCAGCGCCAGCGCATGCGGTGCGATCACGCCCTCTGAAGCGCGGGCGATGATGTAGTTCGACGACCAGAGCGCTGGCGTGACCCACAGCAGCAGCTGTGCGAGACGCTGGCGACGGCGCGGCTTGGGGGCGGGCGGGGCAGAGGGCATGTCGGCGCGCATGGTAGAAGCTCCGCCGACCGCATGCCGTGCGCAGGAGATGCCCGTTGAAGTGGAAGATGGCCGAAAACTCGCTGTTCGCGATCCTGCTGCGTTCGCCGTGGTGGATCAGCCTGGGCATCGGCGTCGCGCTGGCGCTGCTGATGCGCGTGCTGCTGCCGCCGGAATATGCGGCGCCGGCGATGCTCGGCAGCTTCCCCTTCCTCGTCATCGCTGCGATGGCGGCCTGGAAGCAGCTGCGCGTGCCCAGTGCGGCGCGGGTCGAGCAGACGCTGCAACGGCTGCAGGCCATGAACTCGCGCGAGTTCGTCACGGCCCTCGAGGCCGCGTTCCGCGCGCAGGGGCACGAGGTGCGCCGTCTCGACCAGCCCGGCGCGGACCTGGAGCTGAGCAAAGGCCCGCGCCGCACCGTGGTCGCCTGCCGGCGCTGGAAGGCGGCCAAACTCGGTGCGGAACCGCTGCGTGAGCTGCAGGCGGTGCAGCGGCGGCTGGAGGCCGACGCCGCCATCTACGTCGGCATCGGCGAGACCAGCGAGCAGGCCGCGGACTTCCTGCGCAGCGCGAAGGTCGAGCGCATGGGCGCGCTCGAGCTGGCGCAGCTGCTGCGCGGGCAGCCGTCGGGCCGCAAGGGCTGACTTAGCATCGCACGATGAACACGCCCGTCACGAAGGTCGCCTTGGTCACCGGCGCCGCGCGCGGCATCGGGCTGGCCAGCGCGCAATGGTTCCTGGACCATGGTTACGCCGTCGCGCTGCTGGACATCGATGCGGTGACGCTGCACGCGGCGGCGGCGGCGCTGGCTCCGGCAGATCGTGTGCTGGCGCTGCCTGCCGACGTGCGCGATCCGCAGCAGGTGACGCAGGCCCTGGCCGCGGTGCAGGCGCGCTTCGGCCGGCTGGATGCGCTGGTCAACAACGCCGGCATCGCCGTCTTCAAGCCGCTGCAGGACACCCGTTTCGACGAATGGCGCGACGTGTTGGCCACCAACCTCGACGGTCCGTTCCTGTGCACCCAGGCGGCCGTGCCGCTGATGCTGCAACATGGCGGCGGCGCGGTGGTCAACATCGCCTCGATCTCAGGCCTGCGCGCCAGCACGCTGCGCGTGGCCTATGGCACCAGCAAGGCCGCGCTGATCCACCTGACCAAGCAGCAGGCGGCGGAGCTGGGCGACGTGGGCATCCGCGTCAATGCCATCGCCCCAGGGCCGGTGGACACGGCCATGGCCAAGCTGGTGCACAGCGCCGCCATCCGCCGCGACTACCACGACAGCATTCCGCTGGGCCGCTACGGCACGCCGGAGGAGATCGCCGCCGGCATCGGCTTCCTGTGCAGCGACGCCGCCAGCTACATCAACGGCCAATGCCTGGCCGTCGATGGCGGCTTCGATGCCGTGGGCATCGGCCTGCCCAGCTTGCGCGCCGATCGCGCCAAGTCCTAGACTGACCCTTCACCTTCACGCACGGAGCACACCATGGGCGCACCCGAAGCCTTCACCGCCACCACCGACGTCGGCCACTACATCGGCGGGCGCCTCGTGGCCGGCGCCAGCGGCCGCCAGCAGGCCGTCTACAACCCCAGCACCGGCAAGGTGGCGCGCCAGGTGGCGCTGGCCTCGGTGGACGAGGTGAACGCCGCGGTGGCCAGTGCCAAGGCGGCGCAACCGGCCTGGGGCGACACGCCGCCGATCCGCCGCGCGCGCGTGATGAACGCCTTCCTGCAGCTGCTGATGCAGCACCGCGACACGCTGGCGGCGATGATCACCGCCGAACACGGCAAGGT
>JBGAII010000038.1:0-31268 GCA_044225625.1 Rubrivivax sp.
TTCGCCTGACGCGCCGCGTGCCGCGCTTCGAGGCTTCTCGTGGCGCCGACGTAGCGCCCCGGTGCGGGTTCGATCGCCTTACGTAGCGCGCGTTGCCGGGCGCCTTCGGCGCCACCTGGGCGGCCTGCGGCTTCGGCCAGCCGGCCCAGTCGAGGCCACCACTGCCACCTCGGTGGCGCTGTCCACTTCGCGCGGCGTCGGCCGGCAGCGTGCTCTGGTATGCTTCTTCTTCGCCCGGCGGGTTGATCCCACACCGGCGATGTGGCCCGACGCACCGAGCACGAAGCGCTTCTTGCCGCTCATCACGCGCGTCGACGCATAGGCCGCCTTCCAGGGCACGATGTGGTCTTCGCGCGAGCCATAGATGTAGACCGGTGCCTTGATCGCGCCCAGGTCCAGCTTCTGGCCGCAGACGGTCAGCTTGCCCGGCTGTTTGAGCTCGTCCTGCAGATAGGTGTGACGCAGGTACCAGCAGTACATCGGCCCGGGCAGGTTGGTGGCGTCGCCGTTCCAGTACAGCAGGTCGAAGGGCGGCGGCGCCTCGCCTTTCAGGTAGTTGCCGACGACGTAGTTCCAGACCAGATCGTTCGGCCGCAGGAAACTGAAGGTGGTGGCCAGTTCCTGGCCCTTCAGCAACGCCGGCCCGCCGGGCGCCTTGTCGCCCAGCGTCATCTCGCGCAGCTGCTCGCCGGCCTCGTCGACGAACACGTCGAGGATGCCGGTGTCGTTGAAGTCGAGCAGCGTGGTCAGCAGCGTCACCGACTGCGCCGGCTGCTTGCCGCGCGCCGCCAGCACCGCCAGCGCGGTGGCCAGGATCGTGCCGCCGACGCAGAAGCCGAGCGTGTTGATGGTCTTGGCGCCGCTGATGTCCTGCACCACCTCGATCGCCCGGATGGCCGCGTTTTGTCGAGCGGTCGTCCACTGGTCTTGTCGGCCAGCGACGCGTCCGGGTTGCGCCAGCTGACGACGAACACCCGGTGCCCCTGCTCCACCGTGTAGCGGATCAGCGAGTTGTCGGGCTGCAGGTCCATGATGTAGTACTTGTTGATGCACGGCGGCACCATCAGCATCGGCCGTTCGTAGACCTTGGCCGTCAGCGGCTTGTACTCGATCAGCTGGAACAGTTCGTTCTCGAACACCACCGCGCCTTCGGTGGTGGCGACATTGCGCCCGACCTCGAATGGTTTTCGTCGGTCTGCGACATGCCCTTGCCGGCATCACCCAGCAATTGCTGCATCCCGGTGGCCAGGCTCTGACCCTGCGTCTTCAAGGCCAGTTGCTGCGCCTCGGGGTTCAGCGCCAGGAAGTTGCTCGGTGCCATGGCATCGATCCACTGCTGCACCGCGAAGCGGCCTTGGTCTTGGCGTCACCTTCCACCGCCTCGGCCATGCGCGCCAGCGTGCGCGAGTTCAGCAGGTACATCTGTGCGGTGAACGACGCGGCCGGGTTCTCGCCCCATTCCTTGGCGGCGAATCGCTTGTCGCCTGATGACGAAGATCCGTTCTTCCAGGCCCTGCAGCGTCTGGTTCCACAGCGCCGCCGCACCCTGCAGGTAGTCGCGCTGCAGTTCGCCCAACAGCGACGGCGGCAGCTGCAGGCCGGCGATGCTCTTCCAGGCGTCGCTCATCACGGCATTCACCGCGTCCGCGCCCATGTCGGGCAGAAGGGCATTGGTCTTCGGCATCGCTTGTCTCCTTCCCGTAGCACAGGCCGTGCCGGCCCGCCGTTCTTCGATCGATTGTGTGGCGGCAAGCTTAGCGTAGCCTGACCGTCACGGCCTACGTGGTTGCTGCTACAAGACGGTATGCATCTGCACCTGGTGGCACTGGCCTGGATCTACGTCGCGCTGATGATGGCGCTGGCCGAGGCGCTGTCTCCGACCGGCACGCTGCTGGGCGCGATCGTGACGTTCGTGCTCTACGGCGTTGTGCCGTTGTCGATCGTGCTGTACATCCTGGGCACACCGGTGCGGCGCCGCGCGCGCCGTCGGCGCGAGGCTTCAGCCGCGGATCCAGACGGCGGCCGCCATGCGGCCGGTGATGCCGTCGCGCCGGAACGAAAAGAACCTTGAACGATCCTCGACGGTGCACCAGTCACCGCCACTGACCTGGGCCACGCCGGCCCGCAGCAGCCGGTCCCAGCCAGCGCAGACAGGTCGGCGAGCCAGCGCGCCGAACTGTCGGGTGCCGCCCGGGCCACGAAGCGCCGCGGATCGGCATCGCGCCTTCCTGGCCGAAAGCGCAGCACGTCGGCCGACCTCGAACTGCGCGGCCCGATGCAGGGGCCACCGATACCGCTGGGGCCGGCACAGGCCGCGGCTTCGCAGACGGCCCGCAGCGTCGCCTCGACCACGCCGCCGGCCAGGCTTCGCCAGCCGGCAGGCGGTTGACCGCGCGGCCTCGGGGCGCGAACGGCATCGGCAAGCAGTCCGCCACCTGCACGGTGCAGGCGATGCCGGGTTCGCCGGTCCAGGCCGCGTCGGCTCGTTCGGCTCGCCGCCGAGCAGCACGGCCTCGGCCCGCAGCACCGTGCAGCCATGCACCTGGCGCAGCCACGCGGTTCGGCACCGGTCTGCGCGACGAAGCGACGGCGGTTCTCGGTCGCGCCGGCTGATCTCCGACCGCGATGAGGTTCCCGGGCTGTTCCACGGCGCCACGCTGGCACCGCCGGCGCACGTGCTCATCAGCGCGCCCACCTGCGCGGCTGCGGCCCACTGCGGCCGCAGCCAGGGATCAGAACGCATCCGGACAGGCTTCGGGACGTGTCTCGCGCCGCCAGTTGCAGGCGTCGAACACGCGCATCACGTTCGGCACGTGGTCGGTGCGGCAGTCGAAGCGCTGCGCATTGAAGATCTGCGGCACCAGCGTGCAATCGGCCAGCGTCGGCGTGTCGCCATGGCAGAAGCGCGACGGCTGCGCCGCCAGTTGCCGCTCCACCGCTTCCAGGCCGGTTTCGACCCAGTGGCGGTACCAGCGATCCTTGTCCTCGTCACTGACCTTCAGCGACTGCGTCAGGTACCCGCAGTACGCGCAGGTTGTTCAGAGGATGGATCTCGCAGGCGACATCCAGCGCGATCGCCCGCACGCGGGCGCGCCTGAAAGCATCGGCCGCAGAAAAAGCAGGCGGCTGCGGATGCGTTTTCGTCCAGATACTGATGATCGCCAGAGACTGTTGAGACCGTTTCCGCGCCGCCGTGCAGCAGCGGCACCAGCCGCGAGGCCGGACACCGCCGCATAGGACTCCGAGGTCTGCTCGCCCTTCACCAGTGCGTCGGCCTTGTAGTCGTCGTCCAGCCCTTCAGCGCCAGTGCGATGCGCACGCGGTACGAGGCCGACGAGCGGAAATGGTTGTACAGCTCCATGCCCCACTTCAGCGCACGGCGACGCGCAGCGTGCCCAGGCCGTCGATCGCGCCTTCCATCAGGTCGCCGCGCTGCACGGCACCGACGCCTGCGGGGGTGCCGGTGAAGATCAGGTCGCCGGGCTGCAGCAGCCAGGCCGTGCTGAGGTGGGCGATGATCTCGTCGACGCTCCAGATCAGTTCGGACAGGTCGCCCTTCTGTCGAAGCTGGCCGTTGACGTGCAACGTGATCGCGCCCTTGTCCAGGCGGCCGGTGCGGGCCAGCGGATGCACGGGCCGATGTAGGCGTCCTGTTCGAAGGCCTTGCTGATGCACCAGGGGCGCTCAGTTTTCCGCGTCGTTCTGCAGGTCGCGGCGCGGCTTCGCGTCCAGACCGACTTGGCGTAGCCTCGAGATGTGCTGCTCCGCTCGGCCGCCGGAATGCCGCGGCTGCCAAGGGTCCGATGGCCACCACCAGTTCGATCTCGTGGTGCAGATTCGAGGTCAGGCCCGGATAGGCCATCTCGCCGGTGGCCCCGTCGGCCACCGGCAGGATCGCATCGGCCGGTTTCAGGAAGAAGAACGGCGGCTCACGCCCGGTGTGGCCCATTTCCTTGGCATGTTCGACATAGTTGCGGCCCGCGCAGTACGCGGTGCACCGGGAACGTCGGCCGTCGGCCACCGGCACGGCGGCCTGGAGCAGGCGAGTCAGCACGAAGCTCATTGCGGATCCTCGGTATGCGGTGGCGCCGATGATGCCACGCGGGTCGGCCGGCTAAACTGCCACCATGTTCGACATGCGTCGCATCCAGCATTGCCGTGTCTGCGGCGCCAGCACGCAGTACCGCATTCCGCCCGACGTAACCCGCGAACGCGCGATCTGCAGCGCCTGCGGCGAGATCCACTACGAGAACCCGCTGAACGTGGTCGGCACCGTGCCGGTATGGGGCGAGCAGGTGCTGCTGTGCCGCCGCAACATCGAGCCGCGCTACGGGCTGTGGACGCTGCCCGCGGGCTTCATGGAACTGGGTGAAAGCACGGCCGAAGGCGCCATCCGCGAGACCGAGGAAGAAGCCGGCGCGCGCATCGAGCTGCAGGGCCTGTTCTCGATGCTGAACGTGGTGCGCGTGGGCCAGGTGCACCTGTTCTATCGCGCACGGCTGTGCGATACCGAGTTTGCGCCGGGACCGGAAACGATCGAAGCCCAGCTGTTCCACGAACATGAGATCCCGTGGGACCAGCTTGCCTTCCGCACGGTGCGCGAGACGCTGCAGCACTTTTTCGAAGACCGCCGCCAGGGCCGATTCGAGCTGCATCTCGGCGACATCTGACGGCCGCCCCGCCGCTTCCGCCATCTGGCGGCCTGCCCGATTGCGCTCGAGGCCAAAGCAGTTTGCCCTGTGGGCGCGGCTCAGTGCGGCGCGCGCAATGCCGGCCCGGTCGCTCCATCGAAGCCCAGCAGCCACAGGGTCTGCAGGTCTTCGGCATCGGTCACGCCCTCGGCCAGCACCTTGAGCTGCATGCCATGCAGCAGCAGTACCAGGCCGCGTGCCAGTTCGCGCACCGCCGGCTGCTGCGCGGCGCCTTGTACGAAGCTGCCTTCGAGCTTGACGTAGTCGATGCCCAGTTCGTGCAGCCGCGGCAGCTCGCGCAGCCGAGCGCCGGCGTGCTCCAGGCCGACACGCACACCCAGCCGCCGCCATTCGGCCGCGGTCTGGCGCAGTCGGTCGGTCTGCAGCGCGGCGCCCTCGGCCAGGTCGATCCACAACCCGCCGGCCGGGTTCGGTGCGCTGCGCAGCTGTTCGCCGAGCGCCGCGATGAAGCCGTCGTCGGCCAGCGATGCTGCAGCCACGTTGACGCAGCGGGGCACACCATCGCGTTCGATGGCCTGCAGCGCCAGCGTCACTGCCGCCAGATCGGCCGCACCGATCAGCCGGCAGCGCACCGCCATGGCCAGCCAGCGGGTCGCCGGCTCGTGGCTGCCGCCCGGCACGAGTTGCAGATGCATCGGGCAATCCAGGTGCAGCAGGCTGCCGTGGGCGTCGCGCGCCTCGTATTCGGCCAGGCGCAGGCCGTCGCCGCGCAAGGCGGCGCTCAGGCGTGCATGCCATTCGCGCTCGCCAAGCACCGGCCCGCCATCGGCCAGCGCCAGCGCGCACCCGCCCTCGTGCTCCGCACGGGCCAGCGCGCCGTCGGCCAGACTCAGCGCCGTCGCCGCCGGACAAGGCTGAGGCAGTTCCGCGGCGCCGATGCTCAGTTCCGCCTGCGGGTCGATGCGTGACAGCGCGACGCGCAGTGCCTCCAGCAGCGAGTTCGCCGTTTCTGCGGCAAGGCCCGAGGCCGGCAGGTAAAGAGCCACGTCCGAGCCGTTCAGCCGGCCCGTCAACGCACCCTTGACATGCCGCGGATAGGACTGAAGCACCTGCGCCAGCGCGGCCAGCAGTCGATCGGTGGCCTCGTGCCCGAGGCGCCGGTTCATGGCGTCCAGCCCGCGCAGCCTGACCAGCACCAGCCCGGCACCGCGGTGGTTCTCGGCACGCAGCGCCGTGTCGAGCAGCGTCAGGAAATGGCGGCGCAGCGGCAGACCGGTGACCGTGTCGCTGTGGGCCTGCGCCCGCAGCTCGTCGAGCGCAGCCGCCTGCTGCTCGAACAGCGCCTGCAGGCGGCGCACCAGCGAGTTCATGCTGCGCGTCAGCCGCCGAAGCTCGGGCACGCGCGGCTCATCGGCGATGACGAAGCGGCGTTCCTCCAATGCCTGGGCCTGCGCCACGACGGCGTCGAGCGGCCGCCGCCATGCACGCACCGCCAGCGCGGCGATGCCCGCCGCCACGAGACCGAGCACCGCCAGCCAGCCGGCCATGCGCACACAGCCGGCCCACAGCGCGTCCAGCGCCCAGCTGCCCTGGCTCCACAACTGCAGGCTGCCCACAGGGCGCCAGCCGTCCGACACCTGGGCTTCGCCCGGACGCACGTACAGCGGCAGCAGGCCGACGAACCACGCCGGCGCCGAGCCGGCGCGTTCCGGCAGTTCGCGCTCGAAGAGCACGCTGCCATCGTCGCGGGCCAGGCGCAGCCGCCGGTACTTGCCGGTGTCGAACTGCGCCTCCGCCACCCGCTGCATGCGCACCGCATCGCCGCGCTGCTGCGACAGCGCCAGCGCCAGCATCATCGCGCCATCGTCGTTGCGTACCTGCAGCTGAGTCTGCAGCGACTGCCGCGCCATCAGCGTGTGCGTGGCCACGCTGCCGATCAGCGCGAACAGCAGCACGCCGAAGAGCATCAGCCAGACCTGGCGAGTCAGCGTCATCATCGACCCCGATCTTCGCTCAATGGAAGCCTTCGGCGCGCGCCTTTCGCATCACCTCGCGCCAGCGCGACAGGCGCGCCGACGGGTCGCCGGCCGACGTCGCGCTCAGGCCCTGCCACAGGCCTTCGCTGTTGAAGCTGAACACCGGGCTCAGGTCGCTGCGCTGCGTGGTGGGCAGCACGTCCTCGACCAGGTTGTCGAGGACCAGCACCTCGTCGCCGGCCGGCACCTGGTAGGCCAGAACCATGTGCGCCTGCACCTCGCCGTCGTCCAATCGGGCGCGCACGTAGACCAGGCGCAGCCGCGCTGCCGGCATGCCCGCGGCCAGCAGGCTGAAGTACTTGGCGATCGCATAGTCCTCGCAGTCGCCGCGCCCCTTGCGCAGCGCCTCCAGCGGGCTGGCCCAGTAGTCGACCTCGCCCCAGGCCTCCTGGTCGGTGGCGAAGGCGATGTGCCGGTTGACGTACTGGTTGACGGCCCGCAGTTGCAGCAGTGCATCGCTGCCGCGCAGCGACTTCAGCCACGGCCAGTAGCCCTGCGGCGCCGCCGGCACGGCCTCGCCGGGGCCCGCGCTGCACAGCAGCGCGGCGACGAAGGCGGCAACCAGCGCGGTGCGCAGACGGGGCATGCGAAGGACGAAGGCAGGCGAATGGCCTGTCCTTCCCTTCGACACCCCCGTCGCGGACTTGAGGGCGGCCGCCGGGCCGCTGCGGCAGAGCGTGCCAAGGGCACGCTTCGCGCATCGACGTGGGCCCTACTTGCGCTGTGGCGGCAGGTCGGTGCAGCTGCCGTGCGCCACCTCGGCCGCCATGCCGATGCTCTCTCCCAGCGTCGGGTGCGGGTGGATCGTCTTGCCGATGTCGACCTCGTCGGCGCCCATCTCGATGGCCAGCGCGATCTCGCCGATCATGTCGCCGGCATGGGTGCCGACGATGCCGCCGCCGAGGATGCGGTGGCCACCTTCCGGACTGGCGTCGAACAGCAGCTTGGTGAAGCCCTCGTCGCGGCCATTGGCGATGGCCCGGCCCGAGGCCGTCCACGGGAACAGGCCTTTCTTGATCGCGATGCCCTTGGCCTTGGCCTCGTCTTCGGTCAGACCGACCCAGGCCACCTCGGGATCGGTGTAGGCCACGCTCGGGATCACTCGTGCGTCGAAGGCGGCCTTGCTGTCGCCGGCGGCCACCTCGGCCGCGACGTGCGCCTCGTGCACCGCCTTGTGCGCCAGCATCGGCTGGCCGACGATGTCGCCGATGGCGAAGATGTGCGGCACGTTGGTGCGCATCTGCACGTCCACCGGGATGAAGCCGCGGTCGCTGACGGCCACGCCGGCCTTGTCGGCGCCGATCTTCTTGCCGTTGGGACTGCGGCCCACGGCCTGCAGCACCAGGTCGTAGACACCTTCACTGGCCTTGCCGTCGGCGCCCTCGAACTTGACGCGAATGCCATCGGCCGTGGCCTCGGCGCCCACGGTCTTGGTCTTCAGCATGATGTGGTCGAAGCGCGGCGCGTTCAGCTTCTGCCAGACCTTGACCAGGTCGCGGTCGGCGCCCTGCATCAGGCCGTCGAGCATTTCCACCACGTCGAGCCGGGCGCCGAGCGTGGAATAGACCGTGCCCATCTCCAGGCCGATGATGCCGCCGCCGATGACCAGCATGCGCTTCGGCGTCTGGCGCAGTTCCAGCGCGCCGGTGGAATCGACGATGCGCGGGTCCTGATCCAAGCCGTTGGCCTGCAGGAAGGGCAGCCGCACCGCCTGCGAGCCGGCGGCGATGATGCAGTGCTTGAAGCGGATGGTCTGCGTCTTGCCGGTCTTGTCCTGGCCGCTGCCGGTGGTCTCTTCGACCCGCACATGGTGCGGGTCGACGAAGACGCCATAGCCGCGCACCACCGTCACCTTGCGCATCTTGGCCATCGCCGTCAGCCCGCCGGTCAGCTTGCCGACGACCTTGTTCTTGTGCGCCAGCAGCTTGGCCGCGTCGACGGTGGGCGCGCCGTAGCTGACGCCCAGGTCGACAAAGTGCTTGACTTCGTCCATCACCGCGGCCACGTGCAGCAGCGCCTTGCTCGGGATGCAACCGACGTTGAGGCACACGCCGCCGAGCGTGGCATAGCGCTCGACGATCACCGTCTTCAGCCCCAGGTCGGCCGCACGGAAGGCGGCCGAATAGCCGCCCGGCCCGGCGCCCAGCACCAGCATGTCGCACTCGAGGTCGGCGCCACCGGTGTAGCTGGCGGCGGCCGAAGCCGCTGCCGGCGCCGCAGCCGGTGCCGCGGCAGGCGCGACGGCTGCCGGCGCTGCAGCGGGGGGCGATGCCGCAGCGGACGCCGCGCCCTCGAGCAGCAGCAGCAGCGAGCCTTCGTTGACCTTGTCGCCCACTGCAACCTTCAGTTCCTTGACGACGCCGGCGGCCGAGGACGGGATCTCCATCGACGCCTTGTCGCTCTCCACCGTGATCAGCGACTGCTCCGCCTTGACCGTGTCACCGGGCTTGACCAGCAGTTCGATCACTGCCACGTCCTTGAAGTCGCCGATGTCGGGGACCTTCACTTCGATGAGTGCCATCGTGGGTCTCCCGGCGTCAGAGGGCAATGCGGCGGAAGTCCGCCAGCAGCTGGCCCAGATAGGCGTTGAAGCGCGCCGCGGCCGCGCCGTCGATGACGCGGTGGTCGTAGCTCAGCGACAGCGGCAGCGTCAGGCGCGGCACGAACTGCTTGCCGTCCCACACCGGCTTCTGGAAGCTCTTCGACAGCCCCAGGATGGCCACTTCCGGCGCGTTGATGATCGGCGAGAAGGTGGTCCCGCCGATGCCGCCCAGCGAACTGATCGAGAAGCAGCCGCCAGTCATGTCGGCCGGGCCCAGCTTGCCGTCGCGCGCCTTCTTCGACAGATCGGCCATCTCCTGCGCGATCTGCAGCAGGCCCTTCTGGTCGGCGTTCTTCAGCACCGGCACCACCAGGCCGTTGGGCGTGTCGGCGGCAAAGCCGATGTGGTAGTACTGCTTGTAGATCAGTGCCGCGTTGTCGGCCGCCGCGTCCAGGCTGGCGTTGAACTCGGGGAACTTCTTCAGCGCGGCGACCACCGCCTTGATGACGAAGGCGAGCATCGTCACCTTGATGCCGGCCTTCTCGTTTTCCTTGTTCAGCTGGACGCGCAAGCCTTCCAGGTCGGTGATGTCCGCCTCGTCGTTGTTGGTGACGTGGGGGATCATCACCCAGTTGCGGTGCAGGTTGGCGCCGCTGAGCTTCTTGATGCGCGACAGCTCCTTGCGCTCCACCGGCCCGAACTTGGCGAAGTCCACCTGCGGCCAGGGCAGCAGGCCCGGGATGCCGCCGCCCGCCGCCGCGGGCGCGGCCGCCTTCGGCGCCGCCTGCGCAGTGACGATCACGCCCTTGACGAAGCCCTGCACGTCGGCCTGGGTGATGCGGCCCTTCGGCCCGCTGCCCTTGACCTGATCCAGCGGCACGCCGAGTTCGCGTGCAAAGCGCCGCACCGACGGCGAGGCATGCGGCAGCCCGGCCGTCGGCGCGACCGGTTGATGCGGCGCGGCAGCCGGTGCGGCCGCGGAAGCCGGTGCCGGTGCCGCCGCCGCTGCGGCGACCGGTGCGGCCGCCGCCGCACTGGCCGCAGCCGCCGCAGGCGCCGCCGCGGCAACAGCCGGCGCGGTGCCGGCCGCGGCCTGGACCACGGCGATCGGTGTGCCCTTCGACACCTTGTCGCCGAGCTTGACCTTCAGCTCCTTCAACACGCCGGCATGCGACGACGGGATCTCCATCGACGCCTTGTCGCTTTCGACCGTGATCAGGCTCTGCTCCACAGCCACCGTGTCGCCGGGCTGGGCCAGCAGTTCGATCACCGCCACCTCGTCGAAGTCGCCGATGTCCGGGACCACGATGTCCACCAGGCCACCGCCCGCGGCCGCGGCAGGCACAGGCGCGGCGGGCGCGGCCGATGCCGCAGCCGCTGCCACCGCAGGTGCGGCAGAAGTGGACGCCGGCGCGGGTGCCGGTGCCGCGGCGGTCTGTGCACCGTCCAGCAACAACAGCAGGCTGCCTTCGCTGACCTTGTCGCCGAGCTTGACCTTGATCTCCGTGATCACGCCGGCATGCGACGACGGGATCTCCATCGACGCCTTGTCGCTCTCCACCGTGATCAGCGACTGCTCCGCCTTGACCGTGTCACCGGGCTTGACCAGCAGCTCGATGACCTCGACCTCCTTGAAATCCCCGATGTCGGGAACCTTGACTTCCACCACAGCCATGTTCGTCTCCTTGTTGTGCGGCACTCAGGCGTCCAGCGGGTTCACGCACTCGGTGTCGATCCTGTACTTCTTGATCGCCTCGGCCACCTTGGCGGCCGGGAGTGCACCCTCGTCGGCCAGCGCCTTCAGCGCGGCGATCACGATGTAGTGGCGGTTGATCTCGAAATGCTCGCGCAGCTTGCTGCGGAAATCGCTGCGGCCGAAGCCGTCGGTACCCAGCACGCGGTAGGCGCGGCCCTTGGGCATGAAGGGGCGGACCTGCTCGGCATAGTTCTTCATGTAGTCGGTGGACGCGACCACCGGGCCGGCATGCGGCTGCAGCTGCTGCGCGACGAAGGGCACGCGCGCCTCCGAGGTCGGGTGCAGCAGATTCCAGCGCTCGGCATCCTGGCCGTCGCGCGCCAGCTGGTTGAAGCTGGGGCAACTCCAGACGTTGGCGGCCACACCCCAGTCGCTGGCCAGCAGCTGGCGCGCGGCGATCGACTCGCGCAGGATCGTGCCACTGCCGAGCAGGTTCACGCGCGGCGTTTTCTTGTCGCCGGCGCCTTCCTCCAGCAGGTACATGCCCTTGATGATCTGCTCTTCGGTGCCGGCCACCAGGCCCGGCATCGCATAGTTCTCGTTCAGCAGCGTCAGGTAGTAGTAGACGTTGTCCTGCTTCTCGACCATGCGCTTCAGGCCGTGGTGCAGGATCACCGCCACCTCGTGCGCGAACGTGGGGTCGTAGCTGATGCAGTTGGGGATGGTGCCGGCCAGGATGTGGCTGTGACCGTCCTCGTGCTGCAGGCCTTCGCCGTTGAGCGTGGTGCGGCCGCTGGTGCCGCCCAGCAGGAAGCCGCGTGCCTGCATGTCGCCGGCCGCCCAGGCCAGGTCGCCGATGCGCTGGAAGCCGAACATCGAGTAGTAGACGAAGAACGGCACCATGATGCGGTTGTTGGTGCTGTAGCTGGTGGCCGCGGCGATCCAGCTGGCCATGCCGCCGGCCTCGTTGATGCCTTCCTGCAGGATCTGCCCGGCCTTGTCCTCGCGGTAGTACATGACCTGGTCCTTGTCGACCGGCGTGTACTTCTGGCCTTCGGGGTTGTAGATGCCGATCTGCCGGAACAGGCCTTCCATGCCGAAGGTGCGCGCCTCGTCCACCAGGATCGGCACCACGCGCGGGCCCAGCGCCTTGTCGCGCAGCAGCAGCGTCAGGAAGCGCACGTAGGCCTGCGTGGTGCTGATCTCGCGGCCCTCGGCGGTGGCTTCCAGCACCGGCTTGAAGGTCTCGAGCGAGGGTACGGTGAAGTGTTCGTCGGCCTTGGTGCGGCGGTGCGGCAGGTAGCCGCCCAGCGCCTTGCGGCGCTCGTGCAGGTACTTCATCTCCGGCGTGTCGTCGGCCGGCTTGTAGAACGGGATCTTCGGCAGCTCGCTGTCGGGGATCGGAATGTTGAAGCGGTCGCGGATGTAGCGGATGTCGTCGTCCGACAGCTTCTTGGTCTGGTGCGCGGTGTTCTTGCCCTCGCCGGCGCCGCCCATGCCGTAGCCCTTGACGGTCTTGACCAGCAGCACGGTCGGCTGGCCCTGGTGGCTGTTGGCCTTGTGGAAGGCGGCGTAGACCTTGGCCGGATCGTGGCCGCCGCGGCGCAGCGCCCAGATGTCGGCGTCGCTCATCTTGGCCACCATCTCCAGCGTGCGCGGGTCGCGTCCGAAGAAGTGCTTGCGCACGAAGGCACCGTCGTTCGCCTTGAAGGCCTGGTAGTCGCCGTCCAGCGTCTCCATCATGATCTTGCGCAGCGCGCCGTCCTTGTCGCGGGCCAGCAGCGGGTCCCAGTTGCTGCCCCACAGCAGCTTGATGACGTTCCAGCCGGCGCCGCGGAACTCGCCTTCCAGCTCCTGCACGATCTTGCCGTTGCCGCGTACCGGGCCGTCCAGGCGCTGCAGGTTGCAGTTGACGACGAAGATCAGGTTGTCCAGCTTCTCGCGCGAGGCCAGGCCGATCGCGCCGAGCGATTCGGGTTCGTCCATCTCGCCGTCGCCGCAGAACACCCAGACCTTGCGGTTGCTGGTGTCGGCGATGCCGCGGGCATGCAGGTATTTCAGGAAGCGCGCCTGGTAGATGGCCATCAGCGGCCCCAGGCCCATCGACACGGTGGGGAACTGCCAGAACTCCGGCATCAGCTTCGGGTGCGGGTAGCTGGAAAGACCCTTGCCGTCCACCTCCTGACGGAAGTTGAGCATCTGCTCCTCGCTGATGCGCCCTTCCATGAAGGCACGGGCATAGATGCCGGGCGCGCTGTGGCCCTGGATGTACAGCAGGTCGCCACCGTGACCTTCGCTCTCGGCGTGCCAGAAATGGTTGAAGCCGGCCGCGAACATGTGCGCCAGCGACGCGAAGGAGCTGATGTGTCCGCCCAGGTCGCCGCCGTCGGCCGGGTCCAGCCGGTTGGCCTTGACCACCATCGCCATCGCGTTCCAGCGCATGTAGGCGCGCAGCCGGCCTTCCAGGTCGAGATTGCCGGGGCTGCGCTCTTCGTCCTCAGGCTCGATGGTGTTGACGTAGCCGGTGGTGGCAGAGAACGGCATGTCGATGCCGCGCTGCCGGGCTTCTTCGATCAACTGCTCCAGCAGGAAGTGCGCGCGCTCGCCACCCGAAGCCTGGATCACGCCGGCCAGCGCATCCAGCCATTCACGGGTTTCCTGGGCGTCGGCATCGCCGGTGGCGGGCACGGGGGAAGCTTCGGGCATGGCGGACATCGGTGTCTCCTGTGTCTGTTTGACGGGCATTCTTGCAGCGGCGCGAAGTGTCGCATACCCCGCAGCAAATTTCAAATAGCGCTACTTGATTTCATATTACGGCATACCGAGGGTGTGGCGGACGAGTGCCGCGCTCACCAAGACGGCGCCCGGATAATGTCCGGTATGCCCACCACGCTCGTCCACGCCAAGCCGCTGTCGTCGACCTGGCTGCGTTTCAGGCGTCTGCTCGGACGCTGGTGGGTGCTGCAGCCCGCCGCCAGCCAGGACCGCTTCGTCACGCTGGCGCCACTGGTGTCGGTGATGCTCTTCCTCGCGGCCATCATTTCGGCGTTCTGGTACCTGCGCAACGAGGAAGTCGAACGCGAAACCGAGTCGCTGAAGCGCGACACCGAAATCGTCCAGCAGCAGCTGCGGCTGCATCTGATCGAGAACCAGGAGCAGCTGGTGCGCATGGCCAGCGAGCTGATGAAGCGCGAGACCGACATCGACGACTTCGTCGGCCAGGCCCAGGCCTTCGTGCGCGAGCGACCGGCGGTCACGCAGTTCGTCTGGATCGACGCCAATCGCAAGCGAAAGGCCGGGCGCTGGGCCACGCTGTACCGCGAGGACCGCGCGCCCGGCGAGGCCGACGACCCGTCGCTGCCGGACAGCGCACTGCAGAACCCACCCGGCGTCGCCTTCGCCCAGTCGCGCGAACTGCGCCAGCCGGTGTACTCCGGCACCTTCATCGACGCCATGGGTGTCCCGGTGATTCAGGTGCACGTGCCGCTGGTGGCGCGCAACACCTTTGCCGGCAGCCTGATGGTCGAGTACTCGGTCGAAGCACTGCTGCGCCATTTCGTGCCGCCGGACATTGCCACGCGGCATTCGATGAGCGTCGTCGACGACCGCCAGCAGATCCTGGCCGGCACCGTCACGCCGATGCCGGGACAGCCGGCCGTGCATTCCGCTCCGATCGTCTACGAGTTGCCGCTCGCCCCGGCCATCAACGGCCTGTTGTTGCGTGGCCAGGGCTACCGCACTTCGATCGGCCTGATCAGCAACACGCTGTTCTGGATGGTCGTCGCGCTGTCGGTGCTGACGGTGTGGATGCTGCTGGGCAGCTGGCGACATCTGCGCCGGCGCGCGCAGATCCAGTCTGCGCTGGTGCAGGAAACGAACTTCCGCCGTGCGATGGAAAACTCGATGCTCACCGGCATGCGGGCGATGGACCTGGACGGGCGCATCACCTACGTCAACGCCGCGTTCTGCGCGATGACCGGCTTCTCCGAGGCCGCGCGGGCGGCTGCCGCCCTTCCCCTACTGGCCGCAGGACCGTGTCGACGAGATGGGCCGGCTGCTGCAGCAGGAGCTCAGCGGCCGCAGCCCGGCCGGCGGCATCGAGGTGCGGGTGATGCGCAAGGACGGCTCGCTGTTCGACGCGCGCATGTACGTCTCGCCGCTGATCGACCCGCGCGGCCAGCAGACCGGCTGGATGACCTCGATGACCAACATCACCGAGGCCAAGCGCATCCGTGACCAGCTGTCGGCCTCGCACGAGCGCTTCACCACGGTGCTCGAAGGCCTGGACGCGTCGGTGTCGGTGCTGTCGGTGCCGCAGGGCGAGCTGCTGTTCGCCAACCGCTCCTACCGGCTGTGGTTCGGCGCCGATGCCGGCGGCCACGCACTGCTGACGGGCAACCTGGACAGCGGCCAGGCCGTGGCCGATGCCGAGGACATGGTCGACGGCCTGTCCGGTTTGCCGGCGCAGGAACTGACCGAAACCGGGTCCGATCCGCGCGAGGTTTTCGTCGCCCCGCTGCAGAAATGGTTCGACGTCCGCGCGCGCTACCTGCAGTGGACCGACGGCCGGCTGGCGCAGATGCTGATCGCCACCGACATCACGGCCCGGCTGCGCGCCGAGGAACAGGCCGCGCAGCAGGCCGACCGGGCCCAGGTGACCAGCCGGCTGGTGACGATGGGCGAAATGGCCAGTTCGGTGGCGCACGAGCTGAACCAGCCGCTGACCGCCATCACCAACTACTGCAACGGCATGGTCTCGCGTGTCGATGCCGACTCCATCGACAAGCCCGACCTGCTGGCGGCGCTGCGCAAGACGGCGCGCCAGGCCGAGCGCGCCGGGCAGATCATCCGCCGCATCCGCGCCTTCGTGAAGAAGAGCGAGCCGCAGCGCCAGCCGGCGCATGCGCGGCAGATCGTCGAAGACGCGGTCGAGCTGGCCAGCATCGAACTGCGTCGACGCAACGTGGCCATCCACACCTACGTCGCCCAGCGCCTGCCGCCGCTGGAGGTGGATCCGATCCTGATCGAGCAGGTGCTGATGAACCTGCTGAAGAACGCGGCCGAAGCCATCGACAGCGCGCAGCTGACCGCGCCTCGCCGCACCATCGAACTGCGCGTGGTGCCGCGTCACACGCCGGAAGAAGGCGGCGTGATCGAGTTCAGCGTCACCGACAGCGGCCCGGGGCTGAAGGACGAGGTCATCGAGCGGCTTTACGAGGCCTTCTTCTCCACCAAGGCCGAAGGCCTGGGCATCGGCCTGTCGCTGTGCCGAAGCATCGTCGAGTCGCACCGCGGCCGGATGCGTGCGCAGAACCTTTACAATGGCGACGCCGTGACGGGCTGCCGCTTCTCCTTCACCCTGCCGGTCGAGGTTGCGGTCCGCAGCGATACCGCCAGCGCGCCCAACGAGCCGCTGCGCGAATCCTCCCCGAACACCACCGTGGCCTCCTGATGAGCTTGATCCCCAAGAAGGGCACCGTTTACGTCGTCGACGATGACGAGGCCGTGCGCGATTCGCTGCAATGGCTGCTCGAGGGCAAGGACTATCGGGTCAAGTGCTTCGACTCGTCCGAATCCTTCCTGTCGCGCTTCGACCCGCGCGAGGTCGCCTGCCTGATCGCCGACATCCGCATGGACGGCATGAGCGGTCTGGAGCTGCAGGACCGGCTGATCGAGCGCAAGAGCCCGCTGCCGGTGGTCTTCATCACCGGCCATGGCGACGTGCCGATGGCGGTGACGACGATGAAGAAGGGCGCGATGGACTTCATCGAGAAACCCTTCAAGGAAGAAGAGCTGCTCGGCCTGGTGGAGCGCATGCTGGATCAGGCACGCAGCGCCTTCAGCCAGCACCAGGAACAGGCCAGCCGTGATGCGCTGCTGTCGCGGCTGACCACGCGTGAGGCGCAGGTGCTTGAGCGCATCGTGGCCGGGCGGCTGAACAAGCAGATCGCCGACGACCTGGGCATCAGCATCAAGACGGTGGAGGCGCATCGCGCCAACATCATGGAGAAGCTCAACGCCAACACGGTGGCCGACCTGCTGAAGATTGCGCTCGGCGCGCAGAGCAAGGCCTGATCCTACCCACCCCTCGGCTGGCCCCGCCTCACGGGGCGCCACCTGCAAGCCCGCACAGCCGGACCCGCTGCGGTCGACTGAGGGCCCGCAGCCCGAGCGGGGGTCTTCGCTTCTCGGAGAACACATGACTGCACAGATCATCGACGGCAAGGCCCTTGCGGCCGAGGTTCGCGCCGAAGTGGCGCAGCGTGTGTCGGCCCTGCGCAGCCGCGGCCTGCAGCCGACACTGGCCGTGATCCTGGTCGGCGACAACCCGGCCTCACAGACTTACGTGCGCCACAAGGGCAGCGACTGCGAAAGCGTCGGCATGCGCTTCATCCTCGACCGCTATCCGGCCGACCTGAGCGAAGCGGCACTGCTGGCGCGCATCGAAGCGCTGAATGCCGACCCGTCGGTGCACGGCATGCTGGTGCAGCTGCCGCTGCCGAAACACATCGACACCAACAAGGTCATCGCGACGATCTCGCCGCGCAAGGACGCCGATGGCTTCCATGTGCAGAGCGCGGGTGCGCTGATGATCGGCCTGCCCGGCTTCCGGCCCTGCACGCCCTACGGCTGCATGCGCATGCTGCAGTCGGCCGGGGTCGATCCGAAGGGCAAGCATGCGGTGGTGGTCGGGCGCAGCAACATCGTCGGCAAGCCGATGGCGATGCTGCTGCTGCAGGCCCATGCCACGGTCACGATCTGCCACAGTGCGACGCCGGACCTGGGCGCGATGACGCGGCAGGCCGACATCCTGGTGGCCGCGGTCGGCCGGCGCAACACGATCACCGCCGACATGGTCAAGCCCGGGGCGGTGGTCATCGACGTCGGCATGAACCAGAACGACGCCGGCAAGCTGTGCGGCGACGTGGACTACGAGGGCGTGCGCCAGGTCGCCAGCTGGATCACGCCGGTGCCGGGTGGCGTCGGCCCCATGACCCGGGCCATGCTGCTGGTCAACACCGTCGAGGCGGCCGAGCGCGCGGTTGCCGAATAGTTCACGCCGGCACCGGCCGGACATGCATTAAGGTAGGCGGATGCGCCCTCACCTGTCGCCCCGCCATCGCCGTGCCGTGCTGGCCGCAGTCCTGAGCTGCACCGCGCTGCCGGCCCTGGCGCTGTACAAGGTGGTCGGCCCCGACGGCCGCGTCACCTACACCGATCGACCTCCGGTCGACGACAAGGCGCGCGTGACGACCATCGAACGCAGCGGCGCAGCCAGCGAAGAACCCGCACCGCAGGACCTGCTGCCGCAGCAGCTGCGGCAGGCATCGACGCGCTATCCCGTGGTGCTGTACAGCGCCAGCAACTGCGCGCCCTGCGACGCCGGCCGCCAGCTGCTTGAGCAGCGTGGCATTCCGTTCACCGAGAAGCTGGTCGTCACCGAGGACGATGCCGTGGCGATGGAGCGCGCCGTGGCCAGCCGCAGCGTGCCGTCGCTCAGCATTGGCACGCAGGCGCTGCGTGGCCTGTCGCAGCAGGAATGGAACGCCTACCTCGACGCCGCAGGCTATCCGCGCGAATCCCAGCTGCCGAAGAACTGGCAGGCTCCGGCAGCCACGCCGATGGTCGCGCGCCGACCGGCGCCGGCGGCATCGGCCGCGGCTTCTGCGGCGAATACGCGCGCACGCCCCGAACCAGCCACGCCGGTGCAGCCGCCGGCCGGCCTCCGTTTCTAGCTCGCCCTCAGTTCTCGAGCGGCAAGCGCCGCGCGGTCCACGAGCCTGCCGCCACCGCGCCGCCCACGAGCCAGAACAGCGCCGCCGCGCCCAGCGCCGTGCCGGCCACACCGAAGAACAGCGGCAGCGCCGTGCTCGAGGCGTTCATCACCATCGAGCGCATCGCGATGGCCTCGCCATAGCGTCCGTCCGGCGTCAACTGGTGCAGCGAGGACATGATCATCGGCTGCACCGAACCCAGCGTCAGCCCCAGCAGCAGCGCGCAACCGCCCATCATCCACGGTGACTGAGCCAGTGGATACAGCGCGAACACCATGCCGGTGCCGAGCATGGCGGCGCGCAGCATCGCCACCTCGCGCAGCCGGTGAGCCCACAGCGGAATCAGCAGCCGCACGCCGCTGACGGCCAGCGTGAAGCTGCCGATGATCAAGCCCAGTGTCGATGCGCTGAAACCGTACTGGAAACCGAGGATCGGCACCGCAAACATGTGCACGTCCCAGCAGGCCGACAGCAGCCAGTTGATCAGCATCAACCGCTTCATGCCGCGCGCGCGCAGTACCGACCAGGCGCTGCGCCGCGCCTGCGCCGCCGGCTGCGAGCTGGCGCGCCCGACTTCCGGGGGCACGCGGCGCGAACACCACAGCGTCAGCAGGGGCAACGCCAGCATCAGCGCATAGGCGGCACGGAAGCCGCCGGCATCGATCATTAAACCGGCAGCCACCGGACCGACCACGTTCGACAACGACGGTGCGATGCCCAGCCAGCTGAACATGCGCATGCGCTCGGTGTTGTTGCTGCCGGCCTGACCGGCAGCACGCTGGATCACGATCAGCCCCAGGTTGGCACCGCTGCCGACGAACACGGCCGAGACGCCCAGCAGCGGGAAGCGCGCTCCGGGACCGACGAAGGTGGAGGCCATCGCGAACAGCCCGCCGGCCAGAGACAGGCCCTCCGCTAGGTGCACCGGCCGGTGATAGCCGTGGCGATCGGCCATGCGGCCGGCGTGCAGCGCCAGCAGCACCGGCGCCGCCGCGTACAGCGCCATCAGCACGCCCACGCGCCACGCGCTGTGGCCGTCGCGCAGCGCCTGCAGCGGCGCGGCCATGCGCACGCCGGCCATGGTCGCGTGCAGGCCGATCTGACCGATGATCAGCGACAGCAGCAGCTGGCCGAAGCGCGTGCGCGCCGGCTCGCCCTGGTCAGGCACGCGGCGCCTCGGGCGCGTCCGCATCGTCCTGCGGACCGGGCAGCAGTTGCAGCGCACGCGCCTCCGGCAGCGCCTCGACCTGCTTGAGCCGGCGCGTCATCACGTTGGTGCGGGTCTGGGCCTGGTCGATGGTGCTGGTGGCTTCTTCCAGTTTCTTGCGTGTCCTGGCCAGAACCTCGCCGAACTTGCCGAACTCGGTCTTGACGGCGCCCAGCACCTCCCAGACCTCGGCGCTGCGCTTTTCCAGTGCCAGCGTGCGGAAGCCCATCTGCAGGCTGTTCAGCGTGGCCAGCAGCGTGGTCGGGCCGGCGAGCATGACCTTGTGCTCCGCCTGCATCGCCTGCACCAGCCCCGGGCGGCGCAGCGCCTCGGCATACAGACCTTCGGTGGGCACGAACAGGATGGCGAAGTCGGTGGTATGCGGCGGGGCAACGTACTTGTCGCGGATGCTTCGCGCCTCCAGCCGCAACCGGGTTTCGATGCCGCGCGCCGCCGCTTCCATCGCCGGCAGGTCGGCGCGCTCCTGCGCGTCGAGCAGACGCTCGTAGTCCTCGCGCGGGAACTTGGCGTCGATCGGCAACCACAGCGGCTGGCCGTCGTCGCGCTGTCCGGGAAGGCGGATCGCGAATTCGACGCGTTCGGTGCTGCCCGGCACGGTGGCGACGTTGACCGCATATTGCGGCGGCGTCAGCACCTGTTCGAGCAGCGCGGCCAGCTGCACTTCGCCGAAGATGCCGCGGGTCTTGACGTTGCTGAGCACGCGGTTCAGCGAGCCCACGTCGCGGGCCAGCGTCTGCATCTCGCCCAGGCCCTTGTGCACCTGCTCCAGCCGGTCGGCCACCTGCTTGAAGCTTTCGCCCAGACGATGCTCCAGCGTGGCATGGAGCTTCTCGTCGACGGTGGCGCGCATCTGCTCGAGCTTCTTCTCGTTGCCCTCCTGCAGCGCGGCCAGGCGGCGCTCGTTGGCCGCCGACAGCGCCTGCAGCTGCGCCCCCAGGCTGTCGGACAGGCGCTTCAGCGCCGCATCCTGTGCATCGCGTGCCGCCTGGCTTTGCGCGGCCAGCGAGCGGGTCGCCGCGTGCAGCGCCTCGCCCACCTGCTGCTGCATCGTCGCCAGTTGGGTGCGGAAGGAATCGATCTGCTCGTTCTGCGTGCGTGCCACGTCCCCGCTCTGCGTCAGCAAGGTCTGCTGGAACAGCGACAAGTGGCCGGCCAGTTCCTGGCGTGTGCCGCGCGCGCTGTCCTGCACCTCGGTGCGCAGCTCGCGTTCCAGGCGCTCGGCGTCCTTGCGCGACCTCGGCTGCAGCAGCAGCCACGACAGCAGCAGCACGATCAGCGCCAGCAAGCCCGGAACCAGCCATTCATTCATGGCCCGATTCTCTCAGGGCCGCCGCCGCGGCCCGCCGCTCAGGCCCGGCAGAGGATCGTGGCCTGCGCCTGGTTGCCGGCCATGCCCGACAGCCAGAACCCCGCCTGCTGCAGCCATTGCGTGGCCGCGTTGTCGTCCGGCTGCGCCGGCGCATAGCTCTGCGCACTGCGCACCAGCACGTAGCCGCGGCTGCACAACCGGTTGGCTTCGGCCTCGATCTGCGCCAGGCTGTCGCCACGCAGCGTATAGGCGGGTGCACCGTCGCCATTGCCGAGCGAGCGCACGTTCGGGCCCGAACAGGCGGCTGCGCCCAGCGCGAGCACGATGACGACGGACAGTTTCAGAGGGTCCACGCCGCGATTGTGCGAAGCACAGGCAGCCCCAACCCGCAGAGCAGCCGGGTGAAGCCGCGCTATTTCGCGGCGCGGCCGACGCCCGTCCGCAGCACCTGGGCGTTCAAGGCCGTGGGTGGTCGTCCGGCGTCGGGGCCGACACCCAGCGCGGCAAGCAGGTTGTCGGCCGCCAGCCGGGCCATGGCCCGCCGAGTCGGCAGGCTGGCGCTGGCGATGTGCGGCGTCAGCACCACGTTGGACAACTGCAGCAGTTCGGGATGCACCGCCGGCTCGCCTTCGAACACGTCCAGCCCGGCCGCGGCGATGCGCCGCTCGCGCAGCGCCTGGGCCAGCGCGGCGTCGTCGACGATGCCGCCGCGCGCGATGTTGGTCAGCGTGGCGGTGGGCTTCATCAGCGCCAGTTCCGCCGCGCCGATGCTGTGGTGCGCGGCCGGGCTGTAGGGCAACACCAGCACCAGATGGTCGCTGTCGCGCAGCAGCTCCGCCTTGCTGACGTAGCGTGCGCTCAGCGTGGCCTCGATCGCCGGATCCAAGCGCGAGCGGTTGTGATACAGCACCGGCATGCCGAAGCCCAGGGCCCCTCGCCGCGCGATCGCCTGCCCGATGCGGCCCATGCCCAGCACGCCGAGCGTGGCGCCGTGGACATCGGCACCGGCGAACATGTCGTGTCCCCAGCGCGTCCAGCGGCCGTCGCGCAGGAACCGTTCGCTCTCGGTGATGCGGCGGGCCGCCGCCATCATCAGCGCGAAGCCGAAGTCGGCAGTGGTCTCGGTCAGCACGTCGGGCGCATTGCTGACAAGCACGCCGCGCACCGTGC
Organism: Rubrivivax sp.; assembly: GCA_044225625.1. Lineage (GTDB taxonomy): Bacteria > Pseudomonadota > Gammaproteobacteria > Burkholderiales > Burkholderiaceae_C > Rubrivivax. The sequence continues at coordinate 22,409 of JBGAII010000038.1, forward strand.
AGGCCGCGACATCGATGTTGTTGTAGCCCACCGCCATCGAGCACACCGCACGCAGCCGCGGACAGGCGTCGAGCAGGCGCGCGTCGATGGTCTCGGTGCCGGTGACGAAGACGCCGTCGATGCCCCGCAGCTGCGTGATCAGCTCGTCCTGGCTCCAGACGGCGTCGGCCTGGTTGTGGCGCAGCTCGGCGTAGGCTGCAAGGCGTTCGAGGGTCTCGTCGAACACCTGGCGCGCAACCAGGATCTGCAGGCGTGAAGCGTCGGATGGCGTCGTCATGCGCCGGATTCTTCCATCCTCGCCTGCCCGACGCCTCAGGCGCTGCGCGGGCCGGTCTGCGGCAGCCATTGCTGCCAACTGTGCAGCGCTTCCTGCAGCGTGCGGCAGTGCACCGCCACCGTGGACGCGACGTCGCGGCCGTAGCCACCGGCCATCGACACCGCCGTCGGAATGCCACGCTCGCGCAGTGCGGCGAAAACGCGCCGGTCGCGCTCGGCCAGGCCGCCAAAGCTGAGCTTCAGGCGGCCGAGCCGGTCCTGCTCGTGCGGATCGGCGCCGGCCAGGAAGAACGCCAGCCCGGGTGTCCCATCCGCATGCCGGTGCCAGACCTCGGCCAGCGCCGCGTCCAGTGCCGCCAGGTACTCGGCATCGCCGCAACCGTCGGGCAGTTCGACGTCCAGGTCGCTCAGTTCCTTGCGCGCCGGGAAGTTCTTCGCCCCGTGCAGCGAGAGCGTGAACACCGTTGGGTCGTCGCGGAAGACCGCCGCGGTGCCGTTGCCCTGGTGCACGTCCAGGTCCACCACCAGGACGCGCAGCAGGTCGCGGCGCAGCCGATGCTGCTCGGCCTGCATCAGCCGCGCGGCCACCGCCACGTCGTTGAACACGCAATAGCCTGAGCCGCGGTCCGCAAACGCGTGGTGTGTGCCACCGGCCAGGTTGGCACCCAGGCCTTCGGCGAGTGCGGCACGCGCGGCGGCAATCGTGGCGCCGACCGAACGCCGCGCACGCTCGGCCATGCGCGGGGACCACGGAAAGCCGATCTCGCGCTGCTGCGCGGCCGACAGCAGCCCCTCGGCCACCGCGTGCACATAGTGCGGCGCATGCACCAGTGCCAGTTCGCCATCGGTGGCCGGCGGCGCTTCACTGACCCGGATGAGCGGCAGCTCGCGTTCGACCGCTTCGCGCAGCATGCCGTACTTGCTCATCGGAAAGCTGTGACCGGCCGGCAGCGGCAGGCTGAATTGATCTGAATGAAAGGCCTGCATGCGTCGAATTAGGGATCGCTCACCAGTAATGTTGCGGCGCAGCAAAAATGTCTTGCAATCGCCAATGGGATCTTTATACTTCGACCCATGTTGCAGTGCAGCATAGACCGCTGAAGCTGAACCCTTTCATTCAACCCGGAGATTGCACCATGTTGACCGCTGAACAAGTCGTGGCCGCCCACAAGGCCAATGTCGAAACCCTTTTCGGCCTGACCGGCAAGGCCTTCGAAGGCGTGGAGAAGCTCGTCGAGCTGAACCTGCAAGTGGCCAAGGCCGCGCTGGGCGAAGTGGCTGAAAACGCCCGCGCCGCGCTGTCGGTCAAGGACGCGCAGGAACTGCTGGCCCTGCAGGCCAGCATGCTGCAGCCGGCCGCCGAAAAGGCCGCTTCCTACAGCCGCCATCTGTACGACATCGCCGCTTCGACCCAGGCCGAATTCGGCAAGGTCGCCGAGGCCCAGTTCGCCGACGCCCAGAAGAACCTGGCCTCGACCGTCGAGTCCGCGCTGAAGAATGCGCCGGCCGGCAGCGAGAACGCCGTGGCGCTGGTCAAGTCGGCCATGGCCGCCGCCAACAACGCCTACGAAAGCATCAGCAAGGCTGCCAAGCAGGCCGCCGATGTGGCCGAAGCGAACTTCACGGCCGTGACCAACACCGCCGTCAAGGCCAGCCAGGCTGGCAAGGCCAAGCGCGCCGCCTGATGTCCGGGGGACGCCACGGTTCTTGATTGAACTTTCCGGGGCGGCAACGCATCAGACCGTCGTCGTGGTCCTTCCGGCCATGGCAATTGTGGATGGTTGACTCCTCGGTACCTTGTGGCTACCCCTTGCAAGGTATCTTCAGCCCGGCTTCGGTCGGGCTTTCTTTTTGCCCTTTGAGCTTGCTTCCGTCTCAGTGGGTCTGTTCCACGATGCGCAGCCGGATCTGGGCCAGTTGAGCCAGTGCCGCCTCGCGGCCTGCCTGGATCGACCGAGTGCGCGCCGTGAAGTCGGCGCCGGACACACCGCGCAGCCGGGGCTGTAGCACGATGTCGGCCTCGGCCAGTTCGAAGCGGTTGATGCTGCGTCCCATGATCGAGAAGGTCTGCAGCAGCATGCGCATCGCGTCGCCGGTGGCCGCGCCTTCCGTCGCCTCGCTGATGTCCACCGCGATGACGAACTGCGCGCCCATCTGCCGCGCGTAGCGCACCGGCACTGGCGCCACCAGGCCGCCATCGACGTACTCCCGGGCGCCAATGCGCACCGGCTGGAACACCGCCGGCACGGCGCTCGAGGCAGACGATGCCTTCGCCGCTGTCCAGGTCGGTGGCGACGATGCCCAGCGGCAGCCGCATCTGCTCGATGCGCTTGCCGCCGGTGTGCTCGCGCACGTAGCGCGCCAAGGCCTCGCCGCGGATCAGCCCACGGCCGGGAAAGGCCCAGTCGGCGATGGCGCCGCTGTCCATCGACTGGGCCAACGCGGCCAGCTCGGCTCCGCTCTTGCCGGACGCGTACAGCGCGGCCACCAGGCTGCCGGCCGAGGTGCCGATGACCAGGTCCGGGCGAATGCCGGCTTCCTCCAGGACCTGGATCACGCCGATGTGCGCAAAGCCCCGCGCGGCGCCGCCCCCCAATGCCAGGCCGATCTGCGGTGGCTTTGGCGCCGGCCGGGGAACCGTCGGCGGGAGCGCGGGAGGCAGTTCCGGCTGCGCGGGCGGCGCCGGGGCCTTCGGCGGGCTCTGGCATCCCGCCAGCATCGCGGCCATTCCGGCCAGAACCCGCCGCCGCGGCCAAGCGACTTCATTCTCTACCGACATATGCAATCAACTTTTATGTAGTTCTCAAATATATGGAGCATTTCTAGACTGCCGCCCGTCAGCCTCAACGGCCGGCTTCGGAATGGCATGCACGCCGCACCGCAGCAGCCCGATCCCGTTCCATGTACCAGTACACCGAGTTCGACCGCCAGTTCGTGCGTGCCCGCGCCGCGCAGTTCCGCGACCAATTGCGCCGCCACCTCGATGGCGCGCTGCCGGAAGACGAGTTCAAGGCGCTGCGTCTGCAGAACGGCTGGTACGTGCAGCGCCACGCGCCGATGCTGCGCGTCGCCGTGCCTTATGGCGAGTTGAGCAGCCGCCAGTTGCGCCAGCTGGCGCGCATCGCACGCGAGTACGACCGCGATTACGGACATTTCACCACGCGCCAGAACCTGCAGTTCAACTGGATCCCGCTGGCGCGCGCCGCCGACGTGATGGACCTGTTGGCCGAGGTCGACATGCACGGCATCCAGACCAGCGGCAACTGCATCCGCAACATCACCAGCGACGCGCTGGCCGGCATCGCACCGGACGAGGTGGTGGACCCGCGGCCCTACTGCGAGATCCTGCGCCAGTGGAGCACGCTGCACCCGGAGTTCGCCTTCCTGCCGCGCAAGTTCAAGATCGCCGTCACCGGCGCGCACGAGGACCGCGCCGCCATCGGCTGGCACGACATCGGCTTGCGGCTGCTGAAGAACGATGCCGGCGAGGTCGGCTTCAAGGTGCTGGTCGGCGGTGGCATGGGGCGCACGCCGATCATCGGCAGTGTCATCGGCGAGTTCGTGCCCTGGCAGCAGATCCTCGTCTACATCGAGGCGATCGTGCGCGTGTACAACCGTCTCGGCCGGCGCGACAACCTCTACAAGGCGCGCATCAAGATCCTGGTCAAGGCGGAGGGGCAGAAGTTCTTCGATGCGGTGAACGCCGAGTTCCGCCACATCCTGCAGGACGACCGCGACGGCGCCGCACACATCATTCCGCAAACCGAGCTGGAGCGTGTCGCCGCCAGCTTCCGCTGGCCCGAGGGTGTGGACCCGCAGCGCAAGCCGTCGCCGCTGCCGACGGCGGATGCGCTGCCCGCGGCCTTCGCGCGCTGGCTGGAGCGCAACGTGCATGCGCACAAGCTGCCCGGCTACCGAGCGGTGACGCTGTCGCTCAAGCGGCCGGGGCTGCCGCCCGGCGATGCCACCGGTGACCAGATGGAGCGCGCTGCCGAACTGGCCGAGCGCTTCAGCCATGCCGAACTGCGCGTCACCCACGACCAGAACCTGCTGCTGCCCTGGGTGCGTGACGACGAACTGCCGGCGCTGTGGCAGGCGGCGCGGGAGGCCGGCTTCGCGACGCCGAACATCGGCCTGCTGACCGACATGATCGCCTGCCCCGGCGGCGACTTCTGCGCGCTGGCCAATGCACGCTCGATCCCGGTGGCCGCGGCCATCACCGAGCGCTTCGAGGACCTGGACCGGCTCTACGACATCGGCGACATCGACCTGCACATCAGCGGCTGCATCAACAGCTGCGGCCACCATCACAGCGGCCACATCGGCATCCTCGGCGTCGACAAGGACGGTGCCGAGTGGTACCAGATCACCGTTGCCGGCTCCGATGGCAGCACGCTCAGCGGCGAGGCCGCCCCTGGGAAGGTGATCGGGCCATCCTTCGCGGCCGACGAAGTGCCGGACGTGATCGAGGCGGTCGTCGAGACCTACCGTCGTGAGCGCCGGTCCGGCGAGCTGTTCATCGATACCAGCCGTCGGCTGGGGACCGCGCCGTTCCGCGCCGCGGCCGACGCCGTGCGCCGCAGTACCGCCGGCGCCGCGGCCACCGCCGACAGCGCGGCCTGAAGGAGAACCCCGATGCGCTTCATCGACATCCGCCAGGATCGCTGGCACCGCGTGGGCGGCGAGGACGGCCCGGTGCCGCATCCCGACCCGCAGGCCGACCGCCTGCTGACGCTGGAACAGTGGCACGCAGTGCGCGGGCACTGGCCGCATGGCCTGCCGACCGGCGTCCTGCTGCCGAACACGGTGGACATCGAGACGCTGGCCGAAGATGTTCGCGGCGGCGCCGACGCGCGCCTGTCGCTGGTGGTGCTGCAGTTCCCGAAGTGGACCGATGGCCGCGCCTACTCGCAAGCGCGTGTGCTGCGCAGCCGCTACCGCTTCGCCGGCGAGGTGCGCGCTGTCGGCGATGTACTGGTGGACATGCTGCCGCTGCTGCAGCGCACCGGCTTCGATGCCGTGGTGCTGCGCCACGACCAGGACCTCGATGCCGCGGTGCGCTCGCTGGGCTTCTTTCCCGGCCACTACCAGGGCGACGTACGCCAGCCGCGGCCGGGCTTCGCCCGCGACCTGGAGGCCGAGGCCCGCGCGGCCACCGCGGGACAACGCGACACATCCGGCCTGTTTGCCGGCCAGGGGATCTGACATGGGTGCGATCGCGCTCTATGCCCGCGCCGGCGCGCACTTCGAGGAGCGCATCGCGCATGCGGTGGCGCTGCTGCAATCGGCAGCCACCGAGCATGCCGGCGCCATCGTGCAGGCCACCAGCCTGGGCGCCGAGGACATGGTGATCACCGACCTGATCGCGCGCCACCAGTTGCCCATCGCCGTGGCGACGTTGGACACCGGCATGCTGCACGCGCAGACGCTGGCGCTGATCCCGCAGATCGAGTCGCGCTATGGCCTCAGCGTGCAGCGCCATCGGCCGGCCGAGCAGGCGGTGCTGCACTTCGTGCGCGACCATGGCGAACGGCCGATGTACCAGAGCATCGAACTGCGCAAGGCCTGCTGCGCGCTGCGCAAGCTGCAGCCGCTGGCCGTGATGCTGCAAGGGCGCAGCGCCTGGGTCACCGGGCTGCGCCGCGAACAGTCGGCCAGCCGTGGCGGCGTGCCTTTCAGCGAGCGCGACGGCGACGGCCGCATCAAGTTCAACCCGCTGTCCGACTGGAGCTGGGCCGACGTGTGGCACTACATCGCCCTGCACGATGTGCCCTACAACGAGCTGCACGACCAGTTCTTTCCCAGCATCGGCTGCGAGCCCTGCACCCGCGCCATCGCCGTCGGCGAGGACTTCCGCTCCGGCCGCTGGTGGTGGGAGGACGAGAAGGCCAAGGAGTGCGGCCTGCACGTCGCCAAGAACACCGAGGAAGCCCATTCATGAATGCGCCGCTGAGCCTGGAGCGCCTGCTGCCCGCGCTCGACCACAAGCACCTCGACTGGCTCGAGGAAGAAGCCATCTTCATCCTGCGCGAGGTGGCGGCCAGTTTCGAGCGGCCGGCGCTGCTGTTCTCCGGCGGCAAGGACTCGTGTGTGGTGCTGCGCCTGGCCGAGAAGGCCTTCAAGACTCGCGCCGGGGGCAATGACTTCAAAGGGCGCCTGCCCTTCCCGCTGCTGCACGTCGACACCGGCCACAACTTCCCCGAAGTGATCGAGTTCCGCGACCGGCGCGTGGCCGAGATGGGCGAACGCCTGGTCGTCGGCCACCTGGAGGAATCGATCCGCCGCGGCACGGTACGCCTGTCGCATCCCCTGGAGTCGCGCAACGGGCACCAGACCGTGGCGCTGCTGGAAGCGATCGAGGCGCACCGCTTCGACTGCCTGATCGGCGGGGCGCGCCGCGACGAGGAAAAGGCGCGTGCCAAGGAGCGCATCTTCAGCCATCGCGATGCCTTCGGCCAATGGCAGCCGAAGGAGCAGCGTCCGGAGCTTTGGACGCTGTTCAATACCCGGCACCGCCCGGGCGAGCACTTCCGCTCCTTCCCGATCAGCAACTGGACCGAGCTCGACGTCTGGCTCTACATCGCACGCGAGAACATCCCGCTTCCCAGCCTGTACTACGCGCACCCGCGCCGGGTGGTGCGCCGCAAAGGCCTGCTGGTGCCGGTGACCGACGTGACCCCGCTGCAGCACGGCGAAGACGCCGAAACCGCCACGGTGCGTTTCCGCACCGTCGGCGACATGACCTGCACCTGTCCGGTGGAAAGCGCGGCCGCCAGTTCGGTGGAGATCGTGGCCGAGACGCTGACCGTGACCGTCAGCGAGCGCGGCGCCACGCGCATGGACGACCGCACGAGCGATGCGTCGATGGAGCGACGCAAGAAGGAAGGGTATTTCTGATGAACGCGCTGCTCGAACGGCCCACCGCCGACGACGCCACCTCGACCACCGGCTCCGTCGCGCCGCTGGCCACCACCGACCACCGCGCGCTGCGTTTCCTGACGGCGGGCAGTGTCGACGACGGCAAGAGCACGCTGATCGGTCGCCTGCTCTACGACAGCCGGGCGATCCTGGCCGATCAGCTGGACATGCTGGAAGCCAAGTCCGAGGGCGAGGCGCTGGACCTGTCGCTGTTGACCGACGGCCTGGAGGCCGAGCGGGAGCAAGGCATCACCATCGACGTGGCCTACCGCTACTTCGCGACACCGCAGCGCAAGTTCATCATCGCCGACGCGCCGGGACACGAGCAGTACACGCGCAACATGGTCACGGCCGCCGCCGGCAGCGATGCCGCGGTGGTGCTGGTGGACATCACCAAGATCGACTGGCGCGCGCAGCCGCTGCGTCTGCTGCCGCAGACGCGCCGCCATGCGCTGCTGGCCCATCTGCTGCGCGTGCCGAGCATCGTCTTCGCGGTCAACAAGATCGATGCGCTCGACGACCCGCAGCCCGCCTTCGAGGCGGTGCGCCAGGCGCTTCAGCAGTTCGCCAGGCAGGCCGGCATCGAGGTCGCGGCCATCGTGCCGGTATCGGCACTGCGCGGCGACAACGTCACCCAGCCGCTGCAGGCCGCGTGGTACCGGGGCCCGTCGCTGCTGCAGTTGCTGCACCGCCTGCCGACCACTCAGGAGCGCGTCGACGGTGCCCTGCTGCTGCCGGTGCAGTACGTGGCGCGCGAGGCGAGCGAGGGCGAGATCGCACCCGGCACCGGGCACCAGCCGCGTACGCTGTGGGGCCGCATTGCCCATGGCCGCGTGCGCATCGGCGACGCAGTCGAGATCTTTCCCAGCGGCGAGCGTGCCACCGTCACTGGCCTGCGCCGCGCCGGCAGCGAGGTGACCGAAGGCCAGGCTGGCCAATCGGTGGGCGTGCTGCTCGACCGGCAGATCGACGTGTCGCGCGGCGACTGGATCGGCACGCCGCAGACACTGCTGCCGGTGCAGCGCTTCGGGGCGACGCTGGCCTGGCTGGACACCGAACCGGCGGTGGTCGGCCGCAAGTACCTGGTGCGCCATGGCAACCGCTGGGTACAGGCCCGCATTGCCAGCATCGGCCACCGCCTGGACATCGGCACGCTGGAACCCACCGACGCCCAGGCGCTGGCCGTCAACGACATCGGCCACGTGGTGATCGAGCTGCAGCAGGCGCTGCCGCTGGAAGCCTACGTGCAGAACCGCGTGGCCGGCGCGCTGATCGTCGTCGATCCGAGCAGCCATCGCACCAGCGGCGCGCTGCTGGTGCAATCCGTCCGTTGAAGGCCATGGCAGGCAAGGTGACCTTCGTGGGGGCCGGCCCCGGCGCGGCCGACCTGATCACGCTGCGCGGCGCGCGCGCGCTGGCGCAGGCCGACGTGGTGCTGTTCGACGCCCTCACCGACCCGGCGCTGCGCGCGCTGGCACCGCAGGCGCGCTGGATCGACGTCGGCAAGCGCGGCTTCGGTCGCGCCGCGCAACAGACCGAGATCGACGCGCTGCTGGTGCGGCTGGCACAGCAGCACGCCCAGGTCGTGCGGCTCAAGGGCGGAGATCCGAGTCTGTTCGGCCGACTCGAGGAGGAACTTGCGGCGCTGTCCGCGCACGGCATCGGC
>JBGAII010000039.1:0-30624 GCA_044225625.1 Rubrivivax sp.
GTGCCGATGATAATTTGCCAATGGAAATGAGCATGGTTCGCAATTCAATGGCCCTGTGCCGCTGCGGATGCGCGCGCTGCTGAGCGCGCTGTGCCTGCTGCTGGCGCTGCCGGTACTGGGCGTGCTGGGGGCGTGGTTCACGCTGGACGCGCAGGCGCTGGACACGCTGTCGCACCAGGCCGCGACGGTCCTGCCGGGCTACGTGCTGCAGACCGCGGCGCTGGCCGCCGGCGTCGGGTTGGGCGTGGTGCTGCTGGGCAGTGCCTGCGCCGCGGCGGTGACGCTGTTCGACTTTCCGGGCCGGCGCGTCTTCGAATGGGCGCTGCTGCTGCCGCTGGCCATGCCGGCCTACGTGCTGGCCTACGCCTGGACCGACGCACTGCAGTACGGCAGCCCGCTGCAGAGCGGGCTGCGCCGCCTGCTCGGCGTGCAGGGCCCGCTGTGGCCGGACGTGCGCAGCCTGTGGGGCGCGGTGGTGCTGTTCGTGCTGTGCCTGTACCCATACGTCTACCTGCTGACGCGCACCGCGCTGGCCGAGCGCGGCGTGCAGATGATGGAGGCGGCGCGCCTGCTGGGCGCCGGCCTGCGCCGCCGCGTGCTGCAGGTGGCGCTGCCGCTGTCGCGCCCGGCCATCGCCGCCGGCACCGCGCTGGCGTTGATGGAGACGCTGGCCGACTATGGCGTCGGCTCGTACTTCGGCCTCAACACCTTCAGCACCGGCATCTACAAGGCCTGGCTGGTGATGAACGACCGCATCGCTGCGGCGCAGCTGGCCGCGCTGCTGCTGCTGGCCGTGGCGCTGTTGCTGACCGCGGAGCGGCGCGCGCAGCGCCGGTTGCGCTTTGCCGCCGGGCGCGGCGCGCCATCGGCGCCGTCGGCCGAGGCGCGGGCGGTGCGGCTGAGCGGCGGGGCGGCGTGGGCTGCCTGGGGCCTGTGCGCCGCACCGGTGGCGCTGGGCTTCGTGCTGCCTGCGGCCTGGCTGCTGCGCATGTTGTGGGTCGAGGCCCACACATCGGACTTCGGCCTGCCGCTGGAGCGTTTCGTGCAATGGGCACTCGCCAGCCTGCGCCTGTCGGCCATCGCGGCGCTGATCGCCACGCTGCTGGCGCTGGCCCTGAGCGTGGCGCTGCGGCGCCGCCCCGAGGGCGGTGCGCTGCCGCTGCTGGCGCGCGTGGTGTCGCTGGGTTATGCGGTGCCGGGCGCGGTGGTGTCGGTGGGCATCCTGCTGCCGCTGGCCTGGGTGCAGCAGCGCTGGCCCGAGCTCAGCCTGAGCGTCTGGTTCACCGGCACGATCGCCGGCCTGATGTACGCGTATCTGGTGCGCTTCTCGGCGGTGGCGCTGCAGTCGGTGGAGGCCGGGCTGTCGCGCGTGCCGCGCAGCATCGACGACACCGCGCGGCTGCTGGGCGCCGGCCCGCGCCGCGTGTTCGTGCAACTGCACCTGCCGCTGCTGCGCCGGTCGGCGCTGGCGGCGGCGCTGCTGGTCTTCGTCGACGTGATGAAGGAGCTGCCGGCGACGCTGGTGCTGCGACCCTTCGGCAGCGACACGCTGGCGGTGGTGGCCTACAACCTGGCGCGCGATGAGCGCCTCGGCGAAGCTGCGCTGCCGTCGCTGGCCATTGTCGCGGTCGGCCTGCTGCCGGTGCTGCTGCTGTCGCGGGCGCTGCGGCAGAAGTAGGGGCGGCGGCGAGTGTCCGGCTGGTCCCGCCGACAGGAATCGAACCTGTATTTGCCGCTTAGGAGGCGGCCGTTCTATCCATTGAACTACGGCGAGAGCGGGCGCGATTCTGGCACGCACCGGCCGCCAGCCGATGCTGCCTGGGCGTCGTCGGCCGGCCGCTGCGAGCCGGTGCGTTCTTCGGACCCCAGGTCAGCGGCGGTGTCAGCGGGCCGGCACTCAATTCCACCGCCAGCTCCAGATCAGCTCGATGGAGTTCGACACACCGGACTGCGCGCGGATGGTGAAGCGCTGCGCGATGCGGTAGATCAGCTGCCAGTTGCCGGTGGTGGCATTCAGCCCGCGCTCGTAACCCACGTACCAGTTGCGCGACAGCTGCTTGCCGACCGAGAAGATCGCGCCGCCGGCCGCGTTGTCGCTCTGCCGCACCGACAGGTCGTCGATGCCGAACAGGTTGAACAGCTGGTCCAGCACGGTCGGTTCGTCGCCGGCGATCAGTGCCATGGCCGCGGCCTGCAGCAGCGCCGTGTCGCCGCTGCCCGGGCCTTCGCTGGCGCGGCCGCGCAGCAGCCAGCTCAGCTTGTCGGCATCGGACATGTCGGGGTCGGAGAACAGCCGCACGCGCGGCACCAGCACCGTGCCGGTGACGGCCACGCCGACACGCACGTCCAGGTTCGGGCGCGTGGCCTCGATGTCGAGCTGCGGGTTCTCGATCGGGCCGTTGAAGGTGAGCACGCCGCGGTCGATGTTCAGCCGCTGGCGGTAGGCGCGGTAGGTGCCGTCGACGGTGCGCACGCTGCCGTCGACGCGCAGCCGGCCCTGTGGCGCCGTCAGCCGCAGCTCGCCGCGCAGGCCGGCGTCCAGACCCTGGCCGCGGATGCGCAGTTTCTCGCCGAGCTGCACGCGCAGGTCGAGCGAGGCACGGCGCCGGCGCTCCTCGATGGCGGTCACCTCGGTATCGGCGACCTTCGTGAACAGCGGTGCCTCGGCGCCGCCGCGCTGCACCTGCACGTCGTCCGACAGGCGTGGCGCATCGCTGCGGCTGAAGTCGATCAGGCCTTCGTCGACGCCGAAGGTGCCGGTCAGCGCCAGCGTGTCGCGGCCCAAGCGCAGCGTGGCATCGCCGCTGGCGACGATGCGCCGGTCGACACGGCCCAGCAGCTGGAACTGTTCCAGCCGCAGGGTCAGCTCGGCGCGCGGTGCCGCGCCCAGGCTGGCGTCGCCGAGCAACGTGAGCTGGCCCTTGCCGGCGCTGGCGGCGAACTTCTCGATGCGCGCGCTGTCGCCGAGCAGCGTGATCTTCAGTTCGCCATCGCGCACGTCCACGCCCTGCAGCACGTTGCGCACGCCGATGCCCTGGCCGGAGAGTTCGCCGGTGTATTCAGGCGCGCCGAAGCGGCCACCGACCGTGGTGCTGGCGTGCAGCCCGCCCACCAGGCGCCAACCCGGCGGCAGCCATGGCCCCCAGACGCCCAGGTCGGCGATGCGCAGCTCGAGCACGCCGTCCATCGGCGCGTCGGCCGCCGGCCAGGTGGCCTTGGGTGAGGTCCTGACCACCACGGCGCCCGCCGCGCTGCCCAGCGTCTTGCCGGCCAGGCCGGTGCTGAAGCTCCAGACGCCACCCTGAGCCGTCATGCCGACGCGCAGGTCCGACAGGCCCAGCGTGCGCGTGCCGGCGTCGTCGGTGACGCTGAGGTCGCCCGAGGCCCGCTCGATCACCACGTCCGCACTGAATTCCGGTGCGCTGCGGACCTTCAGATGGCCGCCCAGCCGCAGGTCGCCACCCCAGCCGAAACCCGGCTGCGCGCGCGCCAGCAGCGGCGCGATGTCCAGCGGGTCGAGCCGGGCTTCGGCATCCAGCTGCGCCGGTTTGCCGAGGGCCGGGTCGGCGGCGATCCAGGCGATGCGGCTCCAGGCCAGGCCGGCGCCGAGCAGGCGGGCCCGGCCGGCATCGGCCGCCACGCGCAGCGGCCCGCCTGACCACAGCAGCTCGATGCCGAAGGCACCGATGTCCAGCCAGGACGGTGCGCCGGCGGCGTCGCCGCGCAGTTCGGCCTTCTGCAGCTTGCCGCGCCAGCCGGTCCAGCCGGCGGCGGCCGTGCCGAGCGTGCCGCCCTGCAACTGCAGCTGGGCCAGCGTGCGCTTCGAGCGGGTGCCGGGCGGCGCCTCCTGCACCGCTTCGACCCAGGCGGGCGGCAGCGCCTTGGATTCCAGCGTCAGATCCAGCGTGTGCGCCGACAGCGTGCCTTTCAGCAGCAGCTTCAGCAGCTCGGCCGAGGGCTGGCCGTGTTTCAGCTGCGTCAGTTCGACCTGCGCGTCCAGCGGGGCGTCGCCGCGCGTGCCCAGCGTCCAGCGCGCATCGGCGCGTTGCACCTCCAGGGCGCCGAGCTGCAGCTAGTCGCCGTCGAGCCGGCCCTGCAGCGCCACCGCGGGCCAGCGGCCGTCGACCTGGGTCTCGGCGTTCAGCCGGCCGCTCAGGCGCGCGTCTGCGCCGGGCTCGAGCAGCAGCTTCCACAGCGGCTGCAGGCGCTTCAGCGCCGGCAGATCGGCCTTCAGCGTCCAGTGGTCGCCGCCGCCGTCGGCACGCAGGCTCTGCAGCCGCGCGTCGCCCTGCAGGCGGTTGCCGTCGGCTTCGAGCCGCAGCTGACCACTGCTGCTGCCGTCCGCGGCGGACTGCAGCGACAGCTGGCCATTCAGCGGCACGCCGGCCAGCTGGCTGGGGTCGAGCTGCACTTGTGCCCGGCCACGCAGCAGGGCGAGCTGCTGCAGCAGCTCGCCGCTGCCGAACTGGGCCGGCAGTGTCAGGTCGGCGTCGGCGCTGGCGTTCAGGCGGTGCGGCCCCTTGCGCCAGGGCGAATCCTCACGCCCGGGCCACCAGGGCAGTGGGTCGAAATCGCGCAGCGTGGCCTGGCCGCGCAGCGCCCAGCCGGCACGGGTGCCGGGCCGGCTCAGCCGCGCGTCGAGACGGGCCTGCGCGCTGCCCGACTGTGCCAGCAGCTCGCGCAGTTCGATGCGCAAGGCGCTGACCAGACCGTTGACGCGCAGCTGCACCGGTTGGCTCGGACCACGGCCGAGCAACTGCCCGTCGAGATTGCCGCGCACCTCGACCTGTGCGCTGCCCGGGGTGCCGGCGTCGAAGCCGCGACCGTCGAGCTGCAGACGGCCGTCGAGCCGCATGTCCGGCGCCCGCACGTCCAGCAGCAGGGGGCGCAATGCCGACAGCCGGGTGTCGAGGCGCCAGTCGGCCGGGTTCCAGTGGCCGCTGCCGCTGATGCGGCCGGCGGCGCCCGCGGCGCTGCCCAGTTCGGCTTCGAAGGCGCGGATCTCCAGCCGTGTCGGCTCGTCGGGCCGCGCCTGCACCTGCAGGCTCAGCGAACGCAGCGGCAGGCGACCGTCGTTCCAGCGGCCGGCGCCGGCATTGCCGAGCTTCAGCTGCAGCGACGCCGGCAGATCGCTGCCTTCGGTGCGGGCCGATGCTTCCAGGTCGAGCGCGGTGCGCGGGGCATCGCGGTGCAGCGCCGAGAGGTCGAGCGCGCGCGCGCGGGCCTGCAGCTCGCCCAGCGGCCAGGCCGCAAAGGGCCGCAGCGTCGCGCTGGCGTCCAGCGTCTGTACCGGTTGTTGCGGGCTGGCCTGGGCGCGCAGCTGGGCCTGCAGCGTGGGTGCGGCCAGCGGACCGTCGAGCTGCAGCGTGGCCTGCCAGTCACCCAGGACCTCGCCTTGCTGGGACAGCTGCAGCGTGGCCGTCAGCGGCAGCGTGCCGCCGGTGCCCAGCTGCGCCTGCCCGGTCACGCGCAGCCGGTCCCATTGCAGTTGCAGCGCGTCGACGCGATGCAGCCGCCCGCCGTCGGCCGACAACGCGAGCCGGGCGCGGGCCTGGCGCAGTGGTGTGTCCAGCCCGTCGATGTGGACTTCGTCGACACGCAGCTCGTCGACCTGCAGGCCGAGCGGCAGCGCCAGGTCGGTCGGCACGCTGCTGTCGGTGCTCGGGCCCCCGGGCAACGCCAGGTCCACGCGACGCGCGGCCAGGCTGTCGATCTCGACCTTCAGCCACAGGGCGGCGCTGCCGGCGCGCAGCCGTGGCGCACTCCAGCGCAGCTCCTGCAGGCGCAGGCGGGCGCCTTCGCCGGGCAACGGCATGTCCACGCTCTGCGCCGCGAAGCCGCCGAGCAGACTGCCGCTGGGCCCGCTGACCTGCAGCCCCGGCACGCGCGCCAGCAGGAAGGTGCTGCCCGCTTCGGTGTAGAGCAGCCACCACAGCGCGCCGGCCAGCAGGCCGAGCCCGAAGGCCACGCCGAACAGATAGCCGCCGAAGCTGCGCAGCAGCGGCCACAGGAAGCGCCGCCGCGGCCGCGACGGTGCGTCGGACGGCGGTGGCGTGGCGGTCGAGGCGGAAGGGGGCTCGGGTTCGCTCATCAGAAGACCACCCCGACGCTGAAATGCAGCCGGAACTTCTGCACCTCCTGCCCGTAGGCCAGGTCGATGCGCAACGGGCCCACCGGGCTGCGCCAGTGCAGGCCCACGCCGTAGCCGAGCACCGGCCGCATGTTGTTCCAGCCGTCCGAGGCGTTGCCGGCGTCGACGAAGGCCGCCCACAGGAAGGCCGGCTGGTCGGCCAGGATCGGCCTCGAGATCTGCAGGCTGGCGGTGAACAGCGAGCTGCCGCTGACGGTGACGCCGCCCAGCTCGGGGCCGAGCGAGCGGTAGGCATAACCGCGCACCGAATCGTCGCCGCCGGCACGGAACAGCAGCGTGTCCGGCACGGCCAGCGATTCATTGACGAACACCTGGCCCAGTTCCAGCCGCGCGCTGCCGTAGAAACTGTTGCCCAGCGGCGTGTAGTTCTGCACCCGGGCATAGGCGCGCGCGAAGGGGCCGCTGTCCACCGTGCCGACGCCGCTCAACGGCGTGGTGGTGCCGCGGGCGAAACCGCCGGCGCCCTGCAGCGTCCAGACGTTGCCGCGCGTCGGCGTGCGCAGGTCGTCGACGTCGCGCCAGACCCAGTGGTAGTTGGCGGACAGCGCCGCGCTGTCGTTGACGCCGGCCGCGGTCTCCAGCCGCGCGACCGTGTACTCGCCGTAGTACAGGCGCCAGATGCGCAGCGTGTCGCGCGTGCGGCCGGCACGTGCGTACCACGACTGGCGGATTTCATCGTCGCTGTTCAGACGCTCCACCTGGCCGGCGAACAGCGTACGGTAGCCGTCTTCCTGAAGGTGCGAGATCAGGTCGCCGGTCCAGGCGTTCAGGTCCTGGCCGACCTGCAGCTTGTTCAGCAGCGTCCAGCGCGTGCCGAAGATGCGCCGGTGCGCGTACTCGAGCGTGGCCTGGAAGCCGGTATCGTCGGCATAGCCGACACCGAAGGTCGCCTGCTGCAGGCTCAGTTCGCGCAGCGCCAGCAGCGCCGGCGCCTGCGCGGGATCGGGGGCGTTGGCGTCGACGTCGATGACCACGCTCTCGAACAGGCTGAGGCTGAGGATGCGGTCCTGCACGTCGCGCAGCAGTTGTTCGGTGGCCGGCTTGCCCAGCAGTTCGTTGGCGGTCGGCCGCACGGCCGCCTCGTCGAAATTGGCCAGGCCGGCGATGCGGAGTTCGCCGATGCGGAACAGCGCGCCGCTGTCGGCCACCAGGAACAGGCGTACCGTGTTGCTCTCGGCATTCACCTGCGCGGCCGTGCCGCTCCACTGCGCCGCCAGATAGCCGTTGCTGCGCAGCGTGGCCAGCACGCGGTTCTTCGCGCTGTCCCAGTCGGCCTGGCGGAAGGGTTCGCCAGGCTGCAGCGTCCATTCGCTGCGCAACGCCTCCTGCAGCTCCGCGGCGCCCGCGCTGCCCGCCTCCACCTCGTCGTAGAGCCCGCCCTGGACCTCGAGCGTCAGGCGCTCGATGACTGCCCGCGGGCCCGGGGTCACGTCCATGCGCAGCAGCGGCAGCGGCCCGGCGTCCTCGACGCGCCGCACCTGGATCTGCGGGTTGAAGTAGCCCTCGGTCTCGAGCAGCGACATGGCCTGCGCCGAGGCGGCGCCGATCAGCCGGTCGATTTCGCTGCGCGTCAACGCGTCGGCCTCGGCCGCCTGTTGCAGGCGTGCCAGGTCCAGGTGCTCCAGCAACAGGCTGCGCAGGCCCGCCGGCGCATTCACCTCGAGCCGGAACTGCGGTTCGCGCTTGACCTGGGGCGCAGCGTCCGACCTCTGACCGTTCGGGAAGGGAAGGCTGCCGCAGCCGCCCAGGACCGTTGCCAGCAGGAACCACAGCGCCAGGGACAGCGCTGCGCGAAAGGTCATTTGCTCAACAACCGCATCGCCCCTTCCAGGCCCTGCAGCGTCAGCGGGAACATGCGCTGGTTCATGATCTGCTGGACGACCGCGATGCTCTGCCGGTACTGCCACACGCCCATCGGTTCGGGGTTGATCCAGGCGTATTTCGGAAAGGCGTGCGTCAGCCGCTGCAGCCATTCTGCGCCGGGTTCCTCGTTGTTGTATTCGACGCTGCCGCCGGGCTGCAGGATCTCGTACGGGCTCATCGTCGCGTCGCCGACGAAGATCAGCTTGTAGTCCTTGTTGTACTTGCGGATCACGTCCCAGGTGCTGAACTTCTCGCTGAAGCGGCGGCGGTTGTTCTTCCACATGAAGTCGTAGACGCAGTTGTGGAAGTAATAGAACTCCAGATGCTTGAACTCGCTCTTCGTGGCACTGAACAGCTCTTCGACGCGGTGGATGTGCTCGTCCATCGTGCCGCCCACGTCCATCAGCAGCAGCACCTTCACCTTGTTGTGCCGCTCGGGGATCATCTTGATGTCCAGCATGCCGGCGTTGGCGGCGGTGCTGTGGATCGTGTCGTCCAGGTCGAGCTCGAGTTCGTTGCCCTCGCGTGCGAAGCGGCGCAGCCGCCGCAAGGCGACCTTGATGTTGCGCGTGCCGAGCTCCAGCGTGTCGTCGTAGTCCTTGTAGGCGCGCTGGTCCCAGACCTTCACGGCCGAGCGGTTGCGGCCCTTGTCCTGGCCGATGCGGATGCCCTGAGGGTTGTAGCCGTAGGCGCCGAAGGGGCTGGTGCCGCCGGTGCCGATCATCTTGCTGCCGCCTTCATGGCGCTTCTTCTGTTCCTCGAAGCGCTTCTTCAGCGTCTCCATCAGTTCGTCCCAGCCCATCTTCTCGATCTTGGCCTTGTCCTCGGCGCTGAGTTCGAGCTCCAGATTCTTGCGCAGCCACTCCAGCGGCAGGTCCTGCGTGAAGTCGGTCAGCATCTCCACGCCCTTGAAGTAGGCGGCGAAGGCGCGGTCGTACTTGTCGAAGTGCGCCTCGTCCTTGACCAGCGAGGTGCGCGCCAGGTAGTAGAAGTCGTCGACCGAGGTGCCGATCACGCCCTGCTTGATGGCGTCGAGCAGCATCAGGTATTCCTTCACCGAGACCGGCAGCTTGGCCGCGCGCAGCGTGTAGAAGAAGTTGATCAGCATGGTGTCGGCGGCCTTTGCAGCGGGTGCCCAGCGGTTGACGCGCAGCGGGGCAATCGGGGTGCCGCGCGCCAGGGTGCAAGCATAGCCGGGACCCGGGCAGACCGCCATGCGGCGGCAGGATGGCGATGCTATAAGCAGGGCATCACCCTGCGTCCGTTCTGATGCTGTCTGCGCTCACCGCCACGGAGATGGCGTTCCTGCAAGTCGCCGCGATGCAGGCCGTGGCGGCGCTGCTGTGGGGTGCCGGCGCGTATGTCGCGCGTGCCGAGCGTGCGGCGCTGGCCCACTGGTCGATCTATGCGGCGCTGAGCGCGGTGACCTGGGCGCTGCTGGCGCTGTACCTGCGGGCGCCGCCGGTGCTGGTGGTGGTGCTGGGACTGTGCAGCCTCGTTGCGCTGCGCCGCGGCATCCGGTTGTACATCGGCCGTCCGATGGGCTGGGCCGCACCGGCGCTGATGCTGGCGCTGGTGCTGGCCGCGGGGCTGCCGGGCGACGACGTCGCCTGGCGGCCGCTGCAGGCGGTGCTGAACTTCGGCGTGCTCGCGACGCTGTACCTGAGCACGGCCTGGGACCTTCGCCGACACGCGCGGGACGACCTGCGCTGGCGCTTTCCGCTGCTGCTGTCGCTGCCGCTGCTGATCGCCGGCGTGGGTTTCGCCAGCCGGTCGCTGCAGGCGTTGCTGACGCCGGCTTCGGTGCTGACGCAGATGACGGTGCACAGTGCGCTGAACGTCGGCTCTGCGCTGGGCTACGTCGTGCTGGTGCTGCTGCTGCATGCCACGTTGACGGCGCTGGTGGTGTCCCGCCTGCTCGGCGAACTGCGCCACCTGGCGCGCCGCGATCCGCTGACGGGGCTGCTGAACCGTCGCGCGATGCATGCGGCGCTCGATCAGCATGCACGCCGCCGGCGGCGCAGCGCCGACACCTTCAGCGTGCTGATGGTCGACGTCGATCACTTCAAGGCGGTGAACGACCGCCACGGTCATGATGCCGGCGATCAGGCGTTGACGCACATCGCCCGGCTGCTGGCGCAGACGTTGCGCACGCCGGACCGCGTCGCCCGCTTCGGCGGTGAGGAGTTCGTCGTGCTGCTGCCGACCGCCGACCTGGCGCGCGCGCTGGCCGAGGCCGAGGCGCTGCGCCTGCGCGTGCGGGGCCAGCCGCTGTGGCTGGGCGAGGTGCCGCTGCAGCTCAGCGTCAGCATCGGCGTGGCCGAATGGGCCGGTGTGACGGAAGATCCGTCGCGGCTGCTGGCGCGCGCCGATGCCGCGCTGTACCGCGCCAAGCGCCTGGGCCGTGACCGCGTGGAGGCCGCGGCCGGCGATGCCGACGCGCCGGGCCGGCCGCAGACTCAGGCCGGCTGAGGCTTCTTCGGCCGCCGCGCCTTGCGCGGACGGGCAGCGGGGTCGTGCGCCTCGAGCCAGGCGAAGAACTCCGAGTACCAGAGCCGCGAATTGCGCGGCTTCAGCACCCAGTGGTTCTCGTCGGGAAACCACAGCAGCCGGGCGTCGACCTTGCGCGCCTTCAGCGTGTTGTAGTAGGCCAGGCCCTGCTGGTCGGGCACCCGGTAGTCGAGCGCGCCGTGCACCACCAGCGTCGGCGTGCGCATGTGAGAGACGAAGCTCAGTGCGCTCTGCGCGTTGACCTTGTCGGGATCGTCCCAGTACCACGCGCCGAACTCGCGCGCATGCCACGGGAAGGAGTCGTCGGCGAACATCGCGGTCCAGTCGAAGCAACCGGCATGGCAGACGTAGGCCTGGTAGCGGCCGTGTTCGGCATGGCCGTTCATCCATGCGACCAGGTAGCCGCCGTAACTGCCGCCGGCGGCGAACACACGCTGCGGATCGGCCCAGCGCCGTTGCAGCAGCGTGTCGGTGGCGGCCTCGATGTCCTGCAGCTCCAGCTCGCCATAGCGCTGCGAGATGCTGTCCAGGAACGCGTAGCCGAAGCCGGACGAGCCGTGGTAGTTGACGCTGCATACCACGTAGCCCATCGCCGCGAACGCGGCGCAGTTCCAGCGGTAGTGCCAGCCGTCGCCGGAGGCCGCATGCGGTCCGCCGTGGATCACGTGCAGCAGCGGCCAGCGCTTCTTGGCATCGAAGCCGGGCGGATAGGTCAGCCACATCTGCACCTTGTCGCCGAGCGCGCCGTCGAACCACAACTCCTCGCTGCGCCCGAGGCGCACGCCGGCCAGCACGTCGTCGTTGAAGTCCTCGATGCGTCGCCCCGGCTCGCCCGGCAGGTGCGCATGCAGCCGCGCCGGATGGTCGGCCGAGTCGGCCAGCGTCACCAACGTGCCGGCGCGTTTGTCGAAGGCGCTGACGGTGCCGCCATGCACCACCACCTCGGCGCGGCGGTCGGGCAGGTCGAAGCGCCACAGGTGCTGGCGCCCCTGCTGCTCGGCGGTGAACAGCAACGACTGTCCGTCGTCTTCCCACAGCAGCGGCGCGTTCAGCTCGTGGTCCCATTCGGCGCTGACCACCTCCCAGCCGCCGGAGTCGCGCTCCCACACGCACAGTTGCGCCGGCATCGTGTGCTTGCGCCCCTGGTGGCTGGCGAGGAAGGCGACGCGCCCGCCGTCGGGCGCGTAGCGCGGCGCCCCCATGTCCCAGGCCGGGTCGCGTGCCAGTTCGCGCACGCGCAGATCCTTCAGGTCGATTTCGGCGAGCGCGAAGCAGTTGCCGGCCAGTTTTTCGGCGGCGGCATCGAAGGCGAAGACGATGCGCCGGCCGTCCGGCGAGATGTCGAAGGCGTTGCGGTCCGGGTCGCTGCGCACCAGTTCGTAGGGCTGGCCTTCGAACAGGTCGCGCACGCGACCCGTGGCGATGTCCATCACCAGCAGATGCGGCACGCGGCCCATCGGCAGGTGGCTGTCCCAGTGGCGATACTGCGCCTGGCTGGTGACGTAGCCGCTCTCCTTGCGCTCCTTGAAGGCCTTCAACGCCTTGTCCTGCGCGGCCATGCCCTTCAGGTCCGGCCAGACCCACGAGACGATGGCGATGCGCCGGCCGTCGGGAAACCAGGCGAAGGCCTCGACACCGGTCGGCACCAGGCCGGCGCGGCGCGCTTCACCGCCGTCGGGCGCGATCAGGTACAGCTGCGGCTCGTCGTCCTTGCGACCCTGCTGCTCGCGCCGGGCGACGAAGGCGATCAGGTCGCCCCGCGGCGACCACTGGGGCTGGCCGTCCTTGTCGCCGCAATGCGTCAGTGCACGCGGCCTGCCGCCCAGCGTGGACAGCAGCCACAACGCGCTCGAGGACCGGTTGTCCTCCATCGAATAGCTGGCGAGCGCACAGACGGCCTGCGCGCCGTCGGGCGCGAGGCTGGGCGCGCCGATGCGCTGCAGTTTCCACAGCGTGTCGATCGTCAGGTCGTTCTTCTTGGCCATGGTCGGTGGCTGCCGGCGCGCGGCGACGGGCGGCTAGCGGGGGCGTTCGAGCTGGAATCTCAGGTGGGCGCGCACCGTCGGCCATTCGGCGGCGGTGATGCTGTACACCGCGGTGTCGCGCAGGCTGCCATTGGGGCTGATCTGATGCGAGCGCAGGATGCCGTCCAGCTGTGCACCGAGGCGCTCGATGGCGCGTCGGCTCTGTGTGTTCAGCCGGTGCGTGCGGAACTCCACCGCGATGCAGCCCAGCGACTCGAAGGCGTGCGTCAGCAGCATCAGCTTGCACTCGGTGTTCAGGGCCGAGCGCTGCACCCGCTTCGCATACCAGGTGGAACCGATCTCGACGCGCCGGTTGGCGCCGTCGACGTTCATGTACGTCGTCATGCCGGCGATGCGGCCCTCGGCATCGAGCACGGTGAAGGGCAGCATCGAATCCCTGGCCAGCAGGCCGAGGCGCCGATCGATCTCCGCGGCCATGCCTTCGGGCGAAGGCACCGCCGTGTACCACAGGCTCGAAAGATCGCCGTCGCGCGTCGCGTCCTGCAGGCCGGCCAGGTGCTCGGGCGACAGCGGCAGCAGCGAGGCGTGCCGGCCCTGCAGCGTGACGGGTTGCAGAAAGGCCATCAGCGGTTGTGGTTCCGGCCGGCGCTGCGCGCCTTGACTTCGCTGCGCGAAGTCAGCCTGCACCGCAATCGATGAGCATGTCGCATGCTCATCGATTGTGCCTTTGCATGAAGACGAGCTTCTCGAACAGCGTCACGTCCTGTTCGTTCTTCAGCAGCGCACCGACCAGTGGCGGCACCGCGACCTTCTCGTCCTTGCTCTGCAGTGCCTCCAGCGGAATGTCCTCGGCCACCAGCAGCTTCAGCCAGTCCAGCAACTCCGAGGTGCTGGGCTTCTTCTTCAGCCCCGGCAGGTTGCGCACGTCGTAGAAGGTCTTCAGCGCCGCGCCGAGCAGCTCCTTCTTCAGCCCCGGGAAATGCACGTCGACGATGGCCTTCATCGTGTCGGCGTCGGGGAACTTGATGTAGTGGAAGAAGCAGCGGCGCAGGAACGCGTCGGGCAGCTCCTTCTCGTTGTTGGAGGTGATGAACACCACCGGCCGGTGCCTGGCCTTGATCAGCTCGCGCGTCTCGTAGACGTAGAACTCCATGCGGTCGAGTTCGCGCAGCAGGTCGTTGGGAAACTCGATGTCGGCCTTGTCGATCTCGTCGATCAGCAGCGCCACCGGCTGCTCCGACGTGAAGGCCTGCCACAGCGTGCCCTTGACGATGTAGTTGTGGATGTCCTTGACCTTCTCGTCGCCCAGCTGGCTGTCGCGCAGGCGGCTGACCGCGTCGTATTCGTACAGACCCTGCTGCGCCTTGGTCGTGCTCTTGATGTGCCACTGCAGCAGCGGCATGCCCATCGCGGCGGCGGCCTCCTCGGCCAGCATGGTCTTGCCGGTGCCGGGCTCGCCCTTGACGAGCAGCGGCCGCTTCAGCGTGGCAGCGGCATTGACCGCCAGCATCAGGTCGGGCGTGGCGATGTAGTTGTCGGTGCCTTGGAACTTGGTCGGTGCTTGCATGTTGAAGGAGGCTGGCGGGCGCGGCGGCCCTGGCGGAAACGATGGGCAGGGAAGCGAAACCCAGTATAAGGGCGGGCCGTATAATCTTCCGCCATACGCAAGGCGAGCCCATGGGCTCGCCTTCTTGCAACCCGATCGACATCCTGCTGCCTGCCCGACGATGAAGACTGCGCTCACCCTTCTGCTCGCCCTGACTGGTGCCACCCTGTCCGCGCAGGCGCAGGAGATCAAGGGCGACGCCGCCCGCGGCGCGAAGCTCAACGCCACCTGTATCGGCTGCCATGGCATCCAGGGCTATCAGTCGAGCTTCCCCGAAGTGCACAAGGTGCCGGCGATCGCCGGCCAGAACGCCAAGTACATCATGGCCGCGCTCGATGCCTACAAGCGAGGCGAACGCAAGCACCCGACGATGCGCGCGGTGGCCGGTTCGCTGAGCGAACAGGACATGGCGGACCTGGCCGCGTACTACGCGGCCAGCTACACCGAGTCGGCACAGGCCGCCGCCGCGGCTGCGGCGCCGCCGGCCGACGTGGCCGCGCTGCTGGCCAAGGGCGCGTGCGTGTCCTGCCATGGCGCTGATTTCAGCAAGCCGATCGACGGCGCCTATCCGAAGATCGCCGGCCAGTATCCGGACTACCTGTTCACGGCGCTGAAGTCGTACAAGGTCGAAGGCAATCCGAACGTCGGCCGCGGCAACGCCATCATGTCGGCGCAGGTCAAGCAGTTCAGCAACAAGGAACTGAAGGCACTGGCCAACTACATCGGCTCGCTGCCGCCCGCGGTGCGCACGGTCTCGCAATCCGAGTTCCGCTGACGCGGCCATCCGCGCCGTGGCCGGTTCTCTGCATCGCGCCACGCTGCGCGCGGCCGTGCCGGACGACGTGGCCGCGATCGTCGGCCTGATCCGCGAACTGGCCGAATTCGAGAAGCTCACCCACCTGCTCGAAGTCACGCCCGAGAGCCTGCGGCCGCACCTGTTCGGCGAGCGGCCGGTGGCCGAGGCGCGGGTGGCCGAACTCGACGGCCACATCGTCGGCTTCGCGCTGTTCTTCACCAATTTCTCCACCTTCCTCGGCCGTCCCGGCCTGTACCTGGAAGACCTGTACGTGCAGCCGGCGCACCGCGGCGCCGGCATCGGCCAGGCCCTGCTGGAGCATCTGGCGGCGCTGGCCAACCAGCGCGGCTACGGCCGCTTTGAATGGAGCGTGCTCGACTGGAACGTCGATGCGATCCGCTTCTACGAACGCATGGGTGCGACGCTGCTGCCCGAATGGCGCATCTGCCGCGTCACCGGCGAGGCCTTGCGCCGCTTCGGCGGCTGACGCGGCACTCGGCCGCCGCGGCCTTCTCGCGGCAGCACTTCTCCGCGACCAGCCAGAACGGCAGGCTCAGCAGCCCCATGCCCGAGCCGGCATATTCGCCCTTCAGGCAGTCGCCGCGCGCACCGCGGGCCATCTCCTGACCCAGGCGCTCCTGCGTGCCGAGCGGCGCGCTGGCGCCGCTGGCCTCGGCCGCCATCTCGCCGGTCGAGCGTTGACCGCGCGGCGTCGCGGATGGCGCGCCGCGTAGCCTCGCTGTCCATCAGGCGGCCGCCGGGCGCGCTGGCCGACGCTGTGGCCGAACTGGCCGTGGCCGCCGGCGCCGACGCGGCGCCGATCGAGCAGGGCGGCGGCCTGGATCGGCTTCGATTCGGCTTCGGGCGCCGGCACCGGCGGACTGCGCCGGCGCAGCAGCGGGGGGCGCGGCGGCGGCGCGGGCTGTGCGGTGGCCTCGGCCGGCGGTTCGGGCGGCGGCACGGGCCGCAGCCAGACCAGCACCGGCGGCGGCCGCACGCCGGCCGGCCGGGCGGTCGGGCTGTAGAGCGCGCGTTGCCACAGGCCCACCAGCAGCAGGTGCAGGGCCACCACCGCCAGCGCGACCGGAAACCAGCGCCGGCGCGCGCGGCGTTGACTGGCGCTCCAGTTCATGCCGCATTGTCCCCGAGCCGGGCGCAGGCGCCTGCCTGCCCCCAACCGGCATCTGCGGCACACTCTCGCGCCTTCCGTCCGTTGCTCACGATTCCCATGGACTACGTCACCCTCGGCCGCAGCGACTTGCGCGTCAGCCCGATCTGCCTCGGCACCATGACCTTCGGCGAAGCCCAGGTCGATGCGGCCGCCGCGCAGCGCATCCTCGATCACGCGCTCGAGCGTGGCCTGAACTTCATCGACACCGCGGAGATGTATCCGGTTCCCCCGAGTGCCGAACGTTATGGCGAGACCGAACGCATCCTCGGCGGCTGGCTGCGCAGCCGGCCGCAGGCCCGCACGCGCATCGTGCTGGCCACCAAGGCCGCCGGACCGGTGCGCGGCTACACGTGGCTGCGCAACGGCAGCGCCGACGTCACGGCGCAGGACATCGTCGAGTCCTGCGAGGCCAGCCTGAAGCGCCTGCATACCGATGTCATCGACCTGTACCAGCTGCACTGGCCGACGCGCAACGTGCCGATGTTCGGCGCGCTGTACCACGAGCCGAAGAACGACCGACCGGTGACGCCGATCGACGAACAGCTGCGTGGCCTGCAGCGCCTCGTGCGCGACGGCAAGGTGCGCTACATCGGCGTCAGCAACGAAACGCCCTGGGGCGTGGCCGAGTTCGTGCGGCTGGCCGACAGCGCCGGCTTGCCGCGCATCGTCAGCGTGCAGAACGCCTACAACCTGCTGAATCGTGCGGTGGACAACGGGCTGGACGAGCTGATGTTGCGCTCGCAGGTGTCGCTGCTGCCTTATTCGCCGCTGGCCTTCGGTCTGCTGACGGGCAAGTACGACGCGCTCGGTCTGGACGACCCGGCCGAGCCCGGCCGTCTGTCGATCTACGCCAGCATGCGCAAGCAGCGCTGGGGCCGGCCCGAGGCGCTGGCGGCGGCGCGGCGCTACAACGCGCTGGCGCGCGAACACGGTCTGACGCCCACGCAGCTGGCACTGGCCTTCTGCTATCGCAACTGGCGCGTGGCCAGCACCATCATCGGCGTCACCAGCGTCGCCCAGCTCGACGAGGACATCGACGCCTGGGACACGGCGCTGAGCCCGGAACTGGCGGCCGCGCTCGACCGCATCCGCTGGGAGATCCGCGACCCGGCGCAATGACATGGCCAAGAAGGACAAACACGTCAGCGAAACTCCGGCCACGCAATGGCTGCGCCGGCACGGCATCGCCTTCAGCGAGCACCCCTACGACTACGTGGACCACGGCGGCACGGCCGAATCGGCGCGGCAGCTGGGCGTCGACGAGCATGCGGTGGTCAAGACGCTGGTCATGCAGGACGACAAGGCGCAGCCGCTGATCGTGCTGATGCATGGCGACCGGCAGGTCAGCACCAAGAACCTGGCGCGCGCGATCGGCGTGAAGAGCGTCGAGCCCTGCGGCGTCGACGTGGCCCAGCGCCACAGCGGGTTCCTGGTCGGCGGCACCTCGCCCTTCGGCACGCGCAAGGCGATGCCGGTGGTCGTCGAAGCCAGCGTGCTGGCGTTGCCGCGCATCTGGATCAACGGCGGCCGGCGCGGTTATCTGGTGGGCATCGATCCCGCGGTGCTGAGTGCGCCACTCGGCGCGCGGCCGGTGACCTGCGCGCTCTGAGGCGCGGGTCGGCGCGGCTACACTGCCGCGCATGTCGACCCTGCCCAGCGTGCTGGCCGTGCTGGCCGCCTATCTGATCGGTTCCCTGTCCTTTGCCGTCATCGTCAGCCGCGGCATGGGGCTGCAGGATCCGCGCCACTACGGTTCCGGCAATCCCGGCGCGACCAACGTGCTGCGGTCCGGCAACAAGCTGGCCGCGGTGCTGACGCTGCTCTTCGATGCGCTGAAGGGCTACGTGCCGGTGCTACTGGCGCAGGTCTACGGTCCCGCTTGGGGGCTGGGTGAAACCACCGTCGCCTTCGTCGGGCTGGCGGCGTTCCTCGGCCACCTGTGGCCGGTGTTCTTCGGCTTCAAGGGCGGCAAGGGCGTGGCCACCGCGCTGGGCGTGCTGCTGGCGCTGAACCCCTGGCTCGGTGCCGCCACGCTGCTCACCTGGATCATCATTGCGGCGTTCTTCCGCTATTCGTCGCTGGCGTCGATCGTCGCCGCGCTGTTCGCGCCGTTCTACGAGCTGCTGATCTGGGGCGTGTCGCCGGCGCTGTTCGCCATCTGTGCGATGAGCCTGCTGCTGCTGTGGCGGCACCAGGCGAACATGCGCAAGCTGTTCGCCGGCACCGAATCGCGCCTCGGCGCCAAGGCGGCGCCGGACCACAAACCTGCGGCCCATGGCCATCGCCATGGCCACCACGGACACAAGAAAGGACACTCATGAGCTCCCCGATCCAGCGCTTCGATGTCGGCGCCCGCCTGTCGGAGATGGCGGTGCACGGCGGCGTGTGCTACCTCGCCGGCCAGGTGGCCGCCGACGGCAGCCAGGACATCCGCGGCCAGACGCAGCAGGTGCTGGCGGCGATCGACGCGCTGCTGGCGCGCGCCGGCAGCGACAAGTCGCGCATCCTGATGTGCCAGATCTTCATCACCGACCTGGCCGACTTTCCCGTTCTGAACGAGGTCTGGGAGGCCTGGCTGCCGGCCGGTCACGCGCCGCCGCGCGCCACCGTCAAGGCGCAGCTGGCCAAGCCGGAGTGGAAGGTCGAGATGGTGGTGACCGCGGCCCTGCGCTGAGCCGCAGGCCGCGGTTGCGGCACCGGCGTCAGGTCGGCGCCAGGCCCAGGCGCTCGAGATCGCCGCGGCCGCTGCGCAGCACCACCGGCGTGTCCTCTACCATGTCGATCACCGTGGTGGGCTGCATCGGGCAGGCGCCCGCATCGATCACCGCCTGCAGCGTCTTCTGGAAGTGCTCGCGGATCTGCTGCGCGTCGTTCATCGGCTCGCTCTCGCCGGGCAGGATCAGCGTGGTGCCGAGCAGCGGCTGGCCCAGGGTCTGCAGCAGCGCCTGCGCGACCTTGTGGTCCGGCACGCGCAGGCCGATGGTGCGGCGTGACGGATGGCTCAGCCGCCGCGGCACTTCCTTCGTCGCCTGCAGGATGAAGGTATAGGGCCCGGGCGTGCCCAGCTTCAGCAGCCGGTACTGCTGGTTGTCGACGCGCGCATAGCTGGCCAGTTCGCTGAGGTCGCGGCACAGCAGCGTCAGGTGGTGCTTGTCGTCCACCTGGCGCAGGCGCCGCAACTCCTGCGCCGCCGCCTTGTCGTCCAGCCGGCAGACCAGCGCATAGCTGGAGTCGGTGGGGATGGCCGCGATGCCGCCCTGTTCCAGGATCTGCGCCGCCTGCTTCAGCAGGCGCGGCTGCGGGTTGTCGGGATGGACCTCGAAGTACTGCGACATCGCCCGATTCTCGGTCCTCCGATCGTCTTCGATCCGAAGGCGCTCAGTCGGCGGCCGCCGACTGCAGGGCTGGCGCGGCGGCCGTGGCCGGTCGCCCGCGCAGGTTGAGCCAGGCCGACGCGGCGCCGCAGGCCATGATGCACAGCATGCCCAGCCAGGCCCAGCGGTCCGGCCATTGGCCGAAGACCAGCCAGCTGATGCCGGTGGCGAACGGAATCTGCGTGTACAGGAAAGGCATCAGCGTGGCGGTCGGCGCCATGCCCAGCGCCAGGATCAGCAGCAGGTGCCCGCCGGTGCCGAGCGCGGCCACCAGCGTCAGCAGCAGCCACTGGCCGGAAGTCGCGGAGCGCGCCGCGTCGAGCATGGCCGGTGCCTGCCACAGCAGCAGCGGCGTGGTCAGCAGCATGCCCACCAGCCCGGTCCAGAAGTGGGTGGTGTAGGGGTTGTCGAGCGCGCTCATGCGCGAGGTCAGCACCTGGAACGCGGCATAGGTGAAGGCGCCGGCCAGCGGGAACAGCACCGCCCAGCCGAACACGCCGCCGCCGGGGCGGATGACGACCAGCGCGCCGAGCAGCCCGCCGCCCACCAGCGCCCAGCGCAGCGGCGCCACGCGTTCGTGCAGCAGCCAGGCCGCCAGCAGCGTGACCAGCAGCGGCGCCAGCATGTTGATCGACGTCAGCTCCGGCACCGGCATGTAGCGCAGGCCGAAGAAGATCATCGCCGACGTGAACAGCAGCAGGCTGCCACGCAGCAGCTGGAAGCGCGGGTGCGCGACGCGGAAGCCGGCACCGGGTGCCAGCGCCAGCCACAGCGCCATCAGCAGCGCCTGGAAGGCGTAGCGCAGCCACAGCATCAGCAGCACCGGGAACGCACCGGCCAGTGCGCGCACGCCGGTGTCCATGCCGGCAAAGCTGATCGCCACCGACAGCACCAGCAGCACGCCCGGCAGCGGGCGCTGCCGGCGCTCAGGCACGCTGGATGCGGTGCTGCAGCGCCGCCCACACCGGCGTCAACTGTCCGGGCAGATCGGGCAGCGTGCCCAGGTCGGTGTGGCTCTCTTCCGGCGCGTGGAAATCGCTGCCGCGCGAGGCCAGCAGTCCGAAC
This sequence comes from Rubrivivax sp., assembly GCA_044225625.1. GTDB lineage: Bacteria > Pseudomonadota > Gammaproteobacteria > Burkholderiales > Burkholderiaceae_C > Rubrivivax. The sequence continues at coordinate 20,523 of JBGAII010000039.1, forward strand.
TCCTGCGCCATGTCGGCGTACTTGAGGTAGTCGGACGTGGTGTGACTGCCGGTGACCACCTCCACGCCACGCCCGCCGTGCTGTGCGAATTCGCTGAACAGCGCGTACTCCTCGGTCGGCGTGAAGCGGTAGCGGCCCGGATGCGCGATCACCGCCAGCCCGCCGGCCTGCGTGATCCAGCGCACCGCGTCGCCGAGCGCGGCCCAGCGGTGCGGCACGTAGCCCGGCTTGCCTTCGGTGAGGAAGCGCTGGAACACTTCGTTGGTATCGCTGCACACACCGGTGTCGACCAGATGGCGCGCGAAGTGCGTGCGCGAGATCAGCTTCGGGTTGCCGACGTACTTGAGCGCGCCCTCGAACGCACCCTTGATGCCGACCTGGGCCAGCGCGTCCGACATCTCGCGGGCGCGCTGGTCGCGGCCGTCGCGCGTGGCCGCGAGCCCGTCGCGCAGCGCCCGGTCCTCGGCATCGAAGCCCAGACCGACGATGTGCACGGTGACGCCAGCGAAGCTGACCGAGATCTCGCAGCCGCTGAGATAGTCGATGCCGGCGGCGCGGGCCGCCGCCGCCGCGCGCTGCTGGCCGCCCACTTCGTCATGATCGGTCAGCGCCCACAACTCGACGCCATTGGCGCGGGCCCGCGTGGCGAGCTGCTCGGGTTGCAGGGTGCCGTCGGAGACGACGGAATGGCAGTGCAGGTCGGCGTTCAGCAGATTCACCGTGCAATTGTACGGAGGGGCCAATCCCCTTGCTGCCTAGACCGCCGCCCGAACCTTCGCCCGAAACAGTACCGGAACCAGTGCCCGAACGGCCGCCCGCTCAGCCCGCGTCCAGGCGCCCGCCGACCAGCGTCAGCATGCGGTCGCAGCGCGCCGCCAGTTCGCGGTCGTGCGTCACCAGCACGAAGGCCATGCCACGGTCGCGCGCCAGCTGCAGCATCAGCCGGAACACCTTGTCGGCGGTTTCGCCGTCGAGGTTGCCGGTGAGCTCGTCGGCCAGCACGCAGCCCGGCTGGCCGACCAGCGCGCGCGCCAGCGCCACTCGCTGCCGCTCGCCGCCGGACAGCTGCGCCGGATGGTGCGCCACCCGCTCGGCCAGCCCCACCTGGGCCAGCGCCTGTTGCGCCGCGGCTGCGCGCCTCGGTGCGCGTCTGACGACGGATGCGCAGCGGCATGGCCACGTTGTCCAGCGCGCTGAACTCCGGCAGCAGATGGTGGAACTGGTAGACGAAGCCGAGGTGCTGGTTGCGCCAGCGGCCCTGTTCGGCGGCGCCCATCGCGGCAAAGTCCCGGCCCATCAGCTCGACATGGCCCGAACTGGGCGCGTCCAGCCCACCCAGCAGATGCAACAGCGTGCTCTTGCCCGAACCGGAAGCGCCGACGATGGCCAGCGTTTCGCCGGCACGCACCTGCAGGTCCACGCCACGCAGCACCTGCACGTCCAGCGCGCCTTCCTGGAAGCGCTTGTGCAGGCCGGCGCAGCCGAGTACGAGTTCACTCATAGCGCAGCGCCTCGGCCGGGTTGACGCGGCTGGCGCGCCAGCTCGGGTAGATCGTGGCGACGAAGGCCAGCAGCAGCGAGATCACGGCAATCGGCACGATGTCGCTGGCCAGCGGCTCGCTGGGCATGCGGCTGATCAGATAGATGCTGCCGGGCAGGAAGGCGACGCCGAAGGCGCGCTCGATGGCCGGCACGATGACGCCGATGTTGAAGGCCACCAGCAAGCCGAAGGCCACGCCGCTGAGCGTGCCGATGATGCCGGCCGCCGCGCCCTGCACCATGAAGATGCCCATGATCGAGCGCGGGCTCGCGCCCAGCGTGCGCAGGATGGCGATGTCGGCGCGCTTGTCGGTGACGGTCATCACCAGCGTCGACACCAGATTGAAGGCGGCCACCGCGACGATCAGCGTCAGGATGATGAACATCAGCCGCTTCTCGATCTGCACCGCGTCGAACCAGTTGCGGTTGGTCCGGGTCCAGTCGCGCACCAGCACGTCGGGCCCGAGGCTGCGCGACAGTTCGGCCGCCACCGTGCGCGCCGCATGCACGTCGCGCAGGCGCAGCTGCACACCGGTGGCGCCTTCGACGCGGAAGAAGCGAGCGGCATCGTCGATATGGATCAGCGCGAGGCCGTTGTCGTATTCGTAGTGGCCGGCCTCGAACACGCCGCTCAGCGTGAACTGCTTCAGCCGCGGGATGACGCCGGCCGGCGTCATCTGCCCGCCGGCCGCGACCAGCGTGACCTTGTCGCCGACGCGCACGCCCAGGCTGCGCGCCAGCTCGGCGCCGAGCACGATGTTCCAGCTGCCGGGCGTCAGCGCCGACAGCGTGCTGTCGCGCAACTGCGCGGCCAGCGGTGTGACCGTGGCCTCGTCGGCCGGCGAGATGCCGCGCACGATGGCCGCGCGCATGTCGTCGCCGCGCGCCACCAGCGCCTGCGCCGCAACGAACGGGGCCGCGCCGATCACCTGCGGGTTCTGCCTGGCGCGCGTGGCCGTGTCCTGCCAGTCGGGCAGCGCCGCGCCGCGCGGCTCGAAGACCTCGACGTGCGCGATGACCGACAGCATGCGGTCGCGCACCTCCTTCTGGAAGCCGTTCATCACGCTGAGCACGATGATCAGCGCGGCCACGCCGAGTGCGATGCCGAGCATCGACACGCCGGAGATGAAGGAGATGAAGCGGTTGCGCCGCCCGCTGCGGCCGGCGCGGGTGTAACGCCAGCCGATCTGCAGTTCGTACGGGAGGCTCATGCCGCGGCGATGCTAACCCACGGCCGCCGGCAGCGATGCCGGTGACGGTGGGCGGCGACGGGCGGCGGGCCGCACGGTCGGGCCCCTTGTTACCAGCCGATTGTGCGTTGCGTCACACGCCGGCGCCGCGCGCCACCGACGCGCGGGATGGGCTGCCGGCGCCGGCCGGCCTAAAACTTCGACAGGGTCCGGTCATGTGGTTCGGGCCCGCTGCAAGAGTCTCAACTTTCCAGGAAACCTCGCGAGATGAAACTCAAGACCCTGGCCACTTCGATGCTGCTGGCATGCTGCCGGCGGTGCGATGGCCGACGACCAGACCGCCACCTTCTCCGGCCTGGTGGCCTCCTTCGACAGTGTCGGCACCACGCTGGCCGGCGGCAAGGACGTCATCACCTTCAATGGCCTGGCCTCCGGCATCTACGACTTCACGCTGACGCTCAGCGGCCAGTACATGAGCCTGAGCTCGGCCTCGCTGAACGGCGTGACCGGCATGATCAACAACGTGGGCAAGTGGAGCTTCGCCGGCATCGACGGCAGCGCCTCGACGCCGCTGGTGCTGACGCTGATGGGCACCACCAGCAAGTCCAGCGCGCTGTATTCCGGCGAGCTGAGCGTGGCCGCGGTGCCGGAGCCGGAGAGTTATGCGCTGTTCCTGGCCGGCCTCGGCGCGCTCGCGTTCCTGGCGCGCCGCCGCCAGCAGCCGAAGGCCTGATCCGGCAGCCGCCGGGGACGACGGCGCGGGCCGGTGGCCCGCCCGTCGACGCGCTCCTGCGGCATCTGCAGGATGTGCTGCATCGGCGCATGACCGTGCGGCGGCGCTCGCCGACCCCCGCTGCTGAAAGCGGGCCGTGGCGGCCGGGCCCTGCACCGCCGCCCCGGATAATCGGCCCATGCACCTGTTGCTTCCCTATGCGGCCGCGTCTTCGGAAGGCGGTGCAGAGGCCATCCGAACCCTGCAACTGCCGCAACTGCAGCGGCTGCTGCCGTTGTTGGTGCCGGGTGCGCGGCTGGAGCCCGGCGACACCGCGCTCAGCCTGCCGCATGAACACCTGCTCGCGTCGTACCGCGGCTGGGAGCCGGTGGACGGCGGTCTGCCCTTCGCCGCCTGGGCCGCGCGGGCCGACGGCCTGCCGGTCGCCGACACGGACCCGGGCTGGGGCCTGCTGACGCCGACCCACTGGCAGGTGGGGGCAGAGCAGATCGTGCTGCTCGACCCGGCGCAGCTGCAGCTGGGCGAGGACGAGTCGCGCCGGCTATGGCAGGCGCTGAGCCCCTTGTTCGAATCGGAAGGCTGGACGCTGCACTGGGGCGCGCCCGCGCGCTGGTACGTGGTCCATCCGTCGCTGGTCGGGCTGCGCAGCGCGGCGCTCGAACGGGTCGTCGGTCAGGCCATCGACCGCTGGCTGCCCGACCGGCGCAGCGCGGCCACGCTGCGCCGGCTGCAGAGCGAAGCGCAGATGCTGCTGCATACGCATCCGCTGAACGCCGAACGCGAGGCGCGCGGCGCGCTGGCGGTGAACTCGTTCTGGCTCAGCGGCACCGGGCGCACGCAGTCGCTGCAGCCCGTGGCCGACGAGCCGCTGGTCGACGAACGGCTGCGCGCGCCCTGGCTGGCCGGCGACTGGAGCGCGTGGCGCGAGGCCTGGCACGCGCTGGACGCGCAACGGCTGCCCGAGCTCGTGCAGCGCGCGCAGCGCGGCGAGGCCGTGAGTCTGACGCTGTGCGGCGAGCGCAATGCCCAGCGTTACGACCGCGTGCCGCTGAACACCTGGCAGAAGCTGCTGCGGCGCTGGCGCAGCAGCGATCCGCTGCCGCTGCTGGAGACGCTGTGATGATGCTGCGGCACGGTACTGGCCGCCTGCGCGGCCCGCGAAGGAAGGTGTCGTGACGATGCCCCGACTGGAAGTGCGCGACGTGCCGCCGCGCAGCGTGTTCGCGCTGGAGCAGGCCGGCGCGCATCCGCTGCTGGCCCGGCTGCTGGCGGCACGTGGCGTGCGCCAGCCCGAGGAACTGGACGACGCGCTGGCGCACCTGCTGCCGCCGCAGGGGCTGCGCGGCGCCGACGCGGCGGCGCGGCTGCTCGCCGACACGCTGCAACGCCGGCAACGGCTGTGCGTGGTGGCCGACTACGACTGCGACGGTGCCACCGCCTGCGCGGTGCTGCTGCGCGGCCTGCGCCTGCTGGGCGCGCGGGCGGAGGAGCTGCACTACGTGGTGCCGGACCGCGCGGTGCACGGCTACGGCCTGACGCCGGCCATCGTCGACCTGGCGGCACGCAAGCAGCCCGCGCTGCTGGTCACCGTCGACAACGGCATCGCCAGCTTCGAAGGCGTCGCCCACGCGCGTGCGCTGGGCATGCAGGTGCTGGTGACCGATCACCACCTGCCGGCCCGCGACGGCGAGCAGGTGCGCCTGCCCGAGGCCGACGTCATCGTCAACCCGAACCAGCCGGACTGCGGTTTCGCGAGCAAGGCGCTGGCCGGCGTCGGCGTGGTGTTCTACGTGCTGCTCGCCACGCGTGCCGAGTTGCGCGCCCGCGGCGCCTTCGACGGCGTGTCACAGCCGAAGCTGGATGCGCTGCTGGACCTCGTCGCGCTGGGCACGGTGGCCGACGTGGTCAAGCTCGATGCCAACAACCGCCGCCTGGTGGCGCAGGGGCTGAAGCGCATCCGCGCCGGCCGCATGCAGCCGGGCGTCGCGGCGCTGTTCAGCGTCGCCGGCCGCGACCCGCGGCGCGCCGCAGCCTTCGACTTCGGCTTCGCGCTCGGCCCGCGCATCAATGCCGCCGGGCGGCTGTCCGACATGACGATGGGCATCGAGTGCCTGCTCAGCGACGATGCGCAGCAGGCCGCCGTGCTGGCGCAGGCGCTGGACGGCATCAACCGCCAGCGCCGCGAGGTCGAGTCCGGCATGCAGGAGCAGGCGCAGGCTGCGCTGGAACGGCTGATGCCCGGCGAGCAGGACGAGGCGCCGAGCGCGCTGTCGCTGTTCGACCCCGACTTCCACGAAGGCGTGGTCGGCATCGTTGCCGGGCGCCTGAAGGACCGGCTGCACCGGCCGGCGTTCGTCTTCGCGCGCGGCGCCGACGGTTGGCTCAAGGGCTCGGGCCGCTCGATCCCCGGCTTCCACCTGCGCGATGCGCTCGATCTGGTGGCCAAGCGCCATCCGCAGCTGCTGCAGCGTTTCGGCGGCCATGCGATGGCGGCCGGCTGCAGCATTGCCGAGGCCCAGTTCGGCACCTTCGACCAGGCCCTGCGTCAGGTGGCCGGTGAATGGCTGGACCCGGCGACGCTGACCCGCACGCTGCGCACCGACGGGCCGCTGCAGGCGGAATGGTTCAATCCCGCCACCGCGGCGCTGCTCGATGCGCAGGTCTGGGGCCAGGGCTTCGAGCCGCCGCTGTTCTGCGACGAGGTGCAGGTGCTGCAGCAGCGGCTGGTGGGTGAAAAGCACCTGAAGCTGCGCGTGCGCCATGCCGGCGCCGTGCGCGATGCGATCTGGTTCGGGCGGGCCGAGCCGGTGGCCGAGCAGGTGCGCCTGGCCTACCGGCTGAGCGTCGACGAGTGGCAGGGCCAGCAGCGCGTGCAGATGGTCGTGGAGGCCGCGGGGTCATAGCGCCTTGGGGCAACATGCGGCCCTCTGCCGACGAGGAGCCCGCATGCATCGAATCCTGATCCTTGCCCTGTGTGGCCTGTTGACGCAGGCCCAGGCCGCGGAGCCCCGGCCGGTGAGCGTGGCCCGCGGCCTGGTCAATCCGTGGGCTGTCGCCTTCCTGCCCGACGGGCGATTCCTCGTCACCGAACGCGCCGGCCGCCTGCGCATCGTCGAATCCGATGGCCGCGTCGGCGCGGCGGTGGCCGGCCTGCCGGCGGTGGACGCGGGTGGCCAGTGCGGCCTGCTCGACGTGGTGCTGGACCCGAAGTACGGCGACAACGGCTGGATCTACTGGAGTTATGCCGAAGCCGGCGAAGGCGGCAACAGCACCGCGGTGGCGCGCGGCAAGCTGCAGGGCGAGCGCATGGTCGAGGTGCAGAAGATCTTCGCGCAGCGGCCCAAGGTGTCGAGCCAGCAGCATTGCGGTTCGCGACTGGTGTTCGGCCGCGACGGCCGGCTGTTCGTGACGCTGGGCGACCGCTTCTCGCGCAAGGAAGACGCGCAGAAGCTGGACAGCCACCTGGGCAAGATCGTGCGCATCGAGGCCGACGGCAAGGTGCCGGCCGACAACCCCTTCGTCGCCGCGCCGGATGCGAAGCCGGAGATCTGGAGCCTGGGGCACCGCAATGTGCAGGGTGCCGCGCTGCACCCGGCCAGCGGCGAACTGTGGGCCACCGAGCATGGGCCGCAGGGCGGCGATGAGCTGAACCGCGTGCTGCCGGGCCGCAACTACGGCTGGCCGCTGCTGACCTACGGCCGCAACTACGGCACCGGCACGCGCATCGGCGAGGAGGGCCCCAAGCCCGGCTTCGAGCAGCCGCTGAAGACCTGGGTGCCGGTGTCGGTGGCGCCGAGCGGCATGGCCTTCCTGACCAGCGACCGCTACCCCGGCTGGCAGGGCAGCCTGTTCCTCGGCACGCTGCGCGGCGAGTCCTTGCTGCGGCTGGAGTTGGACGGTACCCGTGTCGTCAAGGAAGAGCGGCTGCTGGGCGGCCTGAACGCCCGCATCCGCGACGTGCGTCAGGGCCCGGACGGGTGGCTCTACGTGCTGACCGACAGTGCCGACGGGCAGCTGATCCGGCTGCAGCCCTGATCGGCGCTGCCGCAGGCTACGCGCGCGGTCGCCGCCGCGGGGCGGCGCCGGGCGGGCGGTGAGAGTGCGCCACGGCCTCGAGCCCGCCGATCATGTAGCGCAGCAGTTCCTGCTTCAGTTCCTCGTGCTGTGTCGTCAGGGCCGGCAGCACGCGTCGGGCGATCTGCGGCGGTGCCAGCAGCAGGAAGAAGCAGGGCAGCACGGTAAAGGCGATGGCGCGCTGCACCGAGGGGTGGTCGGCGGGCAGGCCCAGCACCTCGCCCATCAGACCCAGCAGCAGCGCCGCCTTCGGTCGCACGGCCTTGTCCACCAGCACCGGCACGGCGGCCGACGGCGACATGATCTCGCGCAGCAGCAGGCGCAAGGCCCAGGGGTCGTTGGAGCGCGCGGCCAGATCGACGACGAAGCCGAGCAGCACGGCCAGACGCTGCCGCGGCGACCCGGGGCCCTGGGTCACGCGCACGATGTCGTCCAGGCTGGCGACCCGGTTGTGCGCTTCCACCAGCACCGCCGCATACAGCGCGTCGCGGCTGCCGAAGTGGTAGTTCACCGACGCCAGCGGCGTGCCGGCCCGTTCGCAGATCTCCTTGCTGGTGGTGTCGGCATAGCCGCGCTCGGCGAACATCTGGCATGCCACTTCCAGCAGCCGCTGGCGCGTGGCCTGGCCATCCGGCCGTGGCGCGCGTCCCGCGGCAGTGCCCCGGGGCTTCCTGTTCGCTGCAGCCGGCATCGTCGTTTGAGTTGAAATTGAAATTCAAATTCAATATGATGCAGTGTAGCGCAGCCATCGAGCCGCTGTCACGCCCGACGAAAGCACCCGACGAAAGCACCCGACGAAAGCGACCGCATGAAGAAGCCCCTGATCCTCGGTGCCGTGCTGCTGCTCGCCGGTCTTGCCGCAGCCGCCTGGTATGCCGAGCGCACGCCGGTCGACCCGCACCGGCTGGTGCTCTACGGCAACGTCGACCTGCGCCAGGTGTCGCTGGCCTTCAATGGCAGCGAACGCATCGCGACGCTGACGGTGCAGGAGGGCGACCGCGTCAAGGCTGGCCAGCTGCTCGGCACGCTGGACACGCGCACGCTGCAGCTGCGCGTCGCGCAAGCCGAGGCCGACATCGCCGCGCAGCAGCAGGCGCTGCTGCGCCTGAAGAACGGCAGCCGGCCGGAGGAGGTTGCGCAGGCGCGCGCGCAGGTCGAGGCCGCCGCCGCCGATGCCGAACTGGCGCAGCAGCAGCTGGAGCGCGTGCAGGGCGTGCGCCAGACCACCGCCGGCCGCGCGGTCAGCCAGCAGGACCTGGACGCGGCGCAGGCGCGGCACAAGGTCGCGCTGGCGCAGCTGGAGAACGCGCGCAAGGCGCAGCAGCTGGTGGTGGCCGGGCCGCGCAAGGAAGACATCGCGCGCGCCCAGGCGCAGCTCGACGCCGCGCTGGCGTCGCTGGCGCTGCTGAAGCACCAGCTGGGCGAAGCCGAGCTGCGCGCGCCGGTCGATGCAGTGGTGCGCGCCCGGCTGCTGGAGCCGGGCGACATGGCGTCGCCGGCGCGGCCGGTGCTGTCGCTGGCGCTGACCTCGCCCAAGTGGGTGCGTGCCTATGTGGCCGAGCCCGACCTCGGCCGCATCCGCGAAGGCATGCCGGCGTCGCTGCGCATCGACAGCCAGCCGGACCAGCCGTTGAACGGCCGTGTCGGCTACATCTCGTCGGTGGCCGAGTTCACGCCGAAGACCGTGCAGACCGACGAACTCCGCACCAGCCTCGTCTACGAGGTGCGCATCCATGCCGACGACGGCGCCGACCGGTTGCGGCTCGGCATGCCGGTCACGGTGCAGATCGCGCTCGACGGCGCCGCCCCCACGGGACCCAGGCCGTGAATGCGGCCGCGCCGGCCTTGCTCGGCCAGGGGCTGCACAAACGCTTCGCGCTCGATGGTGGCCGCCGCAGCGTGCAGGCGTTGCACGACGTGTCGTTGCAGGTCGGTGCCGGCACGCTGAGCGCGCTGGTCGGGCCCGATGGTGCCGGCAAGACCACGCTGCTGCGCCTGGCCGCCGGACTGATGCGCGCCGAAGCCGGCTCGCTGCAGGTGCTGGGCATCGACGTCGCGGCCGACCCGCAGGCGGTGCAGGACCGCATCAGCTACATGCCCCAGCGCTTCGGCCTCTACGAGGACCTGAGCGTGCAGGAGAACCTCGACCTCTATGCCGACCTGCACGGCGTGTCGGCCGAGGCGCGCCGCACGCGCTATGCGCGGCTGATGGCGATGACCGATCTGGGCCGCTTCACCACGCGCCTGGCGGGCCAGCTGTCCGGCGGCATGAAGCAGAAGCTCGGCCTGGCCTGCACGCTGGTGCGCTCGCCGCAGCTGCTGCTGCTGGACGAACCCACCGTCGGCGTCGACCCGCTGTCGCGGCGCGAGCTGTGGCAGATCGTGCAGCAGCTGGTGGCCGACGAGCAGCTGAGCGTGATCGTCAGCACCTCGTACCTGGACGAAGCCGAACGCTGCGCGCAGGTCTTCGTGCTGCACGAAGGACGTCTGCTGGCGCAGGGCACGCCGCAATCGATCCGCGACCACGCATGCAAGCAATGCTTCATCGCCACGCCGCCGCAAGGCA